>CAVGZQ010000186.1:893-4238 GCA_963633515.1 Bacteroidaceae bacterium
GCAGCGAACAACAATCTCACGATCCGTCCGAAAGCGAAGCCGGCATGCCGGCGGCGCGGCGGCAGGCAAAGAAAAATGAAGCCGCAAAACGCGCAATCGAAGACTTAAACAAAACGGAATGCGCGCATCTTCAAGAAAACGCCTTCGGCGGCAATCTTTCTGACGGCGATTTGATCCGGCGCTTCGTCGGCTTGTTGAAATGCCTGAAATTATGCGCTTTCGGCAAAAAACAAATACTCTTGTCGCATGCGATTGAGCCGTACCGCGAATGCCTTGCAAAAGACAAAGCGATGAAACGCATGTATACGTATGACGACTTTACGAGGAATCTGACGCAATCGCTCCAAAACGGCGCTGAAGGCGATTGGCTTGCCGATGCCGTCAAAAAACGTTGGAAATATGCCATCATCGACGAATTTCAAGATACAAACGCCGAGCAATGGAACATTCTCAAAACGTGTTTTTTGGACGGCGATCATCAGCTCTTCTTAATCGGCGATCCAAAACAAGCCATTTACGCATTTCGCAATTGCGACGTCTTCATTTACCGCCAGGCCGTCGACGAAATCGTCAATCCTTCGCTAAATGCTTCAATCGGCAATTCCGACGACCCGAAGGCGTCCCGCAAACTCACGCTCAGCCGGAACTTCCGTTCCGTTCCGCAAATCGTCGAAGCCGTCAACCGTCTCTACACCCAAAGCAATGAATTGTTTTGGAGCGAAAACGAAGTCAAAAATTTTATCGACGGCGACGCCGGCGGAAAATTAAATCATTACGAACGCGTCGAACCGAGCCACAGAGATTGGCATTGCATCGATATCCGAAACGGCAGAGAACTTCCCGGGCTCGTCATCAGCGACATCGATGCGAATAAAAGCGAAGCGACGAAAGTGTGGTCTGAAAAAATCGCCGATATCATCGCAAATGAATACATGCCGCAAACGTATTTCTTCTTCGGAGAAAATGAATATAACGGAGAAGACGGTTATCTTGAATTTAAATCATCCCATCCCGATAATCTCCTTGAACTCAAAAACCGATTCGATAAAGTCTTTCGGCCGATTCGAACCATTTATGTGTTGTGTTCTAAACGCAATGAATTGAAACATCTCCGAACCCGGCTCATTGCAAAAGGCTTTGATTTCGAAGACTCGAAAAATAAGCGAAAATTGTTCGGAACCCAGGAATCGCTCGATTTGTTGCGCATCATGTGCGCCATCGAAAATCCCGACAAAAAAAATTATCTGGCAGCCGCATTGAATACGATGTTTTTCGGTTTGCCCGTCTACATGGTTAAAGATATTATTGCGATGCCTCGCAGCAAAGCGCGCGATAAATTCGGCGAATGGGCAAAATTATCAAAAGATAATACAAAGTTCTCTGCTTTGTTTGAAGATATTTTAATCACAACGCGTTTCAGAGCCCGTTTAAACGTCTGCGCAACAACCGAATCGCCCTATTGGACCGTGCGGCGCATCATCGATAAACTCGCCGATGTTGCGATTTGCGAAAATATGGACTGGCACGATCTCGTTGCATACGCAAAAAATGCCTATTGGGACAATGCCGACGACGACGGCAAAGACAATGCCGACGGCGCATTGGTGCGCGGCGATTTGAAAATCCAATTCAAAACAATACACGGATGCAAAGGACTCGAAGCCGACGCCGTGTTTATCTTGCCCGATAACAGTCCCGACTCGCGCGGCGATAAAAAGCTTCTCGGCGTTTGCCACGAAAAAGACGGCAGCTGTTGGAAAACCGTTATCGACCCCGACCCCGGCGAAGATTCGGCTGCCGTTCTGGAAACGCGCCTCGAGCAAGAACGGTTGTTTTATGTTGCCCTGACGCGCGCTAAATTCCGTCTCCATATTCCGAAATACGCAAACGCAAGTTCAAAGCTCTGCGAAAAGCTCAAAAATGCGCTTGACAAATATGACGAACCCCATGCGCCGGACGCCCCGGCAATCGACAAAACCGTGCGCTGCGATCTTCTGAACGAATTTTGCGCGTTAAATCCCAAGCAAAAAACGAAATACATATCTGTCCTTCTCGATCTGCAAAAAAACGCAACCCCCGCCGCCGCGCAAGACACGGCCGCAAGTTGCGCTGCGCCTGCGCCCGACGGAAATTCATCGGATAACGTGCGCGGCGTCTCCGTCAAATCCCGGACGGATGACGTCGATCAAAAAATAAAAGATTACAACGCGTTATCGGCGCATGTTGCCGTCAAAGCCCAATGGGATATCAATGCCGTCCGCTTCAATCACTCTTATTCCGAGCTCAAACGGCGAAAAAAACAAGACGGCGCCGATGCGATGCATTTTCTCGGCGGTTTGCCTCATAATGCCGACCGTCCCGAAAGCGCATTGCCGCGCGGAACAAACACCGGATTATTTTTGCACGAAGCATTCGAAAAAATCGATTTCTCGGCCGTTCGGCGCATTCGCGATTTTTATGATCGAAACCCGATATCCGGATCGGACGGAATCGGCGATTGCGGCATTGAACGCTTCGGCCGGACGGCAAACGCGTCGGGCGCAGCGGATGAGATTGCGGCCGATCTTTCGGCGATCGGCAGACTGTTCCAAAAACTCGAAACAAAATACAAATTATCCAACAATCGCGGAGCAATCGACGAGGCAAAGCGCATTGTGCTTACCGCGTTGACCGGCAGGCACCGCAATTTTTTGAACCCGGGCGATGATGCATCCGATCCTCCCGGCGGTTTGGCCTTATGCGACGCCGACGCGGTCATCCCCGAAATGGCATTTTTATCCGACAGCAACCAAATCGAAGGCATCGGCAAAAACTTTTACACCCCCAACGATATGTTCAACGGGTCGATAGACTGTTGCTGCCGATTCGACCGCACATGGTTCATCATCGACTGGAAAAGCGATTCGCTCCCCGATTACGCCGGCGCAACGCTTCGCGCGCATGCCGAGCAAGCCTATTGCGATCAAATTGCGATTTACGCAAGCGCCTTCAAAAAGTGGCTTCGCAGCATCGATCCGAACGATCATTATGCATTCGGCGGCATGGTTTACGTCTTTTTGCGCGGCGTGTCCCCTGCCGGCGACGGCGGTTTTTGTTGGTTTTCTCCCGAAGATATCGCCCTTTTGGCAGAGGCATAATTCGGTTTTCGGATTATTTCGCGATTCCGCCCTCGAAAAAAAAGCTTTTTCTCTCTAAACTCGGCGGCTGCGGCAACGGCAATGCATTCGCCCCGGACTTCGGCCGGGTTTTCTTTCTGCTTTGAATGAGGAAACGACGATGGCGGCTAAAAAAGATTCAAATTCCGATAAGCATTCCCCTCCGCTCCGACCCCAACCGCCCCCGGGC
>CAVGZQ010000186.1:4248-6495 GCA_963633515.1 Bacteroidaceae bacterium
GCGCCAAAATCCGCATCGCCGCAAAAAAAAGCGAAAAATATTCAAAAATTCAAAGATATATTCAATTCTTATTCCCCGTCCCAACAACAAGACATCTTGCATCAAAATCTCGAAAATCGGCTCTATTGGCGCATCATATCCTATATGCGGCGATATCCCGACCGAGTATCTTCGCATGGTTCGTATTCCAAATTAGGCGTCGGCAGCGAAGAATTCATGCGATACATGCATTGCGGCGATCAAACGGCGACGCCGTCGGCGTGGCTCGATATGCATCATGTCCCGACGCTGGCCGATGCCCAAAAAACAATCGATTTTTTAAACGACGAGCTCCGCGCCGAGCTCAGCGAACCGAGCCATGCGCCGATCGCCGCGCTCAAACGCAATTTTGCGCTCTCCGATTTGGAATTCGAAATATTCGCAACGCTCGTTTTGATTATGCGCAAAGAATATTTGTTGCGCCTGATGACCGTCGCCTGGGCCGATCCAACGATGAAATTGCCCACCGTCAGCTTTTTGTGCCGCCTGTTGGGCAACACGCCCGAAGACTCGGACGCCGTCGAAGCGTGTTTGGGCGAAAACGGCGTTTTGCGCCGCATGCGCCTTGTCCGCGCAATTCAGAGCGAATACTTCGGCGATGTCACGCCGCTGGTTTATCTCTATTTGGCCGTCGAGCAGCCCGTTATCGATGCGTATTGCGGACGCGGAAAATCCGGCGATTATTCGCCCGACATGACGCTGCATGCATCGTCGATCGCCAAACGCCATCTCATCGCCGACCCGGCAAAACTCGAAGAAATCGAATACGTCTTATCGCAGCCCGCCGCCCGCCTCTGTCTCGCCGGGCCGCTGCACGCCGGCCGACGCACCCTGGCCGTCTATGCCTCCCTTCATGCCCGAAAAATGCCCGTCCTTTCGCTCGATGCTTGCCGCGAATTTGAAAACATCGATCCCGCCCAAGCCGAAATCCGGCTTTCTTCGATATTGAGACAAGCGCTGTTGTCGGATTGCGCTTTGCTTTTGCGTTTTGACGCTTTGAATGAACGCCCCGACGCGCGCCGTCTCTGGATCGGACGCCAAGCTCGGTTTCAAAATCTCATTTCCCGTTATTGCGGAAGCATTATCCTGCTCGTTCGGGAACATGAGCTTTTCCTCGACGATATTTTCAATCACCCGACGGCTGTTTCGATCGGCGCGCCCGATCCCGAACAATCTGCGGCAATATGGCGCCGCGCGCTCGAGCACAAATGCCCGAAATCCGATATCAAACGGTTGGCGGCCATCTTTGCGCAAAACTACGCGCTCCCGATCGGAAGCATCTTCAGCGTCGCGCAAAACGCCTTCGATGCGCTCGCCCAAGCCTCCCCTTCCCCCCAACCTCTGCAGTCGCACCATATCCTCGAAGAAATCCGGAAAAGTTTCCGACACGATTTGGGGTCGCTTGCTGAAATCACCGTCAGCGATATCCCCCTCCAAGGCGTTGTGCTCAACGCCGACGCCCGCGCCCAAGTCGACGCTATCCTCCGATATGCGCAAAATATCCGCAATGTCCTCGACGTTTGGGGCTTCCGCCAACGTTCCCCCTACGGCAATGCGCTGTCGGTCCTGTTTTCCGGTCCGCCCGGCACGGGAAAAACGCTTTTGGCATGCGCTTTGGCCAATGAATTGGGCAAAGTCCTCTACCGCGTCGATCTTTCGCGCATCGTCGACAAGTATATCGGCGAAACCGAAAAAAACCTCGCCCGCATCTTCGACGAAGCCGCCAAAGCGCAGGCAATTATACTTTTCGACGAAGCCGATTCGCTTTTTGCAAAACGCACCGAAGTCAAATCGTCTAACGACCGATATGCAAACTTGGAAATTAACTTTTTATTGCAAAAACTCGAATCTTATAACGGCATAACCATTCTCACCACGAATTTATCCAAAGGCATCGACGAAGCTTTCCGCCGACGCATACGCTTTGTCATCGATTTCCCCATGCCCGACGAAACGGCGCGCATCGCATTGTGGAAACGCATGATCCCGCCCCATGCGCCGTGTTCCGACGATATCCGTTGGAAATGGCTTGCGCGGACGTTTGAAATGAGCGGCGGTTATATCCGAAATGCCGTCCTCAAAGCTGCCATCGCCGCATCGGGCGAGAATGCGCCGATTTCGATGAAACACTTGGCCGAGGCTGCCGCCGGCGAAGCGCGTTCCATGGGCACGCTCATGCGCATCGGCGACGAATACGATATATACGAC
>CAVGZQ010000187.1:0-6431 GCA_963633515.1 Bacteroidaceae bacterium
CGTCAAGCGGTCTGTGCGCGAACCGCGTTTGCGAAGAAGGGACGCGGCGTTGCGACGGAACGCGGATGGAGCTTTGCGTCGGCAACGCCTATGCCCTCGTCATGGATTGCGCGGAGAAAGGGCAGGTTTGCGCGCAGAGCGACGGGACGTGCGCCGATGCGTCGCAGCAGCAGCAGCGCGCCGATTAGCTTTTCGATATAATGTTTTGTTAACATTTTTTTTGTTGCGCATATGCACGGGGACCGGCGCAGCAATGTTATAAAATGGCGCGCAGAACGCAAAGGAGCCTGAGATGGAAGCAGTTTTTGAACATTCGCGGCGAGTTGCGCGCGTTTCGGGCGCGGGCGATTGCATCGAATTGATAAGCCCGATGGGTAAGATTTGCCGGTCGCAAGCCGAAAACCTGTCGGCATTTTCGAGTCAGATTGCGCCCGGCGATTATTTGGAATTGGAGCGGCGAAGCCGCGGCGTTTACCGCATTCGCGGCATTGCAAAGCGCGGCAGCGTTTTGCATGAAATATACGGATTGGCCGAAAAATGCGGTCTTGAATTCGGTTTTCCCGAAGAAGCCGAAGCCGAGACGGAAGCGCTCATTGCGCAGCCGCCCGATTTTTCGGATTGCGAAGATTTGAGCGATGTTCCGTTTGTGACGGTAGACGGGGCGGGGACGCGGGATTTGGATCAGGCGCTGTACGTCGGAACGCGCGATGATGCGCTGAACAAACATATCGGCGCGGTTTGCGCAGAGACGGCGTATGTTGCATGGTATGCGATCGCCGATGCGTCTTGGTTTGTGCGTCCGAACACGCCGCTTTGGGCGTCGGCGCTGTCGCGCGGAGCGAGCATTTATTTTGCGGGAATGAGCGCATCGATGTTGCCTGCGGCGCTGTCGCGGGGATTAATCAGTCTGAATGCCGGCGCGCCGCGGCGCGCGCTCGCGTTTATCATGCAAATCGACGCCAACGGGGCGTGCGTTCGCACGGATTTGCGGCGCGCGCGGGTGATTTCGCGCGCGAAACTGTCGTGCGAAGATGTTTCGGAGTATTTAAAATCGCCCGAGTCGCATCCTTGGCGCGGCAAATCGTATGCCAAGAGTTTATGCTGTTTTAAAGCCGTCGGGCTTCTGCGTTATGCGGAGAGCCGGACGCGCAACGTCGTGCATTTTAACCGCGTTGCGCTCGATGTCGGTTTAAATGCCGCAAAGACTGCGTTCACGCTCGGTTTGGACGACCGCTGCGAAGCCGATCGTTACAACGAGCAATTATCGCTTTTGTGCAACATCGAGGGCGCCAAGATTTTGCAGCATTTGGCGCAAGAAGACCCCGGGGTGTTGGCGATATTCCGCAATCATGAGGCGCCGTCGCTTCGCGATGTCGCGGAGCTCGAATCGTCGATTGCGTCGCTTGCGCGCGCGCAAAATCTCGGCAAATCATGGTACTGGGATCGATCGTCGCAAAGTTTGTCGGATTTTTTTGAACAATTGCCGGCGGCAAGCCGCAATCCGGATGCAGACAACGCAGACGAGATGCGTTTTTTCCGAATCCGTCAGGCGATGGAACGGCTCGTTTTGATGATGCAGCGCCGGAGCGTATTTTCGCCCGACGCGGGATTGCACAGCGCGCTCGGGGTTAATCCTTATGCGCGATTCAGCGCGCCGATGCGCGAGATGGCGGGGATATTTACGCATAAAGAAGCCGTCGAATCGGAATTTTCCTGCGCGGGAAAACTGTCGCGTGAAGAGAATGCGCTGCTGCGCGCAAAAGTCATAGAGTCGTCCAATCGCGCGAAGACGGTGCAGCGAAACATCGACAAAGCGATAGATTCTTGCGCGATCGCGCATGTAATCCGAAGCGATTTCCGACTTGAGTTTTCGAAACGTCCGCATCGCCGCGGGACGATATTGGGCATGAAATCCGAGGCGCTGTATGTGCGTTTGGATATGCCGCCCATCGAATTGAAAGTTTATGTTCGCGATATGTCGGAATTTTGGGGGCAATCTTGGACAATGAACGACGATAAGACGATATTGTCGCGATCGGACGGCAAAGCCGTTTATCGCGTCGGCGACAGCATGGATGTCGTCGTAACGGGTTATGAGCCGAGCAAGCAAAAATATCGCGTCGTAAATGCCGAAGAGACGGTCAAAGCCGGGGATTGACGGCGATTTTCGGCGTCATGATCGCATCCCGGATTTCGCAGCAGGGCGGCAGATTATTCGCATAATAGGTCGGAAGGAAATTTTTAAATGTGAGCGTTTGTGTGCAAATTGCCTACATTTATGCGTGAAAATTCGAATTGGATGAGAGAAATACCATAAAAAGTCAACGAAAATGCAAATTATGCTTGTCAAAAGCCGGGGCGGGCGATTAGAAGGCAGATTCAATCTACTCATGTCGGGTAGAACTCACAGGAGAATGAGATGGCTGAGATTTTTGACACGTTGTTGCTGCTAGCGCTGCCTGCGTCGGGAAAGTCGGAGGTTCGCAACTTTTTGACGAACAAGGACCCTGAATTGTTCCACATGGGAGAGACGATCCAATTGGACGACTATCCTTATGTTCACATTCAATTGGTCATCGACGAAGAGCTCAAGGCGATGGGCGAGCCGCGCATTTACCACCACGAAGACGATGCGGGCGGGCGCAACGGTCCGTTTATCGATGCATATGACTGGTGCGCATTGATTGAGCTGCTCAACGAAGACTATCACGAAATTCTCGTCGGCAAAGCGGAGAATCCGAAGAATGCGGCGATTCGTCTGTTCGAACGTCTCGATGCGGCATCGGTTCGTGTCGGCGGCGAAGCGAAGATAGCGTCGCTGAGCGCGACGGTTCGGGCGCGTCTTGAAGAAAAGCTCGAAGGCGAAGCTCGCGAGCTTTTTGACGACAAGATCAAAAATGTTTTGAAATCGCGCGAAGGCAAAACGATCGTCATCGAATTTTCGCGCGGCGGTCCTGTGGGCGTCCGTCCGTTGCCCGAGTATTACGGGTATGCGGCGAGCTTGCCGTGTTTGTCGGACGAATTGCTCAAACGCGCTGCGGTGCTCTATATATGGGTTACGCCCGAGGAGTCGCGCCGCAAGAATCGCGATCGCGCGCGTCCCGGCGAAGACAAATCGATTTTGTTCCACGGAACGCCCGAATCGGTCATGTTGCAAGATTATGGTTCGGACGATATGCTCGAACTCATGGAAGCAAGCGACCGCGAGAACATGCTCAAGATCGAAAAGGGCGATCGTACGTATTACATTCCCGTCGGCCGTTTCGACAACCGCCGCGATCTGACGACGTTTGCGCGCAAAGATCCGGGCGATTGGAAAAAAGAGGAAATCGAAGCCCTCGATAACGGCATCCGCGACGTAGCGCTCAAGCTTTGGGATGTTTACAAAGCAAATCGCTGATCGGTGACGGATTGAAAAAAAGCGCCTCGCATGGGGCGCTTTTTTTTTGCGCGCAGGAATGCGATGTTTTAAGCCGCAGCGGCGTTTTCGGAGCGATTGCATCGCCGGAGATTTGCGCAAAACAATGCGATATGTTAAGGAAAGAGGGCTTATTGTTTACCGAAATCAAAACGGCAGAGCGAAATTTCGGAGAGACAACATACCGAGCTGCGCGCAAGCGCGATGTCGGGGGGGGGGCGGCGGCATGCGTCGGATTGATGCGGTTTGCCGGGACATCGGCGGCAACCAACGGCACAATTGGGAGGCAAAATGAGAGCAATAACAACGGCGCTGTTATCGGCGTGTTTGATAAGTTTGGCATTGCCGTCGGCAGGTTTTGCGCAAACGCCGGCAAAAAGCGGCGAAAAGCAACAATCGAAGTCGGCGAAAAGCAAAGAGAAACAGCAATCGAAGTCGGCGAAAGGCGTCAAAAATACAAAAAAACCGTCAAAAGACGAGAAGAAGACAACGCCGCAAGCCGTCCCGCCCGAAGAAGTCATCAAGTTTTCGGATGAGCAGATAATGCTCAACAACCAAGCGGTCGATGCGGGGAATGCCGGAGACTACAAAAAGGCCGAACAGTTGCTGATGGCAATGTTGCAAGGCGGCGAAATGAATATCATTTGGGGGAATTTGGGCAGTCTTTATGCCAAACAGGGCAAGTGCATCGAAGCCAAAGATGCGTTTGAACGCGTATGGAAGTCGCCCAAAATTACGGAAATTCCGGCCGAATCGATTGAGCAAGGCGCTTTGCAAGCGATGGAAAAACTTCAGGCGCAATGCTCGGCGCGCGTTGTTTTGCGTTGTTCTCCGTCGGACATGACCGTTACGTTTGACGAAGGCAACGCGTTTGAATGCACTTCGGAGGAGCTTTCGATAACGCCGGGCAAGCACTTTGTATTGGGCAAAACGAGTTATGGTTTTAACGGGATTGAAATCGAAGGCGTGGCCGGCGAAACGCGCAATTATACGCTTGAAGTCATCGATTACGAGCGGATAGCAAGCGACGCGGGGGTCAGTCCCGAACAATTGCGCGATCGATCGAAACGTTTCAAAATAATCGGCTACAGTTTTCTGGGCACGGGGGTTGCGGCGCTTGTTGCGGGCGGCGTCCTCATTTGGGACGGTCATTCCAAATATCAGAAGAAGCTCGACGAATACAATAAGACTCCGGGAAAACCCGAGCTCAACGAAGCGGCCAACGCGGAACGCGAGAAATCGCAAAAGAAGTTCAACGCGGCATACGGGCTGTTTGCCGCCGGCGGGGCGTTTATCGTAACGGGGGTGACGCTTGTCGTATACGATGCGCTCAAGATTCGTCCGCAAATCGAAGAATTCGAAAAATCGTCGGTCGGTTTTACGTGGAATATTGCGCCGTCGATTGCGCCGGAATATGCGGGATTTGCGTTTTCGGGACGGTTTTGAATCGATTCCGAGGTTTTTCGGAATTTGATGCAGAAAAAGCAGAAATATGATGTTTGCGTCGGCGCAATCGCCTGATATTGCGCCGGTTTGCATAATCATGGGCGCAATATCATTTTACAGAATGTGTCGGATGGGCTAAACTCAGGTGTCTTTTTGATGATCCGGCACCGTTTTTTGCGGCTTTGCGCACGATCGGCGCGAAAGCGGCCGGGGCGTGTTTTGCAACGCGAAGCGTTGCGGGACGCGCTCAGTTTTTGTGTCCGGATTGCGCATGATTATTCCGACCGGAGGCAACATGAGAAAGGATGCGGTTGCGTTGTGCATGGCAATGATGACAGCGGCGGCTTGGCCTGCAACGGGTTATGCCAAAAATGAGAAGTCTTCGAATGGGCAGGCGGCGCAAGCGGCAAAAGCGGAAGCGTCGGAAACGGCTGCGCCCGAGTCTGAGCCTGAGGCGATTATCAAGTTTTCGGATGAGCAGATTTTGCTTAACAATCAGGCGGTCGACGCGGGGAATGCCGGGGACTACAAGAAGGCCGAGCAGCTTTTTATGGCCATGCTCCACAGCGGCGAAATGAACATCATTTGGGGCAATTTGGGCGGGGTTTATGCCAAACAAGGCAAATGCATCGAGGCCAAAGATGCATTTGAGCGCGTGTGGACATCGCCCAAGATAAGCGAAATTCCGTCGGAAGCGATTGAACAGAGCGCGGCGCAGGCGCTGGAAAATCTGAAAACCCAATGCAATGCTCAAGTCGTCGTGAAGTGTTCGCCGGCCGATATGACGCTTCAATTTGACGACGGGAACGCGTATCCTTGCACGGCGTTGCCGATATCGCTGACGCCCGGAAAACATCGCGTGCTTGGCAAAACGAGTTATGGTTTTAACAGCATCGAAATCGAAGCGTCGGCCGACGAATTGCGGACGTACAGTCTGGAAGTCTTGAATTATGAGCGCATTGCGAGCGATGCCGGGGTGAGTCCGGAGCAATTGGCGAAGCGATCGAAGACGTTCAAATCCGTCGGGTATTCATTTTTGGGCGTCGGCGCGCTGATAGGCGCCGGAGGCGGCGTTTTGATGTGGTTGGCCGATCGGCAAAATCATGATAAATATGTTGCATACGAGGAGAAACCGAACAAAGAAACGTTCGATCGCGCCCAAGACCAATACGGCAAATCGCAAACCGAGCTTTATGCGAGCTATGGTTTGATGGGATTGGGCGGGGCCATGATCGTGACGGGGATTGTGCTGGCGATTTACGATGCCGTAAAAATCCAACCGCAAATTTCCGAATTTGAACGGGGCGCATCGGCGTTTTCGTGGCAGTTTTCGCCGGCAGTTTCGCCGGGGTATTCGGGATTTGCATTTTCGGCGCAATTTTAAAACATCAACATATATATATATGCATTTGGGCAATATCGTCAATCGGGCGCATTGCGCATGAAATAATGAAGCGTTGCGTTGCGAAGGCGTATGCGCGCCGCGAAAGCGCGCGCATAGCCGAAGCGAGCGCCCGTATTGCCGCAGGCAAAAGGGCGCCCAAAGCCCGTATTGCCGCAGGCAAAA
>CAVGZQ010000188.1:0-6430 GCA_963633515.1 Bacteroidaceae bacterium
GTCGATATCTCGCGCTTGCTCAATGATATGCGCCATGCTTTTTTTCATTTCTTCGAGTTCTTTTTCGGAGAACCGCTGAGAAATGGGAACGACGATGGCCAAGTCGAGCGGGACGGAAGACGTTCCGAGCGTTGTGATTTTCGGGTTGCCCGAAACGGTCTCATCGTCGTTGTACACGGTCATTGACGTGATTTTTTTGGGATCGACGGGGAGACCTTTTTTATCGAGAAAAGTTGCCCGAATCGTGATTTCCGGGGCTTGCGACGCGTCGATATCGTCGATTTTGATGCGATACTCCTGCGGAATGAGATCGGGAGTTTGCGCCCGAGCGAAGCAAGGAATTGTCGTGCAGAGACCGACAAGGCATCCGATTGTCAGAAGTGTGCGGCATAAGTTCATGGCGACGGCCTATCCTTCGTTTAGAGTCCAAATTTGTAGATGCCGGACAAGACTTCGACGGGCTCGCTGCGCAAACGCCGATTGCGCCAATCGCGCGCTTGGGCGACGACATGGAAAGAATCTTTTTGCGTCGGAACAAACGGCATTTCGACATCGAGTCTGCGCGCGCCGCGCATCGTCGCGAGAAGGTGTTCGCCGCGCTCGTCGACGGCGATGATGTCGACGGCCAAAGCCGAAGGGTCGGTTTCGGTATTGATATCGAGACCGAGACGCATGCCGGGGAGCGCGCGCCAATCGGCAAAAGCCAAACGGCCGCGCAAAGCGCCGAACTTGAATGCGTCCAACCCCAAGGCGCAAGCTGCGCCGCCCAGCGCGAATAAAATTTGTCGTCGTGTCCACTTCATCGTCGATTTCTCCGTATGACGCCGTTGACCCAAAACGCCGCGAAGTATACCCGATCCAAACGCCGGACTGCGGAATTATTGCCGTTTTTTTGAGAAAAACACGCTTTTATCCGGCGACGGGACGGAAACGGGACAGGAATGCATTGCGTCGCTTCGAAAAACGCGATCGAATGATTGAGAATTGACGCCGGCAGCTTTTTTTTTTTTGCATTTATTTGCCGACGGGACGGAAACGGGACAGGAACGCATTGCGTCGCTTCGAAAAACGCGATCGAATGATTGAGAATTAACGCCGGCAGCTTTTTTTTTTGCATTTATTCGCCGACGAGGCACAGCGACGGGACGGAAACGGCATAGGAACGCAATTCGTCGCGCCAAAATTCGCGATCGAAAGACCAATAAGCTTCGTCGGGGGCTTTTTCCGGTTTTGCCGCCGCCATGCGCTGCGGCTGCGCGCATGCGCCGCCGGCGGCGGCGATTTTTAAGCATGCCGCTTCGCGTTTTCTCTGAGAAAGCTTGATTTCGATGGCGACTTGCGCCGCCGAAACATCGAGCGCATGAATTTCTTCCAGCGCCGAATTATAGACATTGCGCAAGATTTGCGACATTGCGGTTTGCCGATAGGCAATGGCATCGTCGTATGTTTTTTCGAGGTCGGCTCGGAAAGCAAAGTTTTGGGATGCGTAACGGCTGAGAATTTCGCGTTCCCTGTTAAGCGTCCGAAGCGATTGATGCACGCGTTTAAACGGCAAATCCGACAAAACGCGCGCATAAATGCGCGCCGGCAATGCCGAAGATTCGGGGGATTGGGCATGACGCAGGATTTGTCCGTAGCAATCGCGCGCCGGCGTTTCGGCCATAAGCCGCGAAAGCGTTTCGCCGTCGGCGATATATGTCGATCGCAGCGCATCGACGGCGCGTTGGGCGTCGTCATAACGGCAAAGCCCGAGATATGCATTGGCTTCGATGAGGAGCATGTCGGGAAGCCATGCTTTGGCAAAGATCGGCGCGCGAAGCGCGTGGGTAAGGGCGAGCGCGCGATCGTATCGCTTGGCGAAGATTTCCGTCCATGCTTGCTCGAGGATTGCCGCGCTCAGACGGTGGCTGCGAATGCCGACATTGCCGTAGAAAACCGCTGCCGCATCGTAGGCATGATTTTCGGCGGCAATCCGCGCCAAAGTCAGCCAAGCGGTATTTTTGAGCTGATAGACCGTGTCGCCCGAAAGAGGTTCGAGCGCCGAAAGCGCAAGACCGATGTGTTCGGCGGCCGTTTTGAAACGGAACGCCGGCGGGCGCACGTCGATTGCCGCCATGAGAAGCCGCGATCGCGCATATTCGATTGTGCCGGGCGAAATGGCTTCGAGCGTCCGACAGGCGGCATCGATGTTGGGATTGGGACCGTAGACAAGGCTGTAGGCGACAAAATAGCGATATGTATCGGCGAGATCGCTTGCTTTTTCGATATCGTTTTCGTGCGCTGCGATGCGCAGCGGCGCGGTGCTCGAGTAGTCCGTTCGGCGGGCATAATCCAAAAAAGTCCGGAACGTGTCGGCATAATCTTCGACGGTAGCGGACGACTGCAAGGCTGCATCGAGGTAGGCGGCGGCCATGCCGAAGGCGCCTATGGCGCCGAGCGCTTCGCCGATGCATTGACGAAGCGCCGCGCCGATTGCCGTGTCAGGGTTGGGCGAGATTTCATTGAGCATCGATAAACATGAATCGAGTGCACGAATCGGCGCGCCTTCCCGAATTTCTTTTCGATATCGGGCGACGGCAGGCAACGACGACATGGCGTCTTCGAGCGCATCCGTTTCGCTGCGCATTTCGGCATAACGCCGCATTATTTCCGATTCTGCGAGATAAGCAGTTTCGAGCGCTTTGAAAAAACTGTCGAAAACGGCGACGGCATTGGACGTTTCTATGGGCGATAAAACCGTGCCTTGGACGATTCGCGGCGCGTCGGCGGAGTCGGGGCGGATCGGCGCCGATGTTGCGCCGTTTTGATCATCCGGCGCGATCGCCGCATTGCGTTCTGCCGCGCCGGCGTCTTGCGGAATGTCTGCTGCTGCCGCGCCGGCGTCTTGCGGAATGTATGCCGCCGCCGCCGCGCCGTTTTCTGCGGGCGCGGCGTTCTCCGTGCCGGAGTCTTTTTCAAGCGCTTTGACGCGCATGGCGATTTCGGCGGCAATTTCCTGCGAAATGCCTTCCTGTTTCAGTTTTTCGTAATCGGATTTGTCGAGAGGCGCGATATCTTGGGCGTTTTTTATGACCGAAATGACGATATTTTCGGGGACGCCTTGCGCATGCATGACGATGATATCTTGAACGGTCAGCGCGCATGCGTCGCCCGGATTCGCGCAAACAACGCCGAGAAGAGCTGCAGCAATGCCTAATTTGATGCAGAATGAACGCAAATTCGATTTCATTTCGACACCTCAATTTCGGGCAAAAAGAAGCTCACGCCGACGGCCAATGCGGCCGGAACAACCCATTGACGGGGCGTTTTGTAAAATCGCAGCGTCGCTTCCAGCCGCAAAGCCAGCCACGGCAAGACAAAAAAATGCGCATCCGTCCCCAAAATGCCTTCGGCATATGCGCGCAGATCGCGTTTTGAATAATCGCCGTTCGGCGTTTTCGAGAATACGGCGCCGATGCCGGCCGAAATCCCCCAATCAAACCGCCCGAGATTTTGCGCGCCTGCCGTCCATTTGCCGAAAACGGGGTGAAACGTTGCTGCTGCGTATATTTCGCCGCGTTGTTCGTCTGACAGCATTTCCGACGCAATGCCCGATTGATGTTCGTCCATGAAATCCGAAAGCGCCGTATCGGCATGGATCATGAGCAAAGTTCCGCGCAGGCTGATGCCCCACATTTCGCCGAACCGGTAACCGACATCGATGCTCAGCGGAAAATAAGTATAATAATCGTCGGTCACAACGACGCCGAAAATCAATGACGTTTCGAAGCGGTTTGATGCAGAAAAAACGCGTTCGCCGCTTTGCGCGGGAATGTTTTGCGTCGTCCATCGGGCATTGAGATCGTCATCGACGGCATCGGCCCATGCGTTCGGCATTTCAATGAATGCGAAAAAAACGAAAACAAATGCGCAAAATGTTAAAAGATTTGCCGAGGGTTGAAAATGATTCGATAAAAAATCGAGATACGGCAATTTTTTGTGCGCATGCGTCCGAAAGAGGCTTTCCGAAAAAACGTGTGTCATAAAGCCTCCTAAAGCAAAAACGAGACGCCGAGCGTGAATTCCGCCGATGTTCCGAGACCTTTTCCGTTTTGCCGTCCGAAGAGATATTCTCTGAAATCGAAGCGCAAACCGACGAAATCCAAAAAGACGAATCGGACGCCGAGTCCGAAATTGCCTTCGAAAGCCGCATGATAGCCGATGGAATCGCCGGCGCGCGGCGCCGGCGTTTCGACAATCTGAACGCCCAACCCTGCCGCGACGTTCAGATCGAAATGCGCGATTCCTCGGTTTGCCAATGCAAATTTCCCCATAAAAAGAGAAAACACGGGGGTCAATGCAAATCGCGCAACGGAATATTCCAAGATTTTGACGCCGCGCAATTGCGTTTCGCTGCTCTGACGCCCGGTGAGCCTGTCATAGGTCGGCGTGAGAAATCGCATGCAGCGCTGACCGGCGGCGCGCGTTTGGTTTTCGCCGACGGCGCCGGAAAAACAACCCATGTACGACGCCGACGCTTCGAGCGCGGCCCATTCTTTGAAATGGTAGCCGCCGCGTAGCGTGACGGGCATGTAAATAACGAAGATATCGCTCGCAATAGTGCCCAAACCTATCGATATTTCGCCGCGTCCGGCTTTGGAAAACGGCCGTTTTTCGATGACGGCGAGTTCTTTTTCTTGGGCGCTGACGTTGGGCAAAAGCGTTTCGGGGATTGCATTTTCGGTTAAAAACCGTCCGTCTCCGCCCGTGCCGTCGGCATAGGCATGCGCCGACGGAAGCGCCAATGCAAAAAAGAAGAAAAAGGCGATTAACTTCGCGGTTTTAGCTTGCATCGTTGCCACTCCGCCTATGGGACAAAGACAAAACGGTTGTCGGTTGTTTCGCCGGTCAGACCGGAACTGCCGATTTGGCGTTGCGCCTCGCAGACAACCGCGCTTTCGCCCAACTTAACGACGATCGTCGTCGCGAGCCTGGCAAGCGTGCCTTCGGGCGGAATTGCCGAAAACTTTACGCCGATGTCCCAATGAGATTGCGAGTTTGCGGCAATCGCCTGCATGATTTGCGGGATTTGCGGCGCGCTGTCGATGAGAAAGTAATTTCCGCAGCCCAAGGCAACGGATTTGGCATAGCTCAGCGATGCATCGGCTTCGTGTCCCGGACGGAAATCGATCCAATGCAAATCGACGCCTGAAACTCCGGCCGCCGTCATTTTGCTCATCCAAGCCGCTTGCGCTTCGCCGTCGTCGGGAAGTCCGTCGGTGAAAGCTATCAGCGATTTGCGATACGTCGGCGTCGCGGTTTGCGTTATCTTATCGATTGCCGCCGTTGCCGCCGTCCAAATCGGCGACAATCCGCTGGGCGTCGGATACGCCTGCATGACTTTGTTTGTCCAGAGCGCTTCGGTGCGAAGCCACGCCGGCGTCATGTCGTAAACCCCCGTCGCCGCCGAACCGTTGGCAAAAATTGCCGCAAACTCAAAACGATCATCGCTTCCTGCGGTCAAACTCAGTCCGTCGAGGAAGGCATTGAGACCGACTTTGCGGTATTGATAAGGATCGGTGGCATCATCGGCCGTCGGAATGCCCGAATCTTGGCTTCCGTCGAGCGTGGCTGAATTGTCGAGCATGAAAGCGAACGAACGCCCGTTCGCGTTTTGCGACAAAACATTGCCGTTGCCGGGCAGAACATCGTCGGCATAATGCGTGAATTTCGGCGTGCCTGCGGCTTCGATGCGCGTCGGCAAGGCGCAAACGCGCCCCGGCGCATAGTAATAGCCCGAAAGCCCCATTTCTTCGGGCGTGACGCATACAACCCCGGCTGCAGCTTCTCCGCCGTTTGCGCAATCTCCGGCGGCATTGCACGATATGTCGCGTCCGCCGGCGTCGGTCAGAAAAAACCAGCTGTTTCCGAAAACGATGTCTTCGGCAGTGAAATTTTTTCCCGGTTCGAGCGGTTCGCCCAACGCGGCATACCGCTTTCCCGGCGTCATCGGCGCATCGAACGAAGTCAAAATGCTTAAACGCAAATACGCATCGGCGCCGTCATCCGAATTCTCTGCGCACCGCTTCGCAACAAAACCCGCCGGCACCGCTTCCGATATCTGCTCCGCGCCGAACGTCAATTCGCCCGCCGCGTCGCAGCTCGCTGCGCAACATGCCGCCATCGCAGCCAAAATCCATTTGCCTGTTCGCTTCTTCTGCTTTTGCCGCTTCACAGTATATTTTCCTGATTTGCGCATCGTGAAATCGTTTATTTGAGCGATGGCATGCCGTCGCAAGAATCCTCGCATCGTAAGACGTTTAAATCGAAAAGGCGATTTATTTTTCAATCGCTTTGCGCCGTGACGGCCGGAAGCAGTTTTTTTTTATTTGAGGGGGGCTGCGGCTATTGCGCCCGCCCTTCGCGGCGGGCGCAATACGCCTTCGCCGCC
>CAVGZQ010000189.1:0-497 GCA_963633515.1 Bacteroidaceae bacterium
TCCTTCGATCGTAAACAGTCTGAAAATGGTATAGACAGAATCGAAAGGCGTGGCGAAAAACTCGGGCGCAGCCGACGAAAACATGCAGCAGCTGATGAGCGCGAACGCCAAGACGATGACGGCATACGAGAGCATGATGCCGTATGATTGCCGCAGGGCCAAAAAGAAGTTGCGAAATATGACGTCGATGCCCGGAAAAACGCGCACGAGCCTGAAAAATCGGAATATCCGGAACATGCGCAAAGCGAGCAGGAACGACAGATTCGGGATGACATCGGGGAAAAAATACATAAACAGCGACGGCAGCGACAAGATGATAATCAGCCCGTCGAAGCAATTCAGCCCGTTTTTCCAATAGGCGAGAAATCCGAGTTTTCGTTGTTTTGCAATGATTTCGCCCAAGAAAATGAGCGTGCAGGCGGCGTCGAAGATATCGAGAATCGGGGTTGCGCCCGTGCTTTCCTGCCAAAAAATAATGATTGCATTGATGCAAATGA
>CAVGZQ010000189.1:507-6422 GCA_963633515.1 Bacteroidaceae bacterium
TTTTTTTTTTTTTTTTTTTTTTTCGGGGCGAAGCCCGGGCGTGTCACGTTTCGGAGTTACGGATAAATACCGGGGCGAATGCGAAAAGGTGTAATTTTCGGAAGGATATATTTTGGGGGCGCGGCTGCTATTGCCCTTTGGGCAATACGCGCCGCCCGTCGGCTATGCGCGCGGGCGTTTTGCCCTTGCCGCGCATACGCCGCCGCCGTCGGCTATGTGCGCGGGCGTGCCGCCCTTGCGCGCATACGCCGCCGTTTTTGCGTGTCGATTGCGCAAAAAAAAGCCAAACATCGCCTGCGGCGCGGCGCGAAGCGCGCACAAGCCGAAATCGTCGGTTTGAAAGCATGATGCATGCGTTTGCGTATCCATACGATAGCGATCCTTTGCTTCGGAAATCTTGCGCATCCGAAAGAAGCCGGCCGTATCGGCTTTGCCGATAGGCCGGCCGCGAAGGCGTATTGCCCGCAGGGCAAAAGCCGAAGCCGCGAAGGCGTATTGCCCGGCGGGCAATAGCCGGAGCCGCGGCTGCATTGCCCGCCGGGCAAAAAGCCGCGCCCAAGAGCAAAACGCCGAGAGCGCCGGTTTATATTCGCCGGCGCGCAAGCAAAAGCGTTTAAACCGTGATGCGTCGGTGATAGAGCGCCCATTCGGCGGCCAAGAGCGCGAAAGCCAACAGCAGAGCCAGTACCCAAATATGGCGCGATTTTTCGGGCAGGAAGGCGAGAATCGCCGTCCAAATGATGTCCGGTTCGGCGCGGGCTTCGGGGGAGGCGGCGGCCGGGCCGCTCGTCAAATCGGCGGGCGCGCGATTGATGTCGGATTCGCCGGTTTGGGCAAAGTTTGCGGCGAAAACCGTTTTTGGACCGGGATCGCCGTTCGATGCGGCGACGGCGTAGAACCCCGGGTCTTCGCCGAAGAAGACGGCTTTTTTGCCGAAGACGGGGATGTTTGCGGCGGTTGTGCCGTCGGGGCGCGCGATATCGACGCGATCGATGTTTTGCGCGACATCGATGTGCCAGGCATTGCCGGTTTCGAAGCCGCGTTCGGGCTCGGTTTTTTCGTACATGAGCCAGTCGATCGCGTTGATGAACAAGATGGGGAGCGCGACGCGGAAGATGATGTCGGAGCGGACGAGACCGAAGCCGATGGCGACTTCGCGCAGGGCGCCGGTTTGGCGTGTGACGGCGATCGGTCCTTCGACGGCGCGGATGACGGCGTCGGACGATGCGACGCCGCGATAGACGGCCGACGATTCGATGTTGAGATTGCGCAGCGCCAGCCATCGGCCGATGGGGTGTTTGGCGTTGACGCGTTCGACGACGGGGTCGGAGACGACGGTTTGGCGGTAGGGGGCGTTTTCGGGGGGCGGCGCAATCCAAATGATGTTGCCTTCGGCGTTTTGGGCGTCGATTGCGGGCAAATTGCCGTAGGAATTGTCGGCGATGACGATGTCGAATTCGCGCGCCGCGCGGGCGATATCGATTATTCCGTTGCCGGCGGACCAACGCGGGTCGGTCGGGGCGGCAACGGCGACGCGATAGTTTTCGTTGAGCAGAAGGGCGGCCTCGAGATACAAATTGCCCGGCGTGAGCAAGAGAATTTTTGGGGCGGCATAGTCGGGGATATGGGCATAGGCGATATCGTCGGCGCGGAGCGCGTCGACGGCGTCCGACGGGGAGACGATGCCGATTTTGGCGGCAAGCCGCGAAGATTCCAAGGGGAGATCGCTCCATATTCGGACTTCGGATCCGCCCGAAGCGATCGTGATGCGCTTTTGGGCTATGGCTTTATAGCCGTCTGCATCGTTTTCGGCGAACGAAGCGGCGCCGTCGGGGAGCGCATAGATCGTCAAATCGGCGGTGACGGGGATATCGGAGGCGTTGGAGATTTTCGCAAAGACTTCGAACGCGAGGCGGTTGGCAATGTATCGGCGGGCGTTGAAAGCGTTTATCGAAATATTCGCGAGCGCATTTTCGGGGGCGTCCGGAGGACCGAAAGTGATTTGTTCCAAGGGAATTTGCGCGGAATCTTCGCCGCCGGCGGAGTCGGGGGGTTCGGCGTGAGCCGGGGCGGCGCCGCCGGGCGTTTCGGTGTCTGAATTTTGTGCGTTTATTTCTTTGATTTGCGGGAGAATTGACGTTGTTGTTTCGTCGATTTCGAATTGTCCGTCGGTAAAAAATATAATTTTCGGATTTTCTTTTCCGCGCAAAAGGTGTTTGGCTTGCGCCAAAGCGTCGTTGAGCGCCACGGAACCCGCGCGCGGTCTGAGTTCATCGACGGCGGCCAAAAGGGCAGATTTATCGGCTTGAAACGGTCCCGACACGGCGCAGGCCATGCCCGAAGCTTCGATAATGACGGCGCGGCTGTCGGCGCGCATATTTTCTATCGATTTGCGCGCGGCGGCCCGGGCGCAAGAAAACCGCGACGCGCAGCCGTATTGCGCTTGGTCGGCGCGGGATGCGGCAGCCGCCATCGATCCGCTTGCGTCGAAGATATAGACGGTGTGGAAATGGGCTTCGGAATTTTCTTCTTGGCGCGGATCGATGAGAGCCAGCGCGATGAGCGCGACGATAACGGCGCACAAAAGAAAGCTTATCAGGCGTTTGAGCCAATCGCGCCAACGGCGTCGGTGCGCCGAAAGGGCGAGTCCGCGCCAAAGACCGAGAGAAGAAACTTCGATGCGGCGGCGCCGCACCCGAATTAAATACAAGATGGCGACGAAAACGAGGAGCGCCGCAGCGGCAATCCCCACGGACGAAGGCGGAAACCCATTAAAGATCATTTCAAAAAACCTCCCGCCCGGAATACTTTCAAGACGATTTCGTCGAAGGGCGTTGAGACGGGTGTTCGGAAATACAGCATATTTCGGGCGACGCAATACGCTTCCATTTTGAAGCACAGTTCATCGCGCATTTTTTTGTATCGCCCGATGAGCGCCGGAGTCAGGGTGATATCGAGCGTTTCGCCGGTTTCGGAGTCGACGAGGCAGACGTCGCCGCACGGGGCATCGGCGCCGATTCCGTCGTCGACGATATGGACGGCGTAAGTTTCGAATTGCTGATAGCGCAGGAAATTGAGCGCTTTTTCGTAACCGCCGGGATTTTCGAAATCGCTGATGATGACGGCGATGCCGCGGCGTTTCGTTTGGGCGGCGAAGCCGCGGAAGGCGTCTTCGAACGATGTTTTGCCTTCGCCTTTGAGATTTTCGAGGAATCGGAAGACTTTGAAGATTTGCCCGCGTCCGCTCATGACGGGGAGACGATCGGCGAGTTTGTCGCCGAAAGCGAAAAAACTGACGCGGTCTTGGTTGCAAAGCCCGATGTAGCCCAAAGCGGCGGCCATTTTTCGGGCATAATCGAGTTTGACGCAGTTTCGGAATTTCATCGACCCGGAGACATCGATGAGAAAATAGATCGACAGATCTTCTTTTTCTTCGAAGAGCCGGATGAGGAGTTTTTCGGTTCGGGCATAAATCCGCCAATCGAGCGAACGGAAGTCGTCGCCGGCGACGTAATTGCGGTGATCGGCGAACTCCATGCCCGAGGCGGTTTTTCGCGTTTTGCGTTCGGCGCGCATTTTTCCCGCAAAAACTTTTTTCGATACGACGTAGAGGTATTCGATTTTTTTGAGAAATTCCTCGTCAAACAATCCCATTGCGCAGCGTTCCTATGTGATTCGGGGCGGAGCCGTTTCGTCTGCGCGCTTTTGAAATGCGACGTTCGGGGAATATCGCGGGGGCGTGCGCGCAGACGGCATTTCGGCGCGAAACCGTTTATTTGCCGGCGGTTTCTTTTGTGTTTTTGATCAAATCGCGGATGATATCGTCGGCAGAAATGCCTTCGGCTTCGCCTTCGAAGTTGAGAATGGTTCGGTGCCGGAGCGCGGGGACGGCGGCAAACCGGATATCGTCGTCGGAGACGTTGAAACGGCCTTGGAAAATGGCGTGTATTTTGGCGGCTTTGATGACGGCTTGCGCGCCGCGCGGGCTTGAACCGAAGCGCACGTATTGTTTGACCATTTGCGTCGGCGCGCCCAATTCGGGATGCGTTCCGAGCACGAGTTTAAGGGCGTAATCTTGGACGTGATCGGCGATGGGGACTTCCTTTGCGAGTTCGCGAAGCGACAGAACGTCGTCTTTTGACATGACGGCATGCGCATGAGCAACCGTTGTTGCCGTCGTCCGCCGGAGGACTTCGTGAAGCTCGTCTTTGGTGGGGAAGGGGACGTTGACTTTGAAGAGGAATCGGTCGAGCTGGGCTTCGGGCAACGGATAGGTGCCTTCCATTTCGAGCGGATTTTGGGTTGCCATGACGAAGAAGGGGGCTTCGAGTTTGTAGGTACGGCCGCCGACGGTGACGCTCTTTTCCTGCATGGCTTCGAGGAGCGCAGACTGGGTTTTGGGCGTTGCGCGGTTAATCTCGTCGGCGAGCAGTATGTTCGTGAAAACGGGGCCTTTTTGGAATTCGAAGGATTTGTTGCCATGATCGTCTTCGACGATCATGTTCGTGCCGACGATATCGCCGGGCATCATGTCGGGGGTGAATTGAACGCGGCTGAATTTGCAGTCGATCGCTTCGGAAAGCGTTTTGACGAGCATCGTTTTGCCCAGTCCCGGAACCCCTTCGAGCAGAACTTGTCCGTCGGCGATCAAACACAATATGACGCTGTCGATGACATCGCGCTGACCGACGATGACTTCTCCGATGGCATCGCGCAGTTTTGCGATTTTATCCCGAAATTGCGAAACTTCTTTTTCTATGTCACGAGACATGATGACTCCCGGTGAATGTGATTGTGTTGAGAGAAAAATAACGGATGCACGCCGCCGCCGATGTTCGGATGAATCGGCGGCGGCGTTGTCATTGCTGCGGCCGAATCATATCGAAATACTTTTCGACGTATCGTCGGTAGCCTTTGGGAACGGTTTCGTTATCGAGAACGGTTTCGGCGGCTTTTTCGTATGTTTGGAATACGTCGCGATAGGGTTGGCTTGCAAATCCCTTTTGTCCCGCCGATTCGATGATTTCTCGCGTTGTCATATTATCGCCGCCGCCGGCCGAGCTTTTCAGTTTTTCGTCCCGAAGGGCGACATCGGCCGATGTCGCAGGTCCTTCTTGCGTATCGTGTCCGCTGCCGGCTTGAGCGGCAGGCTGCGCCGTTTGGGCTTGAGCGGCGGCGCCTTGTTCGGCGCCGGCTTGCGGCCCTTGTTCGGAGCCGGCTTTCTGCCCTTGTTCGGCGCCTGATTTCTGCCCTTGTTCGGAGCCTGCTTGCAGCCCTTGTTCGGCGCCTGTTTGCTGTCCTTGTTCGGCGCCTGCTTGCTGCCCTTGTTCGGCGCCTGCTTGCTGCCCTTGTTCGGCGCCTGCTTGCGGCCCTTGTTCGGCGCCGGCTTTCTGCCCTTGTTCGGAGCCGGCTTTCTGCCCTTGTTCGGCGCCTGTTTGCTGCCCTTGTTCGGCGCCTGATTTCTGCCCTTGTTCGGCGCCTGTTTGCTGCCCTTGCTCGGAGCCTGTTTGCGGCTCTTGTTCGGAGCCTGTTTGCTGCCCTTGTTCGGCGCCTGTTTGCTGCCCTTGTTCGGCGCCTGTTTGCTGCCCTTGCTCGGAGCCTGTTTGCTGCCCTTGTTCGGCGCCTGTTTGCTGCCCTTGTTCGGAATCTGTTTGCCGTTTTTGCTCGGATCCGGATTTGCTGTCGTCCGATTTGGGCTGTTTGCCTTTTGCGCGTTCGAGAAAATCTTCGACGTTTTTTTGCCGCTGCAGCGCATCGGGATCTTGCGGCTTGGCTCCGGCATTTTTATTCTCGGCGTCTTTTCTCGCTTTATCGACGAGATCTTGCAGAGCAGAACGATTTTGCTGATCTTGTTTTTGGCGGGCCAAATCGCGCAAGGCATCTTCGGCGGAGTCGGCGTTTGCGCCGGCTTGATC
>CAVGZQ010000190.1:0-6346 GCA_963633515.1 Bacteroidaceae bacterium
GTTATGCGCCGAGGCCGAAATCGATGCTTTCAGAACGGCATTTCGGATATGTCCGCCGCTCATTTCAAACGTCCGAGCCAGCCAATGCCATCGGATATCGTCCGCCAGCGGCGCTCCGGGCGGCATCAGCCGCTTCCAGAGCTTTTCGCGCGCTTGTGCATCGGGCATCGGGAAATCGACGATAAACCGAATGCGCCGGCGAAATGCATCGTCGATGCTTTTCGATAAATTCGTCGTCAATATCGTTATGCCTTCGTAAGATTCGAGCTTTTGCAATAAAAAATTGATTTCCAAATTGGCATATCGATCGTTCGAAGATTTGACTTCGGTGCGTTTTGCGAACAGCGAATCGGCTTCGTCGAACAAAATAATGGCCTGAGCTTTGGCGGCTTCGTCGAATATGCGCCCCAAATTCTTTTCGGTTTCTCCGATATATTTATCGACAATGCGCGACAAATCGACGCGATACAATACTTTTCCCAATTCATTGGCCAACGCGCATGCCAAAAGCGTCTTTCCCGTTCCCGGCGGTCCGGCAAAAAGCGCCGAAAGGGCGTTTCCGTACGGCGACCGCCGGCGGAATCCCCATGTATCGAGCACGCGATGCAATTGACTCGCATATTCCAATATTTCATCGACTTGTTCTTTTGCTTCGTCGGTCAGAACGACCCCCGAAAGCGCAACATCGCTTACGGTTATTTCGGCCAACGAACCGAGCTGATGGCGAAAACTCTTGCGTATTTCGTTCAAAACATGATGGGAGCGCAACGTTGCGCCGTCATTGCCGCTTTCCTTGCGCGCCCGTTCGGCCGCATCGCGCACAACGGAAAAAATAATCCCGACGGGCAAAGCATAATTGCTCGAGAAGACGGCTGCCATTTTTTCGCGTTCGGCTTTGCCGCATCCCGAAAGCGCTTTAAGCCAAACCGCGCGAGATTGTTCGGCGCACGGCGCCGCAAACTCAATCATATCGGGTTTTGCAAAAGCGTCGTCGATGACTTGACAATATTTGGACGCAAGTATGAATATCCGCGCCGGATAAGCAATGCAAAGCCGCGCAATCGCCGCCGCATGTTCCGAAAGTTTATGATAAACGGCGCCGCCTTCTTCCAATTTATCGAGACGAATGACCAATATGCAGCGACCCAAAACGGATTCGCGCATGGCGCAGGCAAGATTATATTCTATTTCTTGCCCGTCTTTTCTTTCCAATATATACCCGAAATCGAATTCGAGCAAACGCATGCCCAATTTAGATTGCGCAACCGAGGCAAGCACGGTTCGGCGGCCGCTGTGCGCAACGCCGCACAAGCAAACGTTTTGCGCGCTGTCTGCGAGGGCATGCGAAATATCTTCTATGCGCTGCGATGCGCCCAATAAACGCTTTAACGGCAAGGCGTGCGTCACTGCCGACATCTGCGGCGAAAACGCCCCGTGACACCTATTTTGCCAAAATGCGTCGATAACCGCCTGTTCGGCGTTTGCAGTCATATATAACAGCGGCGTTTTTCCGGCAAATCCGTCGTGTTCGCCTACCGATATCAATTGCATTTGCCGCAATAAGCCGTCTTCGCGAAACGTTTGAAATACATCGTTGCGATCTTGCGGCCTTTCGGCCAGAAGCTGCACAAGAAACGATACCGTCGGCAGGCGAACCGAAAAATCGGCCCATGCCACCGTCATCAATTTGAGCAAATCTTCGTTCGACATGATGGCGGTCAATGTCGACAATACTTCGAATTCAACGTTTGAAAGCCCGAAACCGCGCGCCAGCCGCAAAATCGGATCATCCAAATCCGTATTCAGAATATAATCAATCTGCGCCGTCAGCATCAAAAGCATCCATTTGGCGACTTCTGCCGACGGAATCTTATGCTTTTCAAGCCATGCCGAGCATACATTGCCGCCGTCTTTCAAGCTCTTTCCGAACGTTGCAAGCGCTTCCAATTCCTCGCTGCCGACGCACCGATCCGAATACGTCTGATTGCTGCTCAAAAGGCGCTGCGGATACCGTCTCATATACAGAATGGTTCGCCAATAGGCGCGCTGACATAACATATTGAACAAAATATCATGGCGGTTGCCGACATTCGATGCCTCATATTCCGCCTTCCATCGCGCCATCAATAAATCAAATTCGCTTTGTATTCGATTCGCTTCTTTTTCAATTTCTTCGTTCCCGTCCATACCGTCTCCTCCGCAATAACAGGTGCGCCGCATCTATCATATCGCGCCGTTGAATGCATGGCTTTATTCGCCGCGATCATGATATTTTTGATATTTGCATTTTTCTTTTGTTTTTTGGGGGCAGGGGGGCGATCCCCCTGCGGCGCTTTTTTGCGCAATGATAGGATTTTCGGCGCTTGAGCCGTTTCCTGCGCGATATCATCGCTGCGCGAACAATTGCGCCCGCCGGACGGCAAAATGCATAAACCGCCGACACGCGCCGTATAAACGGATCGCCGGCGGGCAAGGACAAGATTTCCGAAGCGCGATAACCGATAATCGTCTTTTTTTTTCTCAAAAAAACTGCGCAAAATACGCGCCTTCCCCCTGTGCGGGGGTTCCCCCCGCAACGCCCCCGGCAACAATCATCGCCAAGATTTTCGCCGAAAGCCGATAACCGCATCGTAATCGTTACATCCGTCTATCGTTTTCACCAATCGGATGCCGATTGCCGATCCGCCTTTATTCGGCGGATAACAATATCTCGCAAGCGATTTCCCCGTCAGAAAGTTTCCGCCGCGCACTGTTCTGCAAAAACCGTATTCCGGACCGAGCGAATCTCCCGAACGGCTTGCATGCCGTACCAATCCCAAACCCATATATTCGCGTTGCCGTAAAAGTCGTACAGTCCCAAGCTGTCGGGCGGATTCGTTCCGACGGGAAACGTTCCGTTTTCGAACGAATTCGAAACCCTATTCGCCCATCGGATCATAGTCATAAGAAACGCCGGGGATGCGTTCGCTTCGAGCCTGAGCATTCTCTCTGCGCCATTTCCGCGCGCAGCTTGAACTAATCATCGGAACTGCTCTGTGCTTTGGCCGGTCGCATGCCGTTTTGGCAAATGTCATCTTATTCCAATCGGGAAATTCATATCTTCGGTATGTTTTTTGTTTTGGACGTTCCGCCGCTTCAAAACACGGTTCGACAGGCCATTTTGAATCGTCATAACGGATATCGTAATCTCATCCGCATGGCGCGAGGATTGCGGGCGGCAATGCGCAGACGCAATCTGAGCAATGATCAGTCTCAGAACACGCCTCGCCTCCGTTAACCTGTTTTAATTGTCTGATCTCATTAAAAAATGTTCTGTACATTTTAGGAGAAACATTCTGACCCCCTTGCGACGAGGGATTATTCGCCGTTCCCGAATGTATGTTTATCGCGATTGCGTCCTTAGTATCCCTGAAAAAAGGATTATTTTCGGCAATTTTTTTCCGAGAGAAATCGATGTCGTTTTGAATTTCTGAATCATGCGTCAACATCCCCAATTCATGATCGCGATTCTCTCTGAATACTTTTGTCGGCTCATGCGCAACAAGCGCCGAATAAATAATTTTATATATTTTCAGTTCGGCTGTTTCCTCTTTTCCGCCATATTCAAAAGAATAAGATCCTAAAAGTCTTTCCGGATCAACTCTTTTCAGTTCCAAAAGACGAATTCCTCTTTCATTACCCCTCTTGACTTGTCTGACTAACTCAACATTCAAAGCAGTTTTCATCTCCGCATCATAAAAACCGCCGTTTTTTTGAACAGCAGACGTCGGCATTTCCAATACAGCCCTGACATCAAATCCGGACAGCATATTCTCATCGGGTTTTCCGTTTACGCAAAACTCCTTCAATATCGATCTTTTGTGCCCATCCGAAACCGTGCCGTGCATGCCGCGTTTATAGACGTATTGTCCGTCGCGCAAATGCGCTGTGCCGCAATCATTTTTTCCGATATCCCGCCCGCATCCCAAATCGCCTGCGGGCGAACCGGGATCGACGCTCCCGACACGGGCATTGACGTAATAGCCGTCTTTTTCTTCGGTTCGCCAAATCGTCAGCAAAACATCGTTATAGGGTCGGCGATGCGGCTTATCTTTGCATTCGTTTCCCCGGCTGCGCGACGGCCAAAACCGACAGTTGTCATCCCAATCGTCTTCTTTGACGATCTTATCGCCGACGATCTTTGCGCTGCGTATCGCAAGTATGTTCACGCGTCCGGGCGTTGTGTCAAAGTACACGCCTGCGCGTTGCGTCCCCGAGCCGTCTTTTGCGCGCTCGCCCCAATTCTCGATGATTTCGCGGCAGCGCTCATACGTTTCTTTCGGCGCTTTGCGGGCGCTGCCGCCTTTGCCGGCATCGTTTGCGCCGCTGAGGATAACGCCGCCGGTTTTCGTGTCAATTTGCGCATAACGCCCTATCAGACTTCTTTTTCCCGCTTCGTCCAATATCCGATCTTCGAGCGCCAAACGCGTCGGCGCATCGATAATCCCGTTAACCTTTATCCCTTCATACTCCGGCGGCAATGTTCGATTATTGTCTGAAACCAAAGCATTTTGAAATTCCGCGATTGCGCACACAAACGGCTTGTCGATTGATGCGGCCGCCTTTCGCGATGATCGATCGATCGCAACTTTAAACTTGGCTTTTAACCGAAGGATAAAATCCGAACGAAACATCATGTCTGCATTCGCATCGATCGCTTCGTCTATTTTTGACTGCGTCAACGGATTATTCGGGTTGAGCCGGCGCAATTATCCGATTTTTTCGTCAACGCATGCGCGTTGCGCGGCGAAAGGCAGCCTGTCGGTTCGTCTGCCTCTCTTTCGGCTCGGTCTTCGCCGACTTGCTCAGATGCAGGCGTGCATCGCGCGATTTGTTGCTTCGCGATGCGGCGCTTCTCGTGCGGCATAAGTTCATCATCTTTTGCTTCACGGGCATGAGCCAATTCGATGCGATTGCCGCCGACCGCTTGCGCGCGTATCCCGGCGTCCGACAACGCCGGATTGACTTTGACGGGCACGTCAGGCGTTCCGTCCGAAGCAAGACGCGGCTGCGGCGATGCTTGCGCATCAACGCCCATGCCGGCATCTTGCATCATCTCCGACAAAACGCAAAAAGATGTCTTTAACGCCCGAATCTGCGAAAAAACCCACGCGTCAAACGTTTGCGCGCGATCCGCGTTTGACGTCCCGAATTTGCGGCGAAGTTCAAACGCTTTCTCGAGCGATTGGATCTGCATCGATACCGAAGCGGTCATGTTATTTCTTTTTCCGTTCGCCTTGTTAAGCGCCGATCCTGCCTGTTCTGAGCTTCAGACGTCTTATTGTCCGATGATTCGGGCTCGCATTCGATCTGAATCGGATGATGCCAATCCTGCTTCATGGCTCTCTTTATAATTTCGGCTTTTTCGGGATTATCCCGCATAAAATTTGCCATCCGAACCGACACGGACGTTTTCGATCTGTCCCCTTTCGATGATGTTTTTGCGTTTTCCGGTTCCAAAAGCGAAAAAAAAGCCATCGCCGCCTCCCAATTTTCATCATTTTTCAGATATCTCAAACGCATATGCGCGATTTGCGAACCTAACCGCATTATACGCAATAATCGGGATAAGGATCAAAGATACAGAATCCGCAAGATCGGTTATAATTTTATAACATCGCGGAGATTGGTTATTTGATTTATTCAATATGGGGGATTGGGGGCGAAAGCCCCCGACTCTCGCGTTCCGATTTTCGGCCGGAACGCGAGAAAAAAGCGCGGCGTATGCGCACATCCGCGCATAGCCGCGCAGCGAAGGCGTATGCGCCGCCGGCGCATAGCCGAAGCCGCCGCCGCATTGCCTTGGCAAAAGGCGGCGAAACAATCATTATAAAAAGCGCTTATATTTACTTTGCAATGCCGCAAATGGCTTGACTATCTTTTTGCAATTTATTGCGGAGCTCATCGCGCATATTATCGATCGACAGACCGCAGAATTTTTTGCCCGAAAGAACGGACTTGAGGCTCGGCAAAAGCGCCTGATAAGCGTCGGAATTATCGAGTTCGCATAACAAATCGGAAAGCGGCGTCTCGCAGCGATCGACATCTTGAGCCAATTCGCGCCAATTGAGCAGCGCAAGCAAGACAGCGGCAAGGGTATCTTGAGATTGCGAAAGCTGTTCTGCGGCAATTGCGGCAATCGCCGTTGCATCGTCCCATGATGCGGCAAAGTTGCCGTCGCGTCCGGTTTCGGGGTTCGAAGTCAGCGCCCATGCGAAATTGTTCCAATCGTCATCGCCGATATCATCGAAAGAATCGATATAAAGCATGACTTGCAATATATAACTTGCGACGGGATACCCCGAAC
>CAVGZQ010000191.1:0-6260 GCA_963633515.1 Bacteroidaceae bacterium
TGCCTTCGATTTTGCCTTCGATTCTGCCGCGCGCCTCGCCTTGCTCAAAGCCTTCCGCTCTGTAATGCGCTCTGAATTCTTCCATAATCTCGCACATATCCGTCTCCTCCTCATTTTGGACTTTTTCTCTCATGGCAGCATATGCCCGGTCGCCCGTAATATGTTCCAAAAGCGTCAATGCCTCGCGGGGATGACGCATCGCGCCTTGCGGCGCAAAATCATAATCGCGGGTTCGGAAACATCGCAAACTCTGCGCGATGAATTTGAGATCGGCGCCCAACGCGCCGATCTCTTCGTCGCTGAGCCATGCCAATTCGATAACGCGGATCGAATAATCCTGAAACCATGGTTTTATCGCCGCAGGAACATCAAAGCAATCGCTCAGCGATCGCGGCGCATTCCATCGGCTGTCATACCCGAAATAGAGCACGATTGTCACAACCGGCAGGACTTTTTGTTTTGAATCCGCATGCTTCGTCTGATGCGTATAGCTTAAGGCATCGTACGTCATTACACGAATGGGCATTGAACTGTCGGCTTTTGTTTGGTTTTCGAGCCCGAAAAACGCCATGCTTATGCCGACTTCGTTTCGCAAACATTTGAATACATCGCGGTATTTATGCGCGAAACGGCCGCCGCCGATTTCGCAAACCAATTCCGTCGGCGCATCGGCAAGTTCTGCGGGCAAAAACGGCGGCGCATCGCCGGGACGATAAAAGGCGTTCAAAAAATCGGCGAAAACATCGTTTAAGCCGAATAAGCTCTTTTCGCTCAAGTCTTTTTCGCTCATGCGTTCAACTCCGTTCTGCAGACATGCGCGCCGTCGGCAACCGAACCGACGGCGCTTGCATGCGCCTTTGTCAAGAATGATGGAGCGAAATAAAAAATGTGACGCTTTTTTTTTGATTTTTTTGTTTTTTTTTCGGACAGCAGCTTCGGATTCGAACAAAAAAAGCGCGCGTATGCTCGCAGGGCTGCAAGCCCGAGACCATAGCGCGCTCGGCGCGGCGTATGCTCGCAGCCCCGGCGAGAACATAGCCGCGCCTGCCTGCCGTATTTGCCGCGGCAAATAGGCAGGCTGCGAAGGCGCATTGAGCCCCGCAGGGCGAAATAGCCGAAGCCCAAATCGGCTATTTTTCGGATGCGAGCAAATCGATGACGCAGTTGCGGGCGGCCATCGTGAGTCCGTTTTGGACATGATCTTGGGACAATTCGTTTGTTTCGGCACACAGACCTTCGCCGAAGTTTGAAAAGACGATGCGGAAATCGGGTTCGTCGGCTTTTCCGAACCAGATATCGACAGAAACGGTTTTCGAGTCGGCATCGATCGTCGCGGCGTTTGATATGCCGTATGCGATTTCTTCGCGCAATTGAGCGAGCATTTCGGAGAGTCGGCGTGCATTGCCGACGATGCGGCACAAGATGGAGCCGCCGGGGGCGATGTGCATCGGGACGGCGTCGAATGCATGCGTTTTGTTTAAAATCGTAAGTTCCATATCAATGTCTCCTGTATTTTGGGTAAGCGAAACGCGGGCAAGGGGAGTTTTACCGGATACGCCCGCCGCTATTCCATAGGAATGATTGAGTTTGGGGGGGCAACGTTGTAAAAGCAGAGCCGAGGGCAGAGCCCGCCTGCATTGCCCGAATCGAGAGAGACCGCACCGCGAGAGATACCGACATGAATGCGCCGTTTGCACCGAAAAGCCCGACAAATCCCATGCTTTCGCATTTGGAATCGGAGCTCGGGTGGCTGAAATTGCTTTTAGAAGTCAGGATTCGGGAAATGCAGGCGACGGGGCTTTTGCCGGGGGCGTCGGATTTGCGGCCGGGGACGGTGATTTATCCGCAGGAAGTCGAGGCGCGGCTGCATGAAGCCGACAATTCGGCGATCGACCCGACGCAAGACGAAATCGAAGCGAAAACGCGTCTGGCCGAGGCGGAAGAGCGCCGCCGCGCTTATTGCGATAAGCACAGAAAATTCGATGCATTGACGCCGTTGGCTTTTTTAAAGCAAGAATACCGTTTGAGCGATGCGCAATATTTGTTATTTTTGCTTGTCATCGCGCCTTCGTTTAATCCGTCATTTTCGCGTCTGTATGCGTTTATCCAAAACCATTTCGAGCGCGATTATCCGACGTTGTCGCTTTTTATCGAGATATTTTCGAAAGATAAGCGGGCGGCGTATTTAAACCAATTGATAGCGCCCGGGTCGCTTTTGATCGGCGAAGGTTTAATCGAAGTATGTCAAGGACCGGGTTATTTGCCGCTCAATCGCCGTCCGCTCGTTCTTCCGCAACGGATGCAAGCGTATTTGAGCGGCGCCGAGCTTGTCGACGGGACGATAGCGGCTTACACGGAGTTTCGCCCGCGAGAGTCGTTGTCGGGCGAAACGATGCTCGGAGAACGGCAGCATCGGGAATGGCATTGCCGGATAGAAAAAATCCGCGCGCTCCGGGCGATGGCTAAGGCGTTGCCGCTGTGTTTCGTTACGGGGCCGTCGGGATCGGGCAAGCGGCGTTTTGCGCAAGAAGTCGCCGCCGAACTCGATCGCGATTTGCTTTGCGTCGACATTAAAGGGATTTTCAACGCATACGAAGATTTTTCGGCAGGTCTGAGCGTCGCCAACCGCGAAGCGATGCTGCACAACGCCGTGTTGTGTTTATACGGCTGGGAAACGCTTATCTTGCCCACGACGGCCGAAGATGCGAATTTTCATGCGCAAATAACGGCGCTTCATCTGAATGTGTGCCGAGCGCTTGACGGGCTGCTGGCGTGGCATCCGCAAACGATCGTCATCACGTGCCAGAATAGCGTTTCGTTTCCGCCGTCGCTCAAAACGCGCAACGTCGAGTCGCTTCGTCTGACAATGCCCGATCACAAAACGAGCCGGCGTTTATGGGACGCAGCGCTGCCGCCGGCATTGCGCGATGCGCAATGCGAAATCGAAACGTATGCCGAAAATTTTCATCTTACGCCGGGACAAATCTCGGAAGCCGTCCGCGAGGCCGCGTATGCGTCGCAACCCGACAGCAAAGTGCATTCGCAGTATATCGTCGGGGCGGTCAAAGCGCAGATGCGGCATCGCCTGAGCGAGCATGCGACGCTCATAGAAAAGACATACCGTTGGGAAGATTTGATCGTCAGCAAGGATGTCGAAACGCAATTGCATGAGATCGTTTATCGGTACCAATTTCGGGCGCGCGTTTTGGACGATTGGGGATTGGGCGATCGATTCGGTCACGATATCGGTCTTTCGGCGCTTTTCGACGGACCGCCGGGGACGGGAAAGAGCATGTGCGCGGCGCTCATAGCGAATGAAATCGGGATCGATATTTATCAGGTCGATTTATCGCGGGTAATGTCGAAATACGTCGGGGAAACCGAAAAGAATTTGGCTCAAATCTTTAACGAAGCCGAAAATGCGCAAGCGATGCTCCTTTTTGACGAATGCGATTCGCTTTTCGGTCAGCGCACGAATGTAAAGAATTCCAACGACAAGTATGCGAATTTGGAGGTCAACTATTTGCTTCAGCGGATCGAGCGATTCCCGGGGGTGGCGATATTGACGACGAACTTTCCGGCTGGGATCGACGAAGCGTTTGCGCGCCGTCTTTCGCTTCGCGTATCGTTTCCGAAGCCGTCGAAATCGGAGCGCGCGCGTTTGTGGCAATCGATGCTTCGTTCGTCGCGTTTGCCCAAGGGCAAGATCGATTATCGGGAATTGGCGACGGAGTTTGAAATATCGGGCGGTTACATCAAAAATGCGATTTTGCGCGCGGCGTTTATGGCGGCATCGACCGATGGGATCGTCGATCAAGATACGCTGTACCAGGCGGCGCGCATCGAAATGAAGAGCATGGGGATGCTTGTATCTCATAACGACGAGGATCCGTCATGACGCAAGCATTGCCCTTTCGTCATGAAATGTTTTTGCGCGATATGCAATCGTGGGTTCATTTGCGGTATCCGACGCGGCAGCTTTCGGCGACCGATGTATTTTATGCATTGCAATGGGCGTCGTCGGGGCTGACGGCGCATGATTTTACGGCGGCATTCGATGTTTATTTGTCGCAGCATCCCGAGGCATTCGAACGCGGATGCCGTTTGTCGCGGCTCAAATACGAAGCTCAGCGCGTGATGCGCGACGGGAACCGGCGTCGGGCTTTTCCTGCGTCGGCGCGTCCGGCGCCCGATTGCAGCGACGCCGACGATCCTTATGAAATCGCGATATGCCGCATCATCGAATGCGGCAAACAGACGCCGATGCCGCCGCTTCGCGATATTTTGCGAAAAGCTTACACGGCGATGGCGCAGGCGCATCGGGTCTGTGCGCAAGTTTTTGCCGATTGGCGCCTGACGCCCGAGAACTATGCCGAATACAAAGCCAAATGCCTGATCGATTTCGAAGCGGCGGTCGACGAGGTATTTCGTTCGGCAACAGAACTGCTCGCCGGCGAAGAGATCGAAAAATTGCGCGAGCTCACGCAAAAAGAAAAAATCCGCGCCTTTCGCCTCGGCGATGAAGCCAAAGAACGATTTTTGGCGCGGGCATTTCGGCAAAATGCGGCGCGTTATTTCGGCATCGAAAAGCTCTTGCTGCCGCTATAAGCGGCAGCAAGCCGGCAAAATGCGCTTTTTAATTGTTGTTTTTTGGCGGCAAGCCGGATGGGCGTCCGAGCGGCGGGAGTCCGGACGGCTTGCCGTCGCGCGCCGGGACGGCAGAACGCGCGGGGACGCGTCCGGGGACAGACGCCGGCGTGTTTTTGGGGGCGCTTGCGGGCGCATGCCCGGGAACCGGCTGACGATGAATTGCCGGCGGCGCCGGCGCATGCCCGGCACCGGGGCGCGGCGTTTGCGGGACAATGGCGCGATTCGCCGTTTGCGGCGTCGGGGGGGGAGCCGGTCTTTGCGGCGCCGCAGCTTGCGGGACAATGGCGCGATTCGGTGTTTGCGGCGCCGCGGTTTGTGCCGGTCTTTGCGGCGTCGGGGTTTGCGGGACAATGGCGCGATTCGGTGTTTGCGGCGCCGCGGTTTGTGCCGGTCTTTGCGGCGTCGGGGTTTGCGGGACAATGGCGCGATTCGGTGTTTGCGGCGCCGCGGTTTGTGCAGGTGTTTGATGCGTCGGGGTTTGCGTTTGAGCGGTCGGGGCGGCAGCCCGCGACGCCGAAACAATGACCGGGCGGCGATTGCGCAACGACGGCGCCGCGGTTTGCGCGGTTTCTTTCCCCGTGAGGCTGCCTTGCCCGAGGTCTGCCGTCAAGCCGGGATTTCGGGCTGCCGCCGACGCGGGGCTTTGCTGCGCCGTTTGGCGCGAAGCCGATAACCCCAGCGAAGCGAGAAATTCGTCGGCTTCGTCGGCAACCGCTTTGGCCGCCGCGCGTCCGGCCAGATTTGCCGCCGCTTCGGTTTTTGGCGCCGGCGCGCCGGTTTGTCCGGATTTTTGCGCCATCCGGGCGGCTTCGCGTTTGGCTTTGTCGACGTGACGTTTGTACGTGCCGTCTTCGATTTCTCGCAAGGTTCGGTTCCAATACGTCGAATAGCTCGTAAATTTCTGCACAAGCGTTCGCAGCTTAAATTTCAGCGCCGTGTTTTTGATGTTGATTTGCTCCAAATCGCGCATAATCCGCACGACATCCATGCGCATCACGGCCGGCGCGATTTTCTCGACGCCGATGAAATATTGTTCGTATCGGACGCGCAAGATCTCGAGTTTCTTGCTCAATTCGTCGATGGTTGCTTCGATTTCTTCGTTTGTGAGACTTTTTTTGTTGGATAATTTGGCCATGAATTTGCTCCGCAATCCGCCTATCGAGAGGGATTTGCGCCGAAGAACAAACCCTGCGGCAATTCTATATCAAAATAGCGGGCGGGTCTAGGATTCGGAGCTCAATCGGCAGTCGGCGGCCTGTTCGGAGCTTAGCCGGCGATCCGCGATCTGCGGGCAATGATTCGCGTTCAATTCAGAGCTTAAAGCCGGGAACTTGACAGGCGATCGGGGGGCGTTCTTTGCCGGTTGCGTCCGAAGCTTCGGATTGAGTTTGTCAAATTCTGAGCTCTAATTGCCAAGATCTAATTTCTGATTCGCGAATTGACGCCTCAGATGCGCAACATACCAAAATAAAGTGCGGCGGCAAGCCCGCAGAACATCAGACAATCTATGCAAGGCGGCGAAGCCAACGCCGCAGAAGCGCAAAAAAAAAACGAAAAAAAGCGCGGCGTATGCTCGGACCTGCCTGCGGCAGGGAGAACATAGCCGCGCC
>CAVGZQ010000192.1:0-5315 GCA_963633515.1 Bacteroidaceae bacterium
ATTTATAACTGATCCGCATCGTTTATCTCCTGTTTGTCTTTATCCGGTTTTCTTTCGTCTTTCTTCGTTCGCCGTCAATTGAATTGCTTTAAGAAACGCAAATCGCTTTCGAAGAAAAGCCGGATATCGGAGATCCCGTGCATAAGCATCGCGACGCGCTCGACGCCGACGCCGAATGCCCAGCCGCTCCACAATTCCGGATCGATGTCGCCGGCTTTGAGCACGTTGGGGTCGATCATTCCCGCGCCCAATATCTCGATCCACCCCGTTTGTTTGCACAGACGGCAACCCTTTTGGCCGCAGAAAATGCATGCAATATCGACCTCGACGCTCGGCTCCGTAAACGGGAAAAAGCTCGGACGAAGCCGGATTTTCGTCTGTTTCCCGAACAAAGACTGCGCAAAAAGTTCCAAAATTCCGCGCAAATGCGTCAAATTCAGTCCCTTTTCGATATGCAATCCCTCGATTTGATGAAACACGGGGCTGTGCGTCACGTCGTCGTCGCGCCGGTAAACCGTCCCCGGGGCAATGACGCGAATGGGCGGCTCGTACGAAAGCATCGTGCGGATCTGAACCGGGCTCGTATGCGTGCGAAGCAGCGAACCATTTTCGAGCATCAGCGTGTCTTGCATATCGCGCGCAGGGTGATCGGGGGGGAAATTCAGCGCCTCGAAGTTAAAATAATCCCATTCCGCCTGCGGCCCGCGCGCAATCTCAAACCCCATCTGCAAAAAGATATTTTCCATTTCGCGCTGCGTCGCTTGCAGCGGATGTTCCGATCCGCGCGCCCGGCGCCGGCCGGGCAGCGACAAGTCAGCGCGGCGCAATTTCAGGTCGGCTTCGATCTTCGCCGCGCGAAGTTTTTGTTCGGCCGCCGCCAAACGCGCCTCGAGCTTGTCGCGGACTTCGTTGACGAGCACGCCCAATTTCGGGCGTTCATCGGGCGAAAGCTCTTTCATGTGCTGCATATAAGCCTGAACAGCGCCCTTTTTTCCCAAATACTTTTTTTGCACGGCCGTGAGGGTGTTTTCGTCGGCCGCTTCGCCGACCGAACGCAAGCCCTCCGACAGCAGTTCCTGGAGCTTGCTCCAGACGAGTTCCGAAGACATGATGACCTCGCAAATTTTCGGTAATAATCTATATAATCAAGGATATATTTTAACCGTGCGCGCCCCGACGATGCGCCAAGACATCCGACGCGAAAGCGTCCGAAGCCCGAGACATCCGAACGCGCGGCGTATGCTGCGTTTTGCGGGCAAAGCCCCAAACCGCAGCATAGACGCGCCGCTTTGGCGTATTGCGCCCATGCGCAATAGCCAAAGCCCGCAGCCGTATTGCCCCCCCCGGGGGGGGGCAATAGGCGCGGAAAAAAAAAGCGGCGGCGCATTGCGCCCAAGCGCAATGCGCCAAAGCCCGCGGCCGTATTGCCCCGCACGGGGCAATAGGCGCGAAAAAAAAGTCAAATGCGCGAAAAAAAAAGCGCTACACAGCCGCATGCAGCCTATAGCGCTTTTAATTTCGATGCAGGGCGGGAGAAATTAAATCCCTGCTTGCTTGACGATTGCAGCGAAACCTTGCGGATCGAAAATCGCGATATCCGAAAGGACTTTGCGGTCGATTTCGATGCCCGCTTTTTTCAGACCGGCAATAAACGTGCTGTAGTTTTTGCCCAATGCGCGAACAGCCGCGCTGATGCGGGCGATCCAGAGCGCGCGGAAATTGCGCTTCTTCTGACGGCGATCGCGGTAGGCATATACCAAACCGTTGATAACTTGCTGTTTCGCCTGACGGAAACGTTTGCGGCCGCCGCGGAAACCTTTGGCCAATTTAAGCCAGCGATTGTGACGTTGACGGCGTTTTGTACCTGTTTTAGCTCTTGCCATTTGTCTTTGACCTTATTCGATGACACTGCGCGGAGAGGATATCCTGCTTTCTTGCCCGGCACTGTCGCGTTCACCTTTTCACGGAGATGCGGCCTTCCGCATGCTTGACTGCCCGTGTCAGAGTGTGTGCAAACCGCCGCGCCTTAAGCGTACGGCATGCAGCGTTTGATTGCCTTCTCGTTCGTCGCATCGACGACGGCCGCTTTGCGGAGACGGCGTTTTTGTTTGGTCGTTTTGTGCGTCAAAATATGGCTGTGATACGCATGATGGCGTACGATTTTGCCGCTGCCCGTAACCTTGAAGCGTTTTGCGGCGCTGCGCTTTGTTTTCATTTTTGGCATTGTCTTTCTCCCTGTGAGTATTGCCAAAGCGTCCAAAAAACCGCGCCCGGCAAGCGAGCGCGAAAACCGCGCCATCATACGGAACGGCAGACGTTTTGCAAGTCAAATCGCCCAAAATCGGGCAAAAAAAGCAAATATCCGCAATCCGCAGGGCGCTTGCCTTCTGTCGGCATACATACACGAAAACCCCCGATTAAGGGGGTTTTCGAAAATAGGCCCAAGCAGATTTGAACTGCTGACCCCTACCGTGTCAAGGTAGTGCTCTCCCGCTGAGCTATGAGCCAATCCGAAACGCCGCGAAGCGTCCCAACGAGTGCCGCCTTTTACGCGCACTCTTCCCTTCTGTCAATCTTTTTTTTCGCCGCTTGCGTTTTTTCCCCGATGCCGCCCCCGAATGATGCTTTTTTTTTGACGCTGCCGGTAGATTGCCGGCTTTCCGTCGTCTATAATGATGCTTTCGCCGCGTTGCGGCGCGAAAAGCACGGCGCGATTTGCCGCTATAATCCGAAACATTTCCCGCCGAAATCGCAAAAACGATCGGCGCATGCGCATCGCCGAAATCGTTCGGCGGCGATTGACGAAAATCATTCGGCAAGCTTTGCATCGAATTTATTCGGCTTTGTTTGCCCCCACGCGCTCCGGGCAAGCCCGGTTCTCCGGCGGCCGTTCCGATTGATGCCGGCAATCCGCCTATTTTGCCCCGAAACGCTGCAGTTTCAATCCTCCGCAGGACAATTGCCGGCGAAAAAAAAAGCGACGAAATTCACTCCCCATCAGCCAAATGAGGTGCGAACGATGAATCTGCTCCAAAACTCCCCCGCAAGCGCTCTGTCTCTTTTCTTCGCTGCCGTTATGATCGCTTTGCTTGCGCAAAGTTGCACCCTTCAAGAGCTCGTGCCCGTCGGCAGCGAGTGTCCGCCGGCCGTCGAACACGAACACGCCTATGTGCAAATCGGCGATATTCAGTGTTACATCAACGTAAAACACGGTCCGAGCCTGAACCGTGACGAAGAATGCGCCGACGAAAACGACGAAACATGCAAATTCAATGCGAAAGAATGCAAGCGCTATCAAGAGGATTTTCTATCGCTTATCGACAACACGCAAAACGAAACGATCCAAACCGTCGGCTATATCATTCAATCCGACGGAAAACTGCTGGAATACGGCGAAACCCAATACAACGCCTTCTCCAATGCATGCCCCGAACAGTATCCGTCTTGCGCATGGGAAACCGAAAACGGCGCGATTTCACGCTTCGGATGCATTCAATGCGCCGGAAATCAGACGATTTGCGGCTTTCAATGCGTCGATATCAATACGAACAAAGATCACTGCGGAAAATGTTTCAATCAATGCAAAGGTTCGAAAGGATGCAAAGACAAAAAATGCGTCGAAAATGCATGCAATAACAATCAATTCACCAAAGACGGCAATTGTTTGGATTACGACGTCAACCATTGCGGGCTCGACGCCTACGGCAAAGAAATCAACTGCACGGTCGGCGGATGGGAAACCGGCTTATGCAACATCGAAACGAAATCATGCGAAGCAAAAACATGCAGACAAGGGTATCATCTGAGCAAAGCCGATAAAACCTGCGTCGAAGACACGATCGATTGCTGCGGCGAATCATGCAAGAAATGCGACGCCGGAGCGCTTGAAATGTGCAGCAACGGCGTTTGCGCCAACAAATGCGGCGATGATTTAAACAAATGCATCGGCGAAGACGGCGCAGCGGGGTGCTTTAATTTCATGAACGATCAAAAACACTGCGGCGCATGCAACCGTTCGTGCGAAAACGAACTCGCCCCCGGCGCCGCAAACACCGTATGTCAGAACGGGCAATGCATCGCGACGCAATGCGCCGACGGCTACCACTTAACCGAAGGCAATGTCTGCGAACCCGACGATGTCGAGAATTGCGGCAGCTACGGCAAAAATTGCGCCGCAGAGGTCTACGGATGGCTCGCCGGCGAATGCGCCGGCAAAAAATGCATCCTGACATCATGCAAACAAGATTTTAATCTCGATTCGCAAAACAATGTTTGCAGGCAAAACTCAAACGACTGCTGCGGCAAAAATTGCATAAAATGCGACGGCGGCAACGTATGCGCCGAAGGCCGATGCCAAAGCACGTGTTCGGCTTCGCAAACGACATGCAACCCCGGCACATCGTCGCCGTATTGCGCCAATCTCGATACCGATTTGAACGATTGCGGCGCTTGCGGCCGCGCATGCTCGGCATCATCGATGACCGGAAGCTCGGCGGTCGCATGCTCGGGCGGGCATTGCCGCGCTGCCGCCTGCCGCGCGGGTTATTTTCTTTCCGGCGGCGATTGCATCGCCAACACTGCCGATCATTGCGGCAGCTACTCCAATTCATGCCCTTCGGTTGCCAACGGTTCGAGCTATTGCAACGATAGCGTTTCTCCGCCCCGGTGCGATTTTACATGCTATTCGGGGTTTTCAAAAAACGGTTCGCGATGCGACGGCGTAACAAATTGCAACGGCACAAATTGCGAAAACATCGCCGGATGGGCTTCGGGATCGTGCCAAAACGGCGTTTGCAAGATATCATCTTGCAAAAACGGCTATTTTCTGTCGGGGAATTCATGCATCGCATGCAATTCGGGCGAGAGCTATTGCAACAATGCATGCGTCAACACAAAATCGAATATCTATCATTGCGGATCATGCGGAAATGCTTGCAATAAATCCGATTTCCCAAACGCTTCGGGCGTCGAATGCGCAAACGGCGCGTGCGCCGCAACGGGATGCTCGGGATCCAACGTATTTTTCTACGGCGGTCAATGCAAAACGAGCACCGCAACGCAATGCGGAAGCATTTCGAACGATTGCACAAAACTGACAGGGTATCAATCGGGCGAATGCGCCGGCAACGCATGCAAAATCACATCTTGCAAAAGCGGATATATCCTCCAAAACAACGCTTGCTCGCAATGCGCGTCGGGCACAACGCCTTGCAATAACAAATGCGTCAATACAAATACCGACACGTCGAATTGCGGTTCTTGCGGAAAAACGTGTTCCGTTTCCCAATTCACAGGCGCTTCTTCCGTCTCTTGTT
>CAVGZQ010000192.1:5388-6202 GCA_963633515.1 Bacteroidaceae bacterium
GGGACATGCAAACCGATGTCTTGCGGGCCAAACTATTATCTTTCAGGAACGTCGTGCGTCAAAAACGATGTCAACAATTGCGGAGCTGCCGGGAAAAAGTGTAATGTTAACGATTTCAGCGGTGCCGTAACCGTCGATTGCATTAATAGTACGTGTACCCCAAAAACATGTATTGCCGGGTTTTATGTTGATGATAAACAATGTGTTCCTGAAGGATGCTATGCCGGCGTACCCTTTAAGTGTTATCGCGATGGCAAGCTCTATTGTTGTCCAAGTTCTTCCAATCAATGCAATGAATCCGGTCCTATTGCATGCCTTACTGACGATGTATTTTAATCGATGCGATAATCCGGCGTCCCTCGCACTCCGCGCCAAGCCCCTACCTTCGGTTTGCGCATGTTTTCGCCGCGCCATGCGGCCTGGGTTTCGCGAACATGCCGAATAATAATCGATAATCCGCACCATTCGGCGCATATCATTCAAGCGCTGCATTGCAATAGCTTTGAGCAGGCTGCCGAACAAACGCCGGCGTGCCCGGCGCCCCTCGCACTCCGCGCCAAGCTCCGACCTTCGATTTGCGCATGTTTTCGCCGCGCCATGCGCCGGATTCCGCGAACATGCCGAATAATAATCGATAATCCGCACCATTCGGCGCATATCATTCAAGCGCACCATTGCAATAGCTTTGTGCAGGCTGCCGAACAAACGCCGGCGTGCCCGGCGTCCCCTCGCACTCCGCGCCAAGCCCCGACCTTCGGGTTGCGCATGTTTTCGCCGCGCCATGCGCCGGATTCCGCGAACATGCCGAATAATA
>CAVGZQ010000193.1:0-6201 GCA_963633515.1 Bacteroidaceae bacterium
GAGTATTCCGACAAACGCATCCGAGATGCGGCGCAGCTTGCGCCCGAATCTTGTCCGACGGCTGTTTTGGCTTTGAATTCCGCAGCTTTGCAGCATCGTTACGCATCGTTTGACGCATTGCCGCCGGCCATCCGAAAGTGTCCGGGCGTCATACGGTTTTATGCCGGGCGCGAAGGCGACGGTTTCGCCGCCGATCCCCAAAAATGGAACAATGCTCTCGAAGATTTGGCCAAACAATACCCAAACGATGCCAAACTCCGTTTCGAAGTCTTGCGCAACCGTTTGCAAAATGGCAGCGAAGACGCGATTGCCCAAATCCTCGACGACTTGGACGCCGCCGGGCGCGGCGTATTTTCGCCGCCCGATACCGAAACGGTATTGGAAGTTATCGATATTCTCCGATCGCAAAACAAAAATGACGCCGCCAAGCGAATTCTCAAAAAGAGTTTGGAAATCGCTCCGACCGACGAAGCGCTTCAAAATCTCGATTCGATGACAGCGGGCAAACGTCCGCTCGAACATTTGAGAAAAGACGGCATTGCCGCCGTGCGCGATTATCTTGAAAAAAGGCACAAGGATGCGGCGCCCGAAGAAGGCGCTTCGACGCTCATTCTCGATTATGCCGCGACATACATCGCGCCCAACGGCGCCAAACTCGGGCTGACGCACACCATTTCGCGCGTCCTGAGCAAAGAAGGGAAAAATGCCGTCGGCGAGATTTATCTTCCGAATTCGGCAACGGCGCTCAAAGTGCGCACGATTAAAGCCGACACCCTCGAAACCGTCGAACCCGAAGCGATTGCGTTCAAAAATTCCGTGACGGCACCGAATTTGGCCGTCGGCGATTTCGTCGAAACGGAATACATCACCTACGAACCGCCGCTTTCGGCGTATGAAAGCCGCGTTGCGAGCGATTCGTTCTTTTTTGCTTCGGCGCAAACGCCGATTTTGCACAGCGAATTCGTCGTCGAGTATCCGAAATCGTGGGATGTTCAAATCGTCGAAGCCGGTCCGAAAGCCGACATCCGCAAGACATGCGCGGCGCATGGCGATCGCATGCAATGCGCGTTTGTGCGCGAAAATTGCCCGGCGTTTGCCGGCGAACCCAATGCGCCGTCCGAATTCGATCTCATGCCGAATGTTCAGATTTATTACAAATGGGGATGGAATGAAATCAAACGCGCTTTGCGCGCATCGGTTGCGCGTCAAACGCGCCAAACGCCGTACGTTCGGACTTATGCCGACAGAATTGAATTCGACAAAAATGAAACATCGACGTGGAAAAAAGCGCAAACGGTCTATAATTTCGTGTTGAATTCGATTCGCGAAAGCGCGGCGACGCATGCATCGGACGAAGAAGCGGCGTCGCAGACGATTACGCGCGGGGTCGGTTCGCGCCTGGTTGCGCTGAAAGCCGTGTACGACGCGCTCGGCATGACGAATTACTTTGCGCTGATACGCAACGTCGCCGCGCCGTCGCAAAGCGCCGAATTGCCGTCGCTGTACGAATCGTTTTACGGAACGTTGCTCGTCGTCGAAACCGAAAAAGGTCCGGCTTACGTCGACGGGTCGGAAGATTTTATCCCGTTCGATTATCTTCCGACGTCGTTTCAAAACCAGCCCGTCTTGCCCATCGACATCAACATTGCCGAGTTTACGTCGCGCAAAGACGATATATCGGCGATGCAGCCCGCCATCGGCATATCGTATGAAATAGACGAAGACGGCAGCGCTTCGGCCAAGGCCGTCGAAACGATGCGCGGATCGCGCGGTTTGAGCATGCGCGCATTTCTGACATCGCTCAAGGGCGACAGCGTCCGCACGCATCTCATTCTCGAAAACAGCTTGGCGCGCAACTACGGCAGAGTCGAGCTTACCGATCTCGGCGTCGAATCGCTCGACGATCCCGATGCGCCGCTGACGCTGCGCTACGATTTCGATATCGCTTCTTTTGCTTCGTCCGACGACGGCACGCTCTCTGTCAATTCGGGCATTTTTGCCTATCGGCTTGTCGATCAGTATGCCAAGCTCCCCGCGTCGACGCGAAAGTATCCCGTGATCGTCGCAAATGATGTCTTGTCGAAACGAACGCTCGTTTTGAATGCTCCCGACGGATACGCATGGAATACGCAGACATTGAACGACGTCCGGATCGAAACGGAGTTCGGGAAATTTGAACGTTCCATGACGGCAAACGGCAGACGGCTGGAGCTGCGCGAATCGGCAGAATTGCTTTCGCAGCGCATCGAGACCGCGCAGTATGCCGAGTTCCGCGATTTTTGTCTCGCCGTCGACGAGGCGCAGCGCACGTTAATTCGGGCGCAACGCAAGGATTAAAACGGTTTAGGTTCGGGAGACGCAAAAAATGCGTCCCCCCAAAACGATATGCCCTGCTATAAGGCACGGCCGCGAAGCACCCGAAGACGAAACGCCCGGATGCCCCTACGCCAAAATGGCGAGCTTTTTTGCGGCAACGCACAGAAAAAAGCTCTTTTCATTTTTCGTAACATCAAGGTTTTGTGTTCTCATGTTCAAGTACATTTGGATCGTGCTCACGGCGTGCGCTTTTGGCACGATGGAAATTGCCCTTCACATCGGAGGGCTTGAATTTTCTCCGTTTCAGCTTACGTTTCTTCGATTTTTAATCGGCGGTCTCGTGCTTTTGCCGTTTGCGTTGCATTCGCTCCGAAAACGCCGGCATCACTTGCAGCGGCGCGATTTTTTAACGCTTGCATTGCTGGGTTTTGTCAATGTCGTCGTCAGCATGACGCTGTTCCAGCTCAGCGTCAATCATTGCAATGCCAATCTGGCAGCAGTTCTCGTATCGGTCAATCCGCTGTTTACGATGATTTTGGCGCATTTTATCATTCACGATCCTTTTACCGTCAAAAAAGGAATTGTGCTGACGATATGCATGATCGGGATGTGTTTGGTTGCCAATCCGGTTCATTTGGCGTCGGGAAACGAACCGATCGGCATCTTGTTCGGACTCGGCGCATCGATTTCTTTCGGACTTTATACGGTCTTGAGTCACAATATCGTCAAGCGCGTCGGCGGCATGACGGTCAACAGCATCAGTTTTCTCATCGGCGCTTTTTTTGAGCTTCTCATTGTCGTTGCGCTCGATGAACCGATTGTTCGGGGCATCAACGGCGAAACGATCGGCATCGTTTTGTATACGGGCGTCGCCGTCACGGGATTCGGTTATTTGTGTTTCATGCGCGCCATAGAACTGACCGGCGCTTCGCATGCGTCTTATGCATTTTTTATCAAACCGATTATCGCCATGTTTTTGGCGGCCGCCGTCCTGAAGGAACCGATCACGTGGAATATCGCGTCGGGCATAGGGATTATCGTTGCCGGGTTTTTGTTCAATGCCTTTTGCAAATCTCCGAAGCAGATTGCCGCAGAGCCTGCAAAACCGTGACGCAAAGCCGGCGAAACCGCGATGCCTTGCCGCCCGTTCACGGGCGTTTTTTTTATGCGTCCGAATCGCCCGTCGATCCATCGGCGAAACCGTGATACAATGCCTGCGCTCCGCGCGGGCCGAGGCGTGTTTTCCCCGCGTCCGCTTCGGCGCGGGATTTTGCCTGTTTAACGCTTTATTCGTCACGGATCGCAATTTATGAAATACTGCCGGTTTGCGTTGATTTGTTCGTTTTTGCTGATTATTCCCGCCGATGTTTTCGGCGTCGATCGCGACGACGATGTCAAGATTGAAAACGACGACAGCATTGCCTATGCCCAAACGGCGCAGACGGATTCCGACGCTGTCGAAGCCAAATTCCCCGACGAAGCGAAAGATATTCGCGCCGCGCATGCCAAACATGTTCAAAATGCCGTCCGAAAAGATATCGACGCCTATATGAGCGATTTTAAAGCCGATCGCATGCGATATCCAGAATTGGAACGGGAATACGCGCAACGCGCCATGAATTTGAAGAATCTGCAAATCGAAATCAAAGCGATCGAATTTTCTGAGCTTACGCGCACATCGGCAACGATTCATACGCGGCAAATCACCCAATACGACGACGAATCGGGAATTGCCCATATCGACGACGCCATTATAAGTTATCGATGGATTCGAAGCGGCAACGAACCTTGGAAAATCGCTTTTACCGAGCGTCGGCGTTTGACGGCGCAATAATCGTGCAGCATCGATGCGCGGCGTATGCTCTCGGGGGGGATCGCAGGAGCCCCTCCCGAGAGCATAGCCGCGCGCAGTTGCGCGTATTGCCGCAGGCAATAGCGCAACCGCCTGCCGTATTTGCGCCGCCCTGCCGCAGGCAGGCCGCAAATAGGCAGGCCGCGAAGGCGTATTTGCGGCAAAGCCGCAAATAGCCGAAGCCTGCGAAAAAATTTTATTCTTTGCGTTATCATCATCGAAATCTTATGAAATCAATTAAAATCCCCCAATCGGTTCTCTTTTCGGGCATAGCGTTTTTGGCGCTTTCGGCGACGCAATGCGCTGCGCAGACGGCGCAAACCCCGCAAACGCGCGCCCCGCTTCAGGACTCGGCGTTCGCGTCGGTCGCCGGGCAAGTCCGCAATCCGTGTTCAGACAGCGGCAAGGCGTCGCTTTTGGGCGTTTTGCAGTCCGGGCAAACGTGTTTCGAGGCGTCGGTGCTTTCCGACGATATCGTTTTTTTCCTGTCGCAGGGGCTTTCGGCCGATCAAACCGTCCGCATGATGGTTTCGGAATACGAGTCGATCGTCGCGCCGCATGCGTTTCGCACGGAAAACCGCCCGCGTTTGGGCGAAGAAACGGCGCCCGTCGAAGTCGTCATTTTCAGCGATTTTCAGTGTCCGTATTGCGCCCGCGCCGCGCAAACGATGCATAAAATCGCCCAATCTCACCCGGGCGATGCGTCGATCGTGTTTAAACAAATGCCGCTCGTCCGCATCCATCCTTACGCCGCCGCCGCCGCCGTCGTCACGGCGTTTGCCCACGAAAAAGGACAATTTTGGACGGCGCATGACGCCATTTTCGAACATCAGAGCGCGATTTCGGCCGATTATCTTGCCAAATTGCTCGAAACGTTGGGCGCGGCGCCCGAAGACGTTTTCGACCCGGTCAAAGGTCAGCCCTACGGCGTCGTCGTCATCGAAGATATGGCCGATGCCGAAAAAGCCGATGTCGGCGGCACGCCGTCTGTTTTTATCGACGGGGTTTATGTGCAGGGCGGGTCGAATTTCGGCCGCGTCAGCGCCCGCATCCAAGCCGTCCGTTATGCTCAGCAGGCCGGGTTCGCCCGCGCTCATGCGCCCGAGACGTCCGAAACTGCCGCGAATGCCGCCTCGGGCAGCGCCGAAAACATCATCAACGCCGGCGAAGCCCCGAACGGCGCCGCCGAAACGCCCGCCCCGGCCGATGCGCCCGATATTTGATGCGATGATCTTTGCCGCCGCGTTCGCTTGCGCGATGTTCGGGCGGCGCGATGCCGGCGGCCGGGAAGACGCGCCGAACGGCGGCGGTTTTTTGCCGCAGGGCAGCGGAATAATCTCGGGCTGAACGGGGTTAAATGTGCGTCTGCGGCACCCTTGCGCCGCTTTTTCGATGTAGCGCATGCGCGCCGGCGGCGCGTTGATTTTCGCCCAAAAGGAACAAAACATGCGTAAAAATACGATAATTTCATTATTTTTCTTATTTCTTTCGGCGCTTGCGCTGACGTCGTGCGCGTCGGTCAGCACGATGCAAACGGCAGCCGTCGTGCCCGAAGGCGAAATCCGCTGGGCCATTGCATCGACCGGCACCGGCGCCGACGGCGACACGCAAGCCATGGCCGACCCCAATTTCGAAGCTTCGATGCGCTACGGTTTCGCCCGGAACTGGGATTTCGGCGTCAAAATCGACCTCTTGGGCGCGCAATTGGGCGTCAAATATCAACCCGTTGCCGGCGATTTCGACTTGGGCATCGGTCTCGAACTCGGCTACCAATGGGTGCGTTCAAACGGTCTCGACGATCCGAGTTCGCATGTGCTTTCGGCGCAGCTGCCCATCCTCATGGAATACCATTTCAACCCCTATGTCGGTTTGGCCTTCGGTCCCAAAGTCTTGGGCATCTACGTCCCCGACTCCGACAAACGCGCCGATATGTGGGGCTATTCCGGGCTCTATGTCGGGCTTATGGTCGGTCTCCCGCTGCGCCTGACCGAAGGCATTTGGTTCCAGCCCGAAATCAACCTCTACGCCAATGC
>CAVGZQ010000194.1:0-6199 GCA_963633515.1 Bacteroidaceae bacterium
ACCGCCGCAGCGGATGCGGCTGCGGCTGCGGCGCAGACGATAGGGCAAAAAAGCGCTTGCGCATGCGGCGGCGGGCATTTTCGCGGCGCGGCGGCGCGATTGCGTTTTTTTTGCGTTCCCCGAAGGCCGATGCCGCCGCACGGATTGCGCCGATTCCAAAAAACACGTGAGAAAGTCGGAGCTTTATGCTAGCCTAAGCGGCGGGCGCAAAAATGACCGGATGATTAATGTTATTGAATTTGGGCGTCTTTTATCCAAATACAATGCGTCGGAGAGGAAGATCGGTATGAAGCACGAGGCTAAATTTTCTGTCATTGTTCCGGCCGAGCAATTTACATCGGAACAGATAGAGACTTTCGAGGCAGTCACGCAAAAATACGGCTTGCCGGTCGTCCTTCCGCTTCGCAACGACGGGCGCGGGAATTTCATCGCCGCGCAGGGATTGAACTTGCGCGACGCGCAGGGGTTGCGCCGAAAGATCTCGGGGTTAGGTTACCCCGCCGACGTCGTCAGCGACGCGAGCGAAGATACGCGGGTGAGCAGTCTGACGCCCGATACGCTCGTCGTCGATGCCATCAACCCCGACGATTTCGATTTGCAGCCGTCGGTCGGAGACATTACGGCCGACGCTTGGTCGAGTTTGGAAATGCCGGCGCTGGATTTGGGGCTTTTCGACGCAAACGACGGCGACGACGCAAAGGCGTCGGCTCAAAAAGAAGAAAAAACGCTGTCGCTCAGCGCCGCCGACCTTTTTAAAGCGGCCGAAGCAAAGAGTTCGGGCATTGCGCCGCGCCGCCCGCAGGCGCAATCGGAAACGGCATCAAACGTTCCCTTGCTCGATTTCAAAAGATCCGAGCCGAACCTGATGTCTTCGGCGCCGTCGGGCGCCGGCGCGCCAAAAGATCCCGCCGCAAGCCATCCGTCTTTGGCAAATGTCAAGCTCTCGTCTTCGGGCGCTTTTTCGGCCGGCGACGGTCCGTCGCTGGAAATCGACGAATCATCGCTTTGCGCGCTGTCGAAAGAAATCGAAAAATCCGCGCAGTCCGAAGATGCCTCCCGTCAAACTGCGGCAGAAAAGGATCCATCCGCCGCCGCTGCGCCGAATGCGCCGTCCGAAGCCGTCTGCGATGCCGGCGGCATCGAGGCCGGCGGCATCGAGACCGCCCCCAAACGATCCCATCCTCTCCTTGCGTGTCTATTCTTGGCCGCCGTCGTTTTGATTGCATTGATGTGCATCGACATCTATGTGACGCCCATCGCGTTTATGGAGTCGTTATCGGTTCCTTTGTTTTGATTTGTCCGCCGCATCCGAAAATGCCCGGAAGGGGAGAGACAGGCACATTATGGAATGTCCGAGACAACACGGCGCAATGACCTGCATTCATCTGAGCGCCGATTTATCCGAACCCCAAGAATCATACTTTTGCGCCGATTGTCACGGCATTTGGATGCGCGCCCGAGAGTGCCGCAGCGTGCTCGGGCTCGACAGCGCCCGTCTGCAAATGCAATCGGAAGCCGATTATGTGCCGCTTTCCTGCCCGCATTGTCAGACCGTTTTTCGGCTCGCTTTTTTGGACGCCGAACCGGATTGCCGCATTCGCATCCGCGTCTGTCCGCGTTGTCAGTCGTGTTTCTTTGACGGCAATAACTTTGCGCTGACATTTTGGCGGCAGATCAAAATCGAACGCGCCGCAAGCTGTTTGCTCAATCAATCGCCGATCGATGCTTTGGGCTGGCGATGCGTCGATTGTCAATCGCCCGTCGGATCGCCCGAACAAATCCGCGATGCGCGCATCGGGGCGTGTTGCGCCAAATGCCGATACACGCCGCCGATTTTGTCGGAAGGCAAAATTCAAAACGTCCAACTCGTCACATTCCGCAATATGGAGATTAAAATCGACCATTGGATGTCGACGCCCCGAAGCCGGATTGCCGTCACGCCGGCCGAGCCGTGTTTGCTCGACGTTTCGGTCTGTTCGCTCCGACCGCTGCGGCGATTGCTGCGGTTGGGACGCCGCGTCACGCAGTTCGGAGGCTTCCTGCGCCGGCATCTCGATGCCACCGAACCGATTGCGGCGCGAACGCCGTTTCAGGTTTATCTCAAACAGCGCGGCGTCGCCGAATGCCTCTGCGACCTCGTCTTGCTGGGCGATATCCGAATAACCTTCAAGCCCCATTGCATCGTCTTCGAAATAAACGCCTTCCGCTTGGGCGCGGAAACGCGGCAACGGTTTGAATCGATCGTCCGCCGCATGCTCATCGCGTACGAACGCTTCGTCAAACTGTCGCATCGCTATGTTTCGCCCGAACCCGAAAAAGAAGAGCCGCACGATCTGAACGAAGGCTCATGACAGATCCGGAAGCCGGGCAAATCATGTTGTTTTCTCGCCATTTCTGCCCGTTTGCCGGAACAAATCGAACGGTTTTCGGACGAATCCGCCTTAAATCCAAGAAATTGCTTGATATTTTCCGCAGTTGTGCTTATTGCCTGCCGCGCCATGTCTGATGGTGGTTGTATGTAGGCATAATCCTGCATGCGATCGAGGTCTTTTTTTAAGGTTCATTGCAATGGAGTTCGATTCGCATTTCTTTATCGAGGCATTCGGTTATTTGGCCTCTCTTACCGTCGTTTTTTCGCTCACTCGCACGAGCGTGAGGAAACTTTGGATAATCAATTCATTCGGCGCATTCGGCTTTATCGTCTATGCGATGATTACGGCGAGCTATCCGACGGCTCTCATGAATTTGGGCGCGTTAGTCATTGATATCGTTCAGCTTTATCGCCTTCGCCATGTCCACGAAAGCTTCGAAACCGTCGACGCAACCCCCGGATCGGCCTATTACAATTGGTTCATCAACCGCAATGCCGAAGATATCAAGGCTTACGACCGCGAAGAGCGCTATAAATCGGCCGAACATACCATCTTCTTTGTCCGCAGCAACGAAGTCGCCGGCATTCTTGCCTACAATATCAAAGACAACAAAGCGGAAATCGTTCTCGATTACGTTACCGAACGTTTCCGCGACTGCAAAATCGGCCGTTATTTCTTTGGCAGCGCCAATCCGTATTTCACCAAACTCGGCGTCACCGAACTCGTGACCAGAACCGACAATCCCAAGCACAAATCTTACTTGGAAAGTCTTCATTTCAAAGCCGCCGCCAACGGTCTTTGGACAAAAGATATCTGCGAGCCGCATGTCGCCATGATATGATCGGCGCATAAACTCTCGGAAAGGGCGTTCGTCGGAACGTCCTTTTTTTTTGTTTTTTGGGGCTCCGGCTATTTCGGCTCACGCCTCAATACGCCTTCGCATCTTGCGCCGCCTATCGCCTCACGGCAATACGGCGGCGGCTCCGGCTCCGGCTATTTCGGCTCACGCCTCAATACGCCTTCGCATCTTGCGCCGCCTATCGCCTCACGGCAATACGGCGGCGGCTCCGGCTCCGGCTATTTCGGCTCACGCCTCAATACGCCTTCGCATCTTGCGCCGCCTATCGCCTCGCGGCAATACGGCGGCGGCTGCGGCTATTTCGGCTCACGCCTCAATACGCCTTCGCAGTCTGTCCGGCTGAGCATTGAGAACAGCAGATTGATGCAATCAAGCGAATAAGGCGTGTTGTCGGAATTATGATTCTGACGCTTCGCATTCAACGAATCGGACGGGCATTAACCGCTTGCATCGTCCGCAAATGAGAACTGATTTGAACCGAGAGGCGCGGTTATCGGTCGGAAGACGCGCAACGCGCGGCGGGCTTTTCCTAAAAAAACACAGAAAAATAAAAAAAAACCGTCACATTTAAAAACACGCCCCATAATTCTTTATGAAACCGGTTGCGCGGCGGATCGGGCGATTTGCGACGCAACGGCACAACGCATCGAGAGGGCAGTATGGCTGAACAAGACTCGCGCGAGAAACATTTGTTTTATTATAACGATGTCTTTGCAACGCTGTGGAACGGATTGATTTTCAAACGTCCGAAAGAGGCGATTCGGAGCGATTTGTTGGAGGATGCGCCGACAGAATATGTTGACGTTCCCAAACGCGCGCCGATCAAGCGCGTGCGCGACGTCATGAAGTATTATAAAGGGCGAGCCGGATTGAACGTCGCTTTGTTGGGACTCGAAAATCAGACGTCCGAAGATGCGTCAATGATCGGCCGCATCATGTGTTACGACGGTTTGGCGTATCAACGCCAACTCACTCAAATGCCGAAAGACCGGAAGATTTTGCCTGTGTTTACGGCAGTCGTCTATTTTGGCTATAATGCGCGTTGGAACGGGGCGCGCTCACTTCGCGACGTCGTCGATCTCCCCGCCCGATGGCGGCGTCATTTCAGCGATTACCGCATTCGGGTTATCGAATTGGCATGGCTGACCGATGAAGAAATCGATGCGCTTTCGGGCGATATGAAAGCGCTTGCCGTGTGCTTGCGCAAATTCCGTCTGAAGGAACTTGACGATTGGCCCGACACGGAAATTGAACACATCGCGGAAATTTTGGATTTGCTTGGCGATATTACGGGCAATCCTTGGTTTTCAGACACTAAAGATAAGTATGCATTGCATTGCGGGAGGGTAAAAATGTGCGAAATGTTCGAGAAATACAACGCAGGATTGATTGCCGTCGGAGAAGAACGCGGCGAAAAGCGCGGCATTGAAATCGGCGAAAAGCGCGGGAAATTCGAAGGGCTTCTGGATATGACAAAGCGCATAATGATGCAATTTGGCAAGACACTCGAAGATGCCATGGTTTATTTGCAATTGACAGACGAAGAAAAGCATCAAATGCGGCAAGCGTTGCAGCAATGAGGATGCGGCCTGCCGTCTGCCGGCGTCGGCACGTCTTGCGAGATTTGAATTTGCATCTTCGGAATTCGGGGTATCGAACCGGCCGATGAAGAAATCGATGCGCTTTCGGGCGATATGAAAGCGCTTGCCGTGTGCTTGCGCAAATTCCGTCTGAAGGAACTTGACGATTGGCCCGACACGGAAATTGAACACATCGCGGAAATTTTGGATTTGCTTGGCGATATTGCGGGCAATCCTTGGTTTTCAGACATTGAACGGAAATTTGAACCGAACAACGGGGAAGGCGGCGATGTTTCAGAGGTTTTGGATTTGGTTTTCGGATTCAAACCGGCGTGAAACCGGGCTTGAATCCGGTTTCAAATGATAAACCTCGATATGAGTTTACATAATATACATTATGGGACGTAAAATGCGCGTACCCATAAAGCATCCTTTTTGGGCGTCGGTTTCTGATTAATTCCGCCCCCGAAAGCTTTGATCCGATCGCGAGATCAAGATTATGCCCGAGATCCCGAAGGCTGCGAAGCTGTCTCCGATTTATCGGTTCGGACGGCTTGCGTCGTAATTTCGATGTTGCTGCCGCAGCCTTGCAATTCGAGGCACATTTGACGCGCGCGCAACGTTACGCATACCGATTCGGGCGCCAGTTCGCCGAAAATGCAATCGGCAATCTGTGCCGTTAAATTCTCCTGAAACTGAGGCCGTCGGCTGAAATAATCGATAATCCGCACAAAACCGCCAAGTCCGGCAATCGATCGGCGCGGAACGAATTCGATCGCCGCCGTGCCGAAAAATGGCACAAAATGATGACCGCAAAAGCTGTAAAACGGCAATTGCTCAAGGACGACTTTGTCGCGATTCGGCGCCGGCATGAGCGATAATTTCGGCATATCGCCGTCTTGGGCGCAAAGCCGCCGAGCCATCAGGCTCGCAACGCGTTTGCCGCAATCCCCGATATCGGCATGCGGATAACGATCGACGCCAAGCGCTTTTAAAAACTCGGCGTATGCTTCGGCTGCCTTTTCTAAATCCGGCATTTGCAACGCTCCTCTCTTCCCTGCTCCGTTTTTTTCCGCAAACTACGCGCCTTCGCCGGCGTCTTCGACAGGTTCTTCGGTTTCGCTCCCGGATTGATCGGTTTCGTTGCCGGTTTTGTCCGTTTCGCTTTCGGATTGATCGGTCTCGTTGCCGGTTTTGTCCGTTTCGCTTCCGGATTGATCGGTCTCGTTGCCGGTTTTGTCCGTTTCGCTTTCGGATTTGCCGTTTTCTTCGGCATCGCCTGCATCGCTGTCGGCTTTTTCGTTTGCCTGCGCCGCTGCTTCTTCGCTCGTATAGCAATGATTGTCGGCGACATTGAAATACGGGTACGTCGGATTGCACTTAAACAC
>CAVGZQ010000195.1:0-6185 GCA_963633515.1 Bacteroidaceae bacterium
CGGGCTCAGGGCTCCGGCTATGCGCAAAAGAAATCTTTTGCGCATACGCCTTCGCGGCATGCCTGCGGCAGACCGACCGCGCGATGCCGGCGCGGATTTTTCAGCGAAACGCGATTTTTGCAATCTTGAGCATTTCGCCGGGGATATCGATCCTTTCGGGGCATTTCGAAACACAAGATTTGCATCCCGTGCATTTGTCGGCTTGGCGCAGCTCGGGGATTGCTTCATCGTATGCCGCGCGGAACGATTTCTCGTCAAAAGGATTGCCGCGCGCCGATAAATCGTCTCCGGCCGTTTCGCTTTCTTCGGTATGCTTGTTGATAAACCGAAATATCCCCGGTATGTCGAGTCCGAATTGGCACGGCATGCAATACGAACAATCGACGCAAGGGATGCATTTTTTGCGCAAAAAGTATTTGACGCCGGCGTTTTCTTCTGTTTTTTCGGATTTATCCGAATTTTCGCGTTTTGCATCGCAGCCGGACGCGAACAGCGGCACGGCCGAAATCGCGATTCCCGCTGTTGCGGACGAAGCGATTTTCAGCCAATTTCTGCGCGATATCATCGTTTTGTTCATGGTGTCGGTTCCTTATCGGCGCGCCTTGTCATCGTCAAGCCCTTCGACGCGGATTGCCGCTGTCGGGCGCGCCGCGCACACATATTCGCACGTCCCGCAGCCGACGCATTTTTGCGGATCGACGGCGGGGACTTTGTTTGCTTTTCCGTTCGATCGCTTATCGTCGGTCAGCGATATGGCATCATAAGGGCACATCCGCGCACAGGCGCTGCAATTCGTTGATTTCGTCGTGTAATTGACGCATTTTTCGATGTCAAAAGTTGCGATTCCGACGGGATTACGGGCTTTTTCGGCAGGTTCGAACGGGATAAGCGCGCCGGTCGGGCAAACGGCCGCGCACGCATTGCACGACGGACGGCACGCGCCGAAATCGAAACGCATCTGCGGCTTGAACATTGCCGCGCCGATGCGCGACGGAAACCAAATCACGCGATTGGGGCATGCGCGCATGCAAAGCTCGCAGCCCGTGCAACGTTTGAGAAACGTCCGAACATCGCGCTTGCCCGGGGGAAAGACCGGCGTTTGGCGCGGCGATAGGGCTTTTCGCGTGACGTCGGCCAAATCGGATTTTGTTTGAGCGGCGGCAGGCGCCGATCGCATTATCGCGCCCGCAGCCAAACCGACCGCCGCCGATAGCGCGATTTGCAACGCTTTGCGGCGTTTTTCGCCGATATCGGCCGTTTCGGCGCCGGCGTTTTCTGCCGCTTGTTTCGGCTCGGGCGATTGCGTTTGAGCGTCGCCCGAGTTTTCAGACGCGTGCGCCGACTCGGGCGATGGCATTTGCGCGTTGCCCGGTTTTTCAGACGCGCGCGCCGACTCGGGCGATGGCGTTTGCGCGTCGGCCGAGTTTTCGGGAAGTTGCGGATTATTTGAAAAAGAATCGTTTTCTTTGGCTTTTGTTTGCGCTTTGATTTTATCGCCCGAACATAATTCGGCATTTTGCGCGCGTTTGCATCGCAATCCGTAACTCAAAGCGCCGAATTTGCATGATGAAAGGCAGTTAAAACACGAAATGCATCGGCTTGCGTCGATTGCGGGTTTTGCGTCGCCGGGTTGCGGCGTTTTGGCTGACGGAATGTCGATGCAATGCATTTTGCATTGCTTTTCGCAAGCCCGGCATCGGCGGCACTTTTGGGCGTCGATGCGCATGCCAAACAGCGAAAAACGTCCGAAAATGCCCAATATCGTGCCGACGGGGCAGACCGCCGAGCAGTAGCCGCGCCCCGTAAAAAAAGCGCACACGGCGATAATGACGGCATAAACGGCCGCCGTTGCGATCGATGCAACAGCCAATCCCGCCGGCAAAAGATTCGGCGAAGATGCGCCGATCTGTGCCGATCCGATGAGCCAATCGATCGCCGGCGCGATCAATGCGGCGGCGATTCGGCCGAAAATGCCGTACGGATCGAGTGCGCTCCATATCGCGCCGACGCCGAATATCAGGCTTGCGGCCCATAAGGCGGCAACCGCGTATTTGGCTGCAAGCGCGGCGCGGCCGAGACGCCGGCGGCGATAGGGATGTTTTTTGCGGGGGCGGATCTTCGGCACGCAATCCTGAAAAATCCCGAGCGGGCAAATTGCCGAGCAATAAATGCGTCCGAACAAAAGCGCCAAAACGATTTGAATCGCGATAATCCCGATGCTCAACGATGCGACGGCCGGCGCAAATTGGACTTTTGCCAAAATGCTCAGCCATTCGGCCTCGGGCATAAACCGAAGCCCGGCAAATAATGCGATAAAACCCAAAATGACGGCAACGGCAACGGCAATGCGCAGTGTTCTTGCAATTTTCAACGGTTCAATACCTTGTATGGAGGCAGTAAAAATTATATTACCGGGTCGAATGATCGGCGAAAAAAATGATATGCGCGCATCGGAACGAAAACGGACGGAGAATATATTATATCCGCATCATAATTGTTTCCCGTTCATGACGGGCAAAGAATACGATCGCAATTAATACCGTTTATGCATCCGCAGCCGGCGTTGCCGGCGTTATGCAGCCGCCGGCAGCGCCGCCGATGTTTCCGAACTGCCCATAAAACCCCCGTGCCTGCGTGGGCTCGGGGGATCGAATGATGCGTCTGTCGGCGCGCCGAATGCCTCAGGCCGAATCAGTTGATGATTGTCTGAGAAATCTTGCTCGGCACGAGGAAGTAGGCAATGCCCGAGTTTAACACAGACCCGTTGCCCAATACGTTGACCCGCGCTCGGTAGACTTTGGGGTCGGCTTGCGGCGCGATAACTTCTTGATTCTCGACGGGGATGACGTCGAAGCAAAGGGTTGTGCTCGGTTTCATGCCGTTGATCATCGGGTATTGTTGCGATACGATTTTCGAAGCATCGATTTCGGTGCATATGCGATTGTTCACCGTCGCCCCCGACGTGTTGACTTCGAGATGATCGACGAGTTTGGCGGCATTTTCGTCGATATCGACGACTTCGGTCGTAATATGGATTTCTTTTTCTTGCGCTATCTTGAGCAACATATCGCGCACGACCGTATTGATGTTCACGTTGTCGATATAGGCCACGTACATGGCTTTGCTCTCGGCTTCGGTCGGGCTGTCGCAATTTTGCCCGCAAACGCCGCCGGAGCAAGAACCGGCATAACACGCCATTTGCGCGATGCCTTTGGAATAGGCTTCGTTATTCCACCAAAGGTACGGCGACGGCAGCGGCGAATTCGCTTCGCGCCCGAACAGACCGATATAGGTGATTTGATCGGCTTTGAGTTTCGGACCGTGAGATTTGGCATCTTTGACGGCATATCCGGCGACATCGTGATTCTGAGCATCGCCGGCTTGGACGTACATTTTTACCGAACCTTTTCTGAACCCGACGCATCCGAATCGATCGGCGGAATCCGATCCGCTGTAACAATTGGGGCTTGTGCATCCGGATTCGGAGCCGTAAACCGCGCACATGCTCGGTTGGATGCTGTTTTGTTTCGTGCTCATTGGATCGGTTATATGATCTAACGCATTTTTTGTTGCGGCGAGGTCTCCCGACAGCGCGCTGAGATTTTTGAATGATTTGATATCGCCCCATTTTCCGACACCGGTCCACATATCGGCGAAGCATCCTTTGCCGTCGGTGCCGGATTTGGGCGAAACAATGCATCGATGCTTTTCGCTGCAAATGGCATCATATTTGTCGGCGCCATCGGATTGGATATCTTTGCAGTCGATATTCGACTCGCAATCGCGTCCCAAGTCGCTGCATTGCAACGATTTGAGCATGTTATTCAAATTGTCCTTTAACGTTGCGATTTCGTCGCTCATCGAATTGGATGCATCGATCGAAAAATAAATGTCGACGGTTTGAATGCCGGTGTCGAAGCTGAGCGTTTCGCGTTTTGGCGTCGATTCTTCTTGATAGGGCGTAATGAAGACGAAATTTCCCCGGGTTTTGGGGTTATCGTCGGGATCGGCCGGATTGGTGCCGGCGCCGAATTCGACGAGGTCGCTTGCGCCGTCGCCGTCGGTATCGGCAAGCAAATAATTGAATCCTTCGTCCCTTCGGGCATATTCGAAGGCATCGCTCAAGCCGTCATTGTCGCTGTCGAGATCGAGGTAATCGGGGATGGTATCGCCGTCGGCATCGCGCGGATTGTTCGGATCGTCGCCGGCTTCGTCGGAATCGGGCATGCCGTCGCCGTCGGCGTCGAGAGAATAGCGGGCATAGACATCGGTCACGATGTAACGATTCTCGACGCGGTCGGGGATCGTGTCGCCGTCGCTGTCATTGTCCATATAATCGGGGATCGTGTCGCCGTCGCAGTCGATGGGCGCATCGGCGCTCCCTATCGGATCGTGTTTGCCGTCGCCGTCGCAGTCGCCCGAAAACGTGCCGTTCATTACATCGTCGCTCGATGCGATGAGCCCGACGATTTCTTCTTCGTCCGAAATGCCGTCGCCGTCGTTGTCGAAACTGCGATAATCGGGGATTGTGTCGCCGTCGGTATCGGCGGGCGTTTTGCAAACGTGCTCGGGATTATTCTTGTCTTTTTTGGGCGATTCGCTCCCGATATAAACAAAACCGTCCATCGGACAGCCTTCGTACATGTCGGGAATGCCGTTGCCGTCGCTGTCGGACGATCGGAAATCGGGGATTGTGTCGCCGTCGCTGTCGATCGGTTCTGCGCCCGAACAGCCGTTTGTCCCGCCTTCGATGCGGTCGGGTATCGTATCGCCGTCGCTGTCGGCATCTTTGTAATCGGGCACGCCGTCGCGGTCGGTATAGGCGCTTTTGGAATCGTCTTCGAAATCGCGGCCTTCGTAAATATCGGCAATCGTATCGCCGTCGGTATCGACCATGTCGCAGACGTGCTGCAAAACGCATGCGTTTTCGACGCATATGTGATCGCTGTCGGGGCAATCGGCATCTTGTTCGCAGGAAATGACAAGGGTTTCGCATTGGCCGCGCATGTTGCAGCTGTCTTTTTTGGGGTCGGCGCAGTCGGCGTCTTTCGTGCATTCAAGCGTTGTGTTTTCGGCAACGCACGATCCGACGAGGCTGCAAACCGGTATGACGGCCGATGCGCAATCGGCGTCTTTTGCGCAGGCAATCGAGCTCCCTTCGGCGATGCATGTTCCGACGGCGCTGCAAACGGGCTTTTGCGCGCGCTTGCAGTCGGAATCCTTGATGCATTCGAGTTCGAAACCTTCGGGAATGCATGTGCCCAGCGCGCTGCAAACGGGCTTGTCGGCTTTCGTGCAGCCGGCATTGTCCGTGCATTCGGTTTTCGATGTGTCGACGGTGCAAATCCCGGCGTCGGAGCATATCGGTTTGAGCGGATCGGCGCAGTCATCGTTTGTTTTGCACGCTGTTTTGACGTTGGGAACGTCGTTTTCGCGTTCGTTGTCTTTTTCGCCGCCGCACGAAGCAGCCATGCAACCTGCCAAACAGACGCCCAATATAAAAAACTTATGATTTTTCATGATGTTTCTCCCTATGGATAAGAAAATCTTGCGGCAGTTGCGTTTATACGGGAATGCGAATGAAAATCATAATTTTGTGTTGCGGTTGACGCGTTTTTTTGTCTTTCGGGACAATCGGCTTTTCGGGGGTTGGTCGGCATCATGCGAAAAAAAACGCCGGCGATTTTATCGCCGGCGACGAATGTTCCGAATCGATCCGCATAATGCCCGAAACTGCGGCGTTTTGCATCTTATGAGCCGCAGCTGCGGTTCATAAGACGAAATCGGTTTACGCGCAATAATTGTGCTGACGTTTGACGTCGTGCGGCGTGCGTCCGGGTTTGAATTTGATTTCGTTGGGCATCATGCATTCCAAGACGGGGCAGACGTTGACGCACAAATGGCAACCGACGCATTTGTCGGTGATCGTCGGTTTGCGCGTTGCCGCATCGAATTCGATGGCCTGATGTCCGGCGTCGAAGCACGAAATGGCGCAACGGCCGCAGCCGACGCATTTGCCGTAATCGATTTTCGGGATGATTTGGAAATCGCGATCGAGGTCTTCGGCAGGGATGATATTGGGCAACGCCTTGCCGATGAAATCGCGCAGCGACGAAAATCCATGCTCTTCCATGAAGATTTCCAAACCCTCTTTCATATCTTCGACGATGCGATAACCGTATTGC
>CAVGZQ010000196.1:0-3786 GCA_963633515.1 Bacteroidaceae bacterium
ATCGTATGCCCAGCCGTCGCCGCCCATAATCCAGAGCGAACGTTGGAGCAGGTTGTCGGCTTGCGCCGAGAGCATGCGCGCGTCGTCGGAATCGACGCAAGCAAGTTTCGTTTTGAGTTCGGCGATATGTTTGCGGACGCGATCGAAATCGGCATCGGTTTTCTGCGGTTCTTCGCAAAGCGATTTGACGAGTTCGTCTCCGACTTCGGCCGAAAGTTTTTTGAGCAAATCGCGGGCGAAATCGCGGCGCTGATCGAGAGCCAAACGGATGCCCAAACCGAATTCGGCGTTATCTTCGAACAGCGAGTTTGCCCAGGCCGGACCGTGACCGTTTTCGTCTTTTGCCCACGGCGTCGACGGGAGATTGCCGCCGTAAATCGACGAGCAGCCGGTGGCGTTGGCCACGACCATGCGATCGCCGAACAATTGGCTGACGAGTTTCACATAAGGCGTTTCGCCGCAGCCCGCGCACGAACCCGAGAATTCGAAGAGCGGCTGAACGAGCTGCGAACCTTTGATCGTCGTTTTGTCGACTTCGGTGCGGGTTTTGTAGGGAAGCGTTTCGAAGAATTCGAGGTTTTTGCGCTCTTCATCGAGGTGATCGAGGCGATATTCCATCTTGAGCGCGCCCTTGGCGGCGGCGGGACATTCGGCAACGCAGACGCCGCACCCGGTGCAGTCGTCGGCATAGACCTGAATGCGCATTTTCGAACCTGCGGGCACTTCTTTGCCCTTCCAATCGCGGACAGAGAACGTTTCCGGCGCCGAAGCGGCGGCTTCGGGCAAGAACGTTTTGATGCGGATGGCGGCATGCGGGCACGAAATCGAGCAGAACGCGCAGCCGATGCATGCATTCGGATCCCAAATGGGGATATCGCGCGCGATGCCGCGTTTTTCCCATTTCGTCGTCGCAGTAGGGAAATGGCCGTCGGCATCGAAAACAGACGTCGGAAGCGTTTCGCCTTCGTCTTTCATGAGTTTGCTCATGATCTTTTTGACGTATTCGGGCGCATGGCCGAAGTCGGGGCTGACGCGATGCAAATCGCCGATTTCGCCCGGCACTTTGACTTCGTGCAAATTGTCGCATGCGGCGTCGATGGCGGCATAATTCTTCTGAACGACCGCTTCGCCCTTCTTGCTGTACGTTTTCTTTGCGGCTTCTTTGATCTTTTCGATCGCTTCGGCCTCGGGCAAAACGCCCGAAAGTTTGAAGAAGCAAGCTTGCATGACCGTGTTGATGCGCGTGCCCATGCCCGCGGCCTCGGCAACTTTGCCGGCATCGATTACGAACAGGCGGATTTTCTTTTCGATGATTTCTTTCTGCGTTTCGGCCGGAATGCGGCTCCAAGCTTCGTCGGCGGGATACGGGCAGTTCAAAAGAAGCGTCGCGCCCATGTCGGCGTTTGCCAAAACTTCGCGCTTTTCGACGAAACCGAACTGATGAACGGCGATGAAATTCGCGCGCTGAATGAGATAAGCGCCTTTGATCGGTTTTTTGCCGAAACGGAGATGGGAAATCGTCTCGCCGCCCGATTTCTTCGAGTCGTAGACGAAGTAACCTTGCGCGTGCATCGGGGTATTTTCGCCGATGATTTTAATCGAGTTTTTGTTGGCCCCGACGGTGCCGTCGCTGCCCAAACCGAAGAAAATCGCACGCGTATTTTCGGGATCTTCGGTAATGAACGACGGATCCCACGGAATGCTGTGTTTGGTCAAATCGTCGGTGATGCCGATGGTGAAATGATTCTTGGGCGCATCTTTCTTGAGTTCGTCCAAAACGGCTTTTGCCATCGCCGGCGTGAATTCCTTCGACGAAAGCCCGTAACGGCCGCCGATGACTTTGGGCATATTCGTGCCGGCGATTTCGCGCCAAGCTTCGCTCACTGCCGCGACGACGTCCAAATAGAGCGGTTCGCCAAGCGATCCGGCTTCTTTCGTGCGGTCGAGAACGGCAATCGCTTTGACCGTCTTGGGCAACGCTGCCAAAAACGCTTTGGCATCGAACGGACGATACAAATGAACCGTCAAAACACCCGTCTTCTCGCCTTTTGCGTTGAGCGCGTCGACGGTTTCGCTCGCGGCGCCGGCGGCCGAACCCATCAAAATCATGACGCGATCGGCATCGGACGCGCCGTAATATTCGAAGATATGGTATTGACGGCCGGTTTGTTCGGCAAACCGATCCATCGCTTCTTTCACAATCCCCGGCACCGCATCGTAATACGGATTGCTCGCTTCGCGCGCCTGGCAGAAGATGTCGGGGTTTTGCGCCGTGCCGCGGATGGTCGGATTCTCGGGCGAAAGACCGCGATTGTGGCAGGCAATGACGAGGTCTTCGTCGATGAGCGCCCGGGCGTCGTCGAGCGACAGATAGTTAATCTTGTTGACTTCGTGCGACGTGCGGAACCCGTCGAAAAAGTGAAGAAACGGCACGCGCGATTTGAGCGTCGACATTTGGGCGATCATCGCCATGTCTTGAGCTTCCTGAACGCTCGTCGACGAAAGCATCGCAAACCCCGTCGTGCGCGCATGCATGACGTCGCTGTGATCGCCGAAAATCGAAAGCGCATGGCTTGCCAAACATCGCGCCGCAATGTGAAAAACCGACGGCGTCAATTCGCCGGCAATCTTGAACATGTTGGGGATCTTGAGCAAAAGACCTTGGGAAGCCGTGAACGTCGTCGTCAGCGCCCCCCCCTGCAACGAACCGTGCACCGCGCCCGCCGCGCCGGCTTCGCTCTGCATCTCGACGACGCGCGGCACTTCATGCCAAATATTCGTCTGCGCTTTCGATGCCCAATCGTCGCTGAGCTCGGCCATCGTCGACGACGGCGTAATCGGGTAAATGCAAATGACCTCATTTGTCATAAACGCGGAATGCGCCGCTGCTTCGTTACCATCAATTGTCTTTATCAGAGACATGCGTTTCTTCTCCTTAAAAAAATCGGCTGCAACCGTTCGCAGCCCATCATGCGCCGCACGCCAAGCGGCAAACGCCGCGCCTTATAACGCTTTGCCCCGAAAATGACAACGAATTCACGCCTTTTTTCTTGATATCGCGCGCCCGATGCATCCTATCGCTTTCGGACGCGCATTTTCTTTTTTTTGCCGCCGCCTTTTGCGCTTTGGGCGCAATGCGGCGCCGTTCGCCCTATCGCCCGGCGGGCGATACGGGCTCAGGGCTTCGGCTATGCGCGCCCGGCCTTCGGGCATGGGCGCGCATGCGCCTTCGCGCCTGCCTGCGGCAGGGGCGCGCCGTTTTGCGGCAAAAACGAGATCCTGCGCTTTCGGGCGCGCAACGGGATCCGGCCGCATGCGATGAGGCTGATGCGATATTTCGGCTTTTCGGGCGAAATTTCTGCGTCCGAAACGTCAAGCGCCGAATAAAAAACAAACACCTATGGCGCAATAATTGCTATCGCTCGCCTTCGCAATTGCCCGATCGCGCGGCCGAAACCGGCTCTCGGGCGCGCATTGCGCCGAAATGCTCAATTCTGTTTCGGCGCATTCTCTTGCGAGGCTCCCGTCCGTTTGCCGATCCCGAAGCCGTCACAAAAGGCTGCAATCATGAAAAAACGTCAAGCTGCATCGTTTTTCTTCGCCGCGCTTTGCGCAAGTTTTGTCTTTTGCGCGCAAGCTTATGCCCGGCCGCGCTGCAAAGCGCCGCAATCCGAGAGCGAAACCGTCAGGCAGCTCAAAAAACAGCTCGGGCGCGAACGCGCCGAAAACGCAAGACTCCGCGCCGATTACGAAAAGAAACGCGATGCGCCAGAAACCGAACGCGAA
>CAVGZQ010000196.1:3796-6161 GCA_963633515.1 Bacteroidaceae bacterium
GGCAAAAGAGAGCTGCCTCGAATGCAAAAAAAGATATAAAGTGCGATTGCGCGGCAAAATACAACGAAGGCTGCAACGCAGGCGCCGACGCGCGGGCGTGCCCCGTTTGCCCGAGCTGCAATGCCCAACCCGTTGCAGCTGCGCCGCCTGCACCGCCCCAAGTTTATCAATGCAACAGCACGGGCTGCAGCAACAGCGCCGACACATCTTGCAATTGCGCCCAAAACACGCCGACTTGCGTCGTCATCGACAATTCCGCCGCCGCCGTCAATGCATGCGAAACGATGTCGCAAGCCGCCTGCAGCACGTTGCTTGCCAATTGGGACAAATTGGCCGGCGACTTTCGAAAACCCGACGTCGTCAAAGACGCCGTCCGCAGCGGCTATCGCTTTGCCGCCGAGCAAGTCATCGCCGTTCTGAGCAAATTCGCGCGCGTCATCAGCAAACACGATGCCTCCGTCGCGCTCTGGCCCGCCGTTTGCGGCAAAAACTCTTGGCATGCCGTTTCTTCGCCGTTCAATTCGATTTGACGGGATCAGGTTCAGAGCGATCTCGGACTTAAGCAGCCGTTCGGCATAAATTTCTCCGGTTTCGCGGGCAAATCGCCGGATAATCCGGCGCATGCCGGCGATTTCCCGATTTTATGCTTTATTTTTGCAGTTTCCGTCATTTATCCTTCTGTCTGTCGCTGCGCGCCGCGCGCCTTCCGGCAAATGCCGGCTTCTCGGGAGAAATATGAACAGATTACCGATTCGAACCGATTTTTTCGCCGCGCTTTGCGCCGGTTTGATATGCGCGCCGGCATACGGTCAGCCTTCGGCGCTCGACGGCAACATCGACGAATACCTCATCGATCAGCTGAGCCAAAAGCTCCAAACCGAGCGCGCCGAATTCGAAACCCTGCGCGCCGATTACGAAAAGAAGCTCAAGCAACTCAACACCGATCGCGAACAGCTCGCCATCGATCAAGAAACCCTTCGCGCCAACCGAAAACAGCTCGCCGCCGACCAAGAACAGCTCAAAAATGACCAAACCGCCCTGAAAAACGACCAAGCAGCGCTGAAAAAAGAGCGCGAAGCGTTCGAAAACCGGAGCGCGCAGCTGAGCAAAGAATGCGGCGCGCTGGCGCAAAAAATCGGCAAATGCGCCCCGCCCGGCGACGACGAACTCAAAGCCAAATACGACGAAGGTTACAAAAAAGGCCACAGCGCCGGATTGAACGATTGCTCGTGTCCGACGTGTCCGACGTGTCCGACGTGCAGCAGCGGCGATTCGTCGTATTCCGGAAGCTATTCTTACAATACAAACAACTACAACAACTACAACACCTACGCCGACAACTCGTACAATTGCTACGCCGTGTCGCAATCTGCCCTCAATGCCATTCTCAGCAAAATGCAATCCAAATACACCGACTTTGCAAAAGTCTCGGCACTCAAAGACAGCATCAATGCGGGGTCTTATTTCAATACCGATCAGGTTGTCACGATCCTCAACACCATCGAATCGGATTTTCAAAAGAAAGAAGCGGCCGTGGCGATCTATCCGCACGTCTGCGATCAAGGTTCTTGGATCGCCGTTTCGTCGGTTTTCAGCAACAACTCTTGGTGGAACATGGTCAATTCGGCGCTCGGCATCAATTAAACCATAAAATTCATATTTCGGTTAATTTGCAAGAATTCCCTTCGTCTGTCGTTCTTTTTTCGTTTTTTGCGCAATCGCCTTTTATCGCCGCGCTTGGCGCGGTTTCGGAGAAGTCATGAAAAAGACGCCTGTTTTTGCCGGCATTTTGGGCGCGATTTGCGCCGGATTCTTTTCTCTGTCGCCGGTCTGTGCCCAACCTACGGCGCTCGACGGCGATATCGATGCGTATCTCATCGAACAGCTCAATCAAAAGCTGCAAACCGAGCGCGCCGAATTCGATGCCCAACGCGAACAAATCGCAGCGGATCAAGAAAAACTCCGCGCCGGACTCGAAGCCCTCGCCGCCGCGCAAGCCGATCTCAAAGAACGGCAAGACCGGCTCGCCGCCGATGAAGCCGCTCTCAAACAAGCCAAAGAAGCATTCGAAAATAACCGCTATCAATGCACCGAAGCAACCCCCAGACAGCTTGCCGACAAATTCAAAGAAGGTTACGACAACGGCTTAAAAGCGTGTTTGTGTCCGAAATGCCCGCCATGCCCCACATGCCGGACGCGCCCTTGACGGCGGCGAACGGACGGCGGGCAGCCGCCCCAAAAAAACGATTCCGGTTCGATAGGCGAAAAAAGCCCAAATTGCCGAGGCTATTTGGGCTTTTTTCGCGTTTTTTCGCATTTTCTGCCCGAAAATGCGAAAAAAGCATGAATAATTCGCCGTCACGGG
>CAVGZQ010000197.1:0-6054 GCA_963633515.1 Bacteroidaceae bacterium
CGCGCGGCCTTTTTTTGCGGCGGTCTGACGGCCGAATGACTTTGACAAAGCGCAAAAAAAGCGCCCGCTTCGGGGCGCCCGATTTCTTGCAAAACGCCGATCAATCATTGAAAACAGCGGCATCGGCCGTGAAAATAACCGCACGCCGGTTTTGATTGGAAATATAAGCGAATTCTGTCCCGGAAACGAGATTGCGGCGGGCAAAAGCCCTAAAGTTGCCGTTATTGTCGAGTCTCACGCAATAGCCGTAATATACTGTTCCGCCGAAAACGCCGCCGGCGCCGCCGGTTTCGAAGCCGAGTTGTGCAAATCGTCTGTCGGTTGTGTCGGTTTGCGGTTGGCGCGTGCCGAATGACGGCAATGCCACATCGTTGCATGGAATTTCGATATAATTTCCCCAAGCGTTTTTGTACGTTTCTTCTTTGGCGGCGATATCGACCAAAATGGTGTTGGCCTCGGCGTGCGACGCTTCGCTGATATAGGCGCTGTAGATGGGGACAGCCGTCGCTGCGAGAATGCCGATGATCGCAACGACGATCATCAGTTCGATAAGCGTAAAACCTCTGCTTTTCATAGAAGTCTCCTCACAAAAAAGGCTGCGATTGCGCAAACAAAGCGCCGGGCAATCGAATATTATAAACAAAAATGCAAAAGCGTTTGCCGAAGAATCGAAAAAACGCCGGCTTCTATGCGTCATTTTGCCACGACGTTCCCACAGACGCGGGAAAGAGTTGAATTTCGGTCGGGAGCTCGGCAAGCCCGTCGGCGAATGTTACGGGCGAATCGAGCGCAGCCCCCGTCACTATCGCGCGCGACGAGTCCCTTCGGTGCGCCGATACGACGAACGACTCGCTTTTTCCTGCCGAATCGGCAAAACCGATGCATACTCGGTATTGCCAATGCGATGATGTCGATTCGGCGAGTGCCGTGTTTATCGAGAAATTGGCGCCGGCCTGTTGGGTCTGAACAAATGTTCCGTCGGTTTGGGGCGTGATAATGACGCATCCGGTATGAATTTCTGTCGTATCTGTTTCGGCCGATACGCCGCGATCGTTGATGAGGCGCAGCGCTTGGGCGCTGAAATCTTCGACGGCGGCCAGCGCTTCGCTGTCGTATCGCGACGCTTCGACGCGACGATAAACGGTTACCGCGATCGTCGACAAGAACGCGATGATGCAAACGACCGTGACGAGCTCGATAAGCGTAAAACCCAATCTGTCCGATGTCTTCATACATCCTCCGCGCGATGGTCACACAAAGACCCGCCTATTTTACATGTTTTGCGGCAAATGCTCAAGAAAAAGGCGTTTTGGCATCGTTGCCGTTTGACGATTTCGGCGTGCGGCATCATGCGTTTTGTCGGTTTGGGCATTGAATCGGCATTGCGATCGTTGTAAGAGACGGAACGCAAGAATTTGCATAATATTTTCCGATTGGACTGTATTTTGCATTTATTGCGCGGAATTTGCGCATATGCCGCATATGCACGAATTCTGTTCAGTATTTTTGCCGGCATCATGCTTTTGGAGAACAGCAATATGGAACCGCGCATATTTTTGTCGCCGCCGCATATGGGGGGACATGAATCGGATTATGTTTCGCAAGCGTTTGCATCGAATTGGATAGCGCCGCTCGGACCGTTTGTCGATCGGTTTGAGCGCGGACTGGGCGAATATATGGGCGGCGCCGGGGTTTGCGCGCTGTCGTCGGGGACGGCGGCGCTGCATTTGGCGCTCGTCGCGCTCGGCATAAAACCGGGCGACCGCGTTTATTGTTCCGATTTTACGTTCGGCGCTTCGTGCAATGTCATCAAATACTGCGGCGGCGAACCTGTTTTCATCGATTCCGATTTTTCGACGTGGCAGATGGATCCCGATTTGTTGGCCGAAAAACTCGCCGACGACAGCAAACGCGGGAAACTCCCAAAAGCCGCGATCGTCGTCGACCTTTACGGCATTCCGGCAAATTTCGCCGCGATCGGTTCGATTTGCGCGCAATACGGCGTGCCGATCGTCGAAGACAGCGCCGAGGCGCTCGGATCTCGGCTCGGCGGGCGTCTTTGCGGCACATTCGGCGCGGTTTCGGCGTTTTCGTTCAACGGGAACAAAATTATCACGACGTCGGGCGGCGGCGCGCTCGTTTCGTCCGACGCCGAAATCGTCGCGCGTGCGCATTTCTATGCGACGCAGGCACGCGAAAAGGCGCCGTTCTATCATCACAAAAAAATTGGTTACAACTATCGCCTGAGCAATCTTTTGGCAGCGGTGGGCTGCGGGCAGCTCGAAGTTTTGGAAGATCGCATCGAAAAGCGACGCGCCATATTTAACCGCTATGTCGAAGCGCTCGCCGATATCGAAGGGATAACGTTCATGCCCGAGCCCCAAGGCGCCGTTTCGAACAAATGGCTGACGGTCATTCAAATCGATCCGAAGATGATTTCGCGTTCGCAAGAAGATATCCGATGCGCTCTGGAGGCCGAAAATATCGAATCGCGTTGGGTTTGGAAGCCGATGCACATGCAACCCGTTTATGCGGATGCCGAATGCGCCGGCGGCGCCGTGAGCGAGACGATTTTCGGACGCGGACTGTGTTTGCCGTCGGGAAGCGCATTGACAAAAGCTCAGCAAATGCGCGTGTGCGATGCCATACGAAAGGCGGTTCGCGCCTAACGCATTGATTTTTGCTGCATTTTTGGTCAAAATAATGCTTTTGAATCCGCACCGGAGCGCGGCATAAGCTGCGCTCCGGCGGTCGGCGTGTTTCGGCGCGCAACTCAGAAGAAGGATCGCAATGAAAAGAGTTTGTAATGCCGTTGCGCGATTTGGCATCGATTTGGCGGCGCTTGTTTTGGCATTTTTTGCATCGTTTTTATTGCGTCTTGATTTTGCTTTCGATTTGCAGTGGCTTTTGCGCGCGCTGACGTGTTTGCCCGCAGTGCTGGCCTGCGAGTTCGGGGCATTGCATTTAATGCGGGCGACGCGCGCCGCATGGCGGTTTATATCGCTTTCCGACGTATGGCGGCTTTTTGCGGCGCTGACTTTGGCGCAAGTTCCGATCTTTGCCATGCGCGCCGGCGTCGGCGTTGCCGTCGAGCGGTTTGCCGCGATGCAGCTTTTTCTTGTTCCGGTCGGCGTCATATTCATCAACTGGGTGCTCGCGATCGTCTTTTGCATCGGCGTGCGCGTTTTGCGCCGGATGCTCTATGAACATGCACGCCGGATTGCGGGCAAAGGCGCGTGCGTGCGCGCTTTGCTCATCGGCACGGGCGACGATGCAAAACAAATCGTCGAATCGATGCGAAACGGCACCGATATGACGTTTGCCGCCGTCGGGATTATCAGCGAAGCGCCCGAAGATATCGATCGCATCATTGCCGGGGTTCCCGTTTTGGGGAATATTGCCCAAATCGGCGCGATTGCCGCGAAATGCCAAATCGAACAAGCGATTATCGTCGAATCCGACTCGGCGCCGAATCGGCTGCGCGATATCCTCGATGCTTGCGCCGAGGCGTCGATAAAGACGAAGATAATTCCGAAAATCAATGAATTGATCGCAGGAAAGTTCGATTTGTCGAAGATGCGGGAAATTTCTGTCGAAGATTTGCTTCGCCGCGAACCGATTACGCTCGACAAAGAAGAGATATCGAAATTTTTGCGCGGCCGGCGCATATTGATAACCGGCGCGGGCGGATCGATCGGCAGCGAGCTTTGCCGTCAAGCGCTCAATTTCGAACCGAAGGAAATCGTTTTGCTTGAGCGCTGCGAGCTCTTTCTCTATTCGATTGAACGCGAAATGCGGGCTGCGGCGAAGAATACGGCGATTGTCGCCCGTTTGGCCGATATTTGCGATGCGTCGCGGCTTGATGAAATATTCGAAGAATCGCGTCCCGAAGTCGTATTCCATGCGGCCGCTTACAAACATGTGCCGCTGCTCGAGTTTAATCCGGGCGAAGCGATTCGCAACAACATCGAAGGAACGGCGGCCGTCGCGCAGTGCGCTTTGCGTCGCGGTGCCGATGCATTTGTCATGATTTCGACCGATAAAGCGGTCAATCCGACGAGCGTGATGGGGACGAGCAAGCGGATCGCCGAGCTCTATATTCAGGGATTGTCGGGAAAGGGCAAGACGCGCTTTTGCGCGGTTCGATTCGGCAATGTGCTGGGATCGACGGGGAGCGTTTTGCCGCTGTTCCGCAAGCAAATCCGCGACGGCGGTCCGCTCACGGTGACGCACGCCGATATGGTGCGCTACTTTATGACGATTCCCGAGGCGAGTCAGCTCGTCATGCAGGCGGCTGCGATGGCCGAAAATGGCGAAATTTTCGTGCTCGATATGGGAAAACCCGTGAAAATCGTCGATTTGGCGCGCGATTTAATCCGGCTGAGCGGAAAAACAGAACGCGATATTCCGATATGCTTTTCGGGCGTGCGGCCGGGCGAAAAATTGTTCGAAGAAATCGGATTTGACGAAGAACGCATGGATCGCACGCATCATCCGAAAATATACGTCGGAAAAATCCATCACGTCGATTTTGACCGTCTCAAAAGCGATATCGCCGAGCTTTCTGAGCTCAGGGATTCGCAGGACAATGCTCGGATTCGGGCGGCGATGCGAAAAATTGTGCCCGAAATGATCGAACCCGAAACTTCGGCGCAAGCGCAACCCTAAAAAAGCCCGGATTTTGAGAAACCCCCGGGCTTTTCTATAGTTTTGCATCATGCGCGCCGCCGGCAATCGCTCAATCGTTCATCAGGCATCGGCAACGGTGAACTTCTCGATGGCTTGCGCCAATTCGAAGGCGATTGCCGGGAGATAATCTTCGATTGTCGGTTTGAATTTGGCGTATGCTTTGCCCAAAAAATGATCTTTGTGACGGTTGCCGTATTTGTCGGCAATGCGCCAAAAAATATCGAGGCATTGCGATTTGTTGCTGCGTATGAAATCGATAAGCGGCGCGACGGTTTCGCATGGGAGCGTTTGCGAAGCGCGATACGCTTCATGCAGCGGCGTGTATGCTTCGATGTAGTCGCGCGACAGAACGATGAGGATGTGTCGGACATATCCGGGACGAACGGCTTTTGCGGCGGCGTATGCGTTGCGCGCAACCAATCCTTTGATTGCGCCCATGGCGCGAATCCGCGCTTCGATTCGCGTTTCGAGCTCGCTTGCGAATTTCACGCCCGTTGATGCGTCTTGGATGATGCTTTTGAGAGGCAAAATGTTTTTCACGGCAAAAATCCGGCAAAAAAGAAGCCCCGGCATCGTTTGAGCGAATCGACGGATCGCCGGGGCTGTGAGCGCAAATAAAACTATTGGGCGATGGCAAAGACGACGAGAGCAATGACGGCGGCGAGAATCGCAATGAGGATAACCGTCGTTTTGCTGCCTTTCTTGGCTTTCATCAATTCGGGGTCGACGTCGAATTGCTGCGACATGCGCCCATTGAAAAAGTCGGTTTCGTTTGAATCGTCGAAATCGCCGAATGCGTCGTCGTCGTCGTCGTCAAACGGCGTCGCGCTGCCGCCGGAATCGCTTTTTTGCACGCCGTCGGATGGATCCGGCTTCGGGCGAAGATCGCTGCTGACTTCGAAGCTGTCGCCGGAGTTTTCGATTTCCGATTTTTTGGCGGCTTTATCGAGTTTTTCGAGCGTTTCGTCTTGCTTGCGCCGATCGTCTTCTTCGCCGCTCCGATCGTTTGTTTCCGATGCGTTTGCGGGATCGGCATCGCCATTATCGGCGTCCGTCGGCGCATCGTCCGATGCATTTGCCCGGTTGTCGGCATTCCAGCGCTGGCGCTTCTTTTTATTGCGTTTTAACGCCCTCGCGTTGCCGCCTTTTTCGGAAACGGCCGTCAATCGGCTGTCGGCGTCATTGTCTTTTTCGCCGTTTGCGGCGTCATCGTCTTTTTTGTCTGACGTTTCGCCGGTTCTTTTGTCGGCGGCACCGTTTTCTTCGTCTTCGGGCGAATTTTTTTCTGTATTTTCTTCGGTTTTCGCGGATTCTTCGGTTTTCGGCGTTTCTTCGGTTTTCGGCGTTTCTTCGGTTTTCGGCGTT
>CAVGZQ010000198.1:0-6042 GCA_963633515.1 Bacteroidaceae bacterium
GAATAGGCATTTCCCGATATAAGCTCAAAAGGGCGCAGAAGATGGCGACGCCTGCCGACGGTCCGTCTTTGGGCGTTGCGCCGGCAGGCACGTGCAGGTGGATATCTTCATTGTCAAAATCGATTTCGGATCCGTGTTTTGAAAGCCACGATCGGGCGAGCGTCATGGCGGCCCGTATGCTTTCCTGCATGACGTCGCCGAGTTTTCCGGTTATCGACAGCCGGCCTTTTCCCGGCAGGCGCGCCGTTTCGATAAACAATATATCGCCGCCGGCCGGCGTCCACGCCAAACCGGTCGAAATGCCCGGGCGGCGTTTTTCTTCGATCAAATCGAAATCGTATTTTTGTTTGCCCAAATATTGCTGCAAATTCTTGCGCGTTACGTTGACGCAAGATCGGCGTTTTCCTTTTTGTTTTGCCTCGACGGCGCGCGCCGCCGCTTTTCGGCATGCGGCCGCCAAACAATTCTCCAAACGGCGCACCCCGGCTTCGCGCGTGTAATAGTTGATAATATCGTCCAACGCTTCGTCGCTTATGCTGAGATTCGCGTTCGTCAAACCGTGATCTTTTATGACTTTGGGGATTAAAAAATCTTTTGCAATCGCCCGTTTGTCGACATGCGTATAGCCGGGAATTTCGAGGATTTCCATGCGATCGCGAAGCGGTCCGGGGATTGTGTCGAGGCTGTTTGCCGTCGTTATAAACAGCACGCGCGACAAATCGATCGGAGTTTCGATATAGCTGTCGACAAATGCGCTGTGCTGTTCGGGGTCCAAAACTTCGAGCAAAGCGCTTGCCGGATCGCCCTGATTGCTTTGCGAAAGCTTGTCGATTTCGTCGAGGAGCAGGACCGGATTCATCGATTGCGCGCGGCGCAGCGCCTGAACAATGCGCCCCGGCATGCTTGCGACATAAGTCCGGCGATGGCCGCGGATGTCCGATTCGTCGTGAATGCCGCCCAAACTGATGCGTTCGAATTTGCGCCCCAAGGCGCGCGCAATGCTTTTGCCGATGCTCGTTTTGCCGACGCCCGGCGGTCCGAATAGGCACAAAATCGGCGCCTTGAAATCATCTCTGAGCGCATGAACCGCGAGAAATTCGATAATCCGATCTTTGACTTCGGTCAGGCCGTAATGATCGGCATCCAGCACTTCGCGGGCATGATCCAGACTCAATTCGTCCGGCGTCGATTGTTCCCACGGCACATCGAGCAATGTTTCGATATGCGTTCGCGCCGTCGCATATTCTGCGCTCGACTGCGGCAAATAGCCCATGCGTTTGTACATTTTTTCGACGTAATTTTTGACTTCTTTCGAAGCTTTTAATTTTTCGATTTTTTCGACGATTTCGTCTTCGTCGCGCGTCGGATCGGGATCTTTGTCGCCGATTTTGTCGCGCATCGCCCGGATTTGGCGGCGGACAAAATAATCGCGCTGCTGTTTTTCGAGGTCTTCGCGCACTTGTTGGCCGGCATCGCGCAAAACCGTGTCGGCCTGTTTTTTGGCCAAAAAGACGCTCAGCAGAATCTGAAGCCGTTGGCGCACCGATACGGCTTGCAAAATCTGTCTGCGGACGTCGATCGGCATGTCGGCGGCGGCGGCTACCGAATCGCAAAAACTGCCGGCATCGTTCGATCGTTCGATAATGCGCGTGATTTCTTTCATGCCGTGGCGCGAACCTTGCGATTCCCACATGCTCTTGACGGCTGCGCGCACCGAACGCAGCAATGCGCTGTCGGCAAAACGATCGTTGCCTTCCGTCGACAGCGGGATATCGAGCGCAAGCGACAGACTCCCGTAAAACAAATCGCCTGCCGCTTCGGCGTCGGCGTCCTTGACGATATATATATTTTGCAGCGAAAGACGCCGCAAACCGAAAAATGATACATAGACGCCGTCTTCGCCGTCTTTTTTTTCGCAAGACAAAACGCGGACTTGCGTCCCGACGACGTCTTTGAGACATTCGGGATCGAAAGAATTGCGCAGAACCGGGTCGAACGGAAAGATAAATATGCTTTCATGCGTTTGCGCGGATCGCTCGATGATTTGCAATCTTTTTTCGTCCGTCACGCGCGCGCAGACAACCGACCCCGGAAAAACGACGAATTCATGCGTCGGATAAATGGGCAAATCGGCGGGATCGTCAAATATTTCCGTTCGGAACGCTTCATACATGCGCTCCGATTCATTGAGCGTTTCGCCGTCTGCCTGCGTTGCGCCGATGAGTTCGGCCTCGGCATTGGCGCCGGCGATCTCCTCGCTTTTGGCGCCCGATTTTTTGCCTCTGTTGTCGCTGCGATTTCCGGAATTCATTGATTTATCCTCTGACGCGTTGCGCGCGCCCGCTGACGGGCGGAATCCATAAAAAACTGCGGCTGCAAGAGCATGCGCGCCGCCGAACCGAACGTTTATAATCACGCTGCGGCGGTTGGCAAACGCAAACCGCACATATTTGGGCGCCGGACCGTCGGCCGACGGCGTTTGTCCGACCGCGAAATCCTTTCGGTCCGGATCCGCGCTTGCCGGACGCAAAACGCCGAAAACACGCCCGCGCTCGCTTTTTTTGCGCCCCGAAAACGGGACGATATCCCTTCCCGACGGTTTATTTTCCGATATTTGAATGCCGGGGTTTAAGTCCGTCCGGCGTTTTTTATTTGGCGGGCTTCGGCTTTTGCGGCCGGGCGGCGTTCCCGCCGCCCGGCCGCAATGCGCCTTCGCAGCCGCGCTATTGCCTTGCCGGCAATACGCGCGGCAAGCCTGCCTATTTGCGTTGCAAATACGGCAGGCGGCGCGGCTATGTTCGCGCCGGGGGCTGCGAGCATACGCCGCGCTTTTTTCGATTGTTTGCGCATCGGCGGCATCGATTATGCCCCGCAATCCCGGATATTCGGAGTCTGACGGACGCCGTCCGAAGCTTCGGACGGTGCCGGCGAAAAAAAACGCCGTCCGCTTCTCCGATCGCGCAGAAGCGGACGGATCGCCGGTTCGGTCATTGCTCAATCAATTTCATCGATACGATGTAATCGAGGTTGGGGAACTTGTCTTTGAGATAAGCATTGCCCTCTTTTTGTATTCTGCCCTGATTGGGGCGTTCGCCGTATTCGTAATTGAGCGAATCGATGATATCCATGCCCGATGTGACTTTCCCGATCGGCGCAAAGCCTTTGGAGTCGAGCATCGCGTTGTCGGCAAGGTTGATGAACAATTGCGTCGTCCGCGTATCGGGACCGCCGGTTGCAAAAGTCAGCGTGCCGCGGACGTTGGATTCTTTGACGGGATCGTCGCCGAGCATCGCTTCGCGCCACACGCTGCTGACCAACGGCGTGCCGTGAATGCCGAATTGGACGACAAATCCTTTCACCATTCGGAACAAGGCGATATCGGAGAAAAAGCCGGCTTTGACGAGGTTATAAAAGCGGTCGACGCCGATGGGCGCCCAATCGCGGCGCAATTCAATCACAATGCGGCCCTTTGTCGTTTCGGCTTCGACGCTGAAAAGATCGGGCGCCCGTCCGTTGAGCGCTTCGGGCGTGAGCAAGCGCGCCATGTCGGCGGCGCTGTTTTCTGAGCGCGGCGGCCGGTTTTGATCTGCATTTTCGGCGCTTTGGGTCGGATTGTTCGCCGTCTCGGCCCGCGCGCCGGATTTTTCGGCCGGGCTGCATGCGCACAATCCGATGAACAATGCGCACAAAACAGCCCATCGTTTAATGTCGGTTTTCATCATTTTTTTTGCCTCTCTTTTCGATTGTCTGAAAGTCTTGCGTTTTCGGCGCGCATGCGCATGCGCCGGGCAAGACGCCGCCTGCGTCAGACGTTTTGCCTGAAACATCGCGCGCGTTCTCGCATGAATCCGTTTCGCGGCGCAAATTTTTCTTCGTCCCCGTTTTGCCTGCCGAACAATCGGATTGAACCCGCCGATTATTCCCGATGCCGCGCGCAAACAAGAACGGAAATACCCGCGCTTCGGATCGGACTCCGAAAATAGCCGAATTTGCGCCGAATCCCCGGTCCTTTCGATGAATTGTGTTTCAAAAAAACGGACGTTTATGTTAAACGCCGCTTCGACGGTTGAGTGTCAGCGGATTAAGCAATCTTTTTTTCGATCGATGCGTTTCGTTTAAACGTCCGATTTTTCGGAACATTGCCGAACGCGCATTGCATCGGAAGACATAACGCGCGGAATAGAGAATGTCGTTTCGGTTGGGAGAACTGTTTTGCGGCGCGGGCGGTTTGGCATACGGCGCCATTCATGCCGATATCGGGCAGAACAACGGCAAAATTGTCCATGGTTGGGCGAGCGATTGCGACGAGGCGGCATGCAAGACATATCGCCGGAATATATGCCCCGACGCGCCGCAAACCGTTGTTTGCGAAGATGTCCGCCGGTTGCCGATCCGATCGTTGGGCGCAATCGATGCGCTGTCGTTTGGTTTTCCGTGCAACGATTACTCGCTGGCAGGCGATCGGCACGGCATGCAAGGACGATACGGGTCGCTTTACATGTACGGCATCGAAGCGCTGAACCATTACCGTCCGCAGTGGTTTTTGGCCGAGAATGTGGGCGGACTGAAAAGCGCCGACGGAGGGCGCGCCCTGGCAACGATTGCCAACGAAATGAAGACGTCGGGGTATCGCGTTTATCCGCATTTGTATGCGTTTGAAAAGTACGGCATACCGCAATCGCGCCATCGCATCGTCATTGTGGGCATTCGCAACGATTTGCCGCATATCTTCAGAGTGCCTGCGCCGACAAACGTTTTGAAAACGTGCCGCGAAGCGATATGCGAACCGCCGATAGCGGAGGGCGCCGCCAATCATGAAAAGACGCGGCAATTGCGCCGCGTCGCCGAACGGCTCGGATATATCGGACCGGGCGAAAATGCGTTTACCGCGCATCTTCCGTCTCATCTCAGGCTCAATGTCGGCGGGGCAAGAATAAGTCAAATCTACCGGCGGCTCGATCCGCGAAAACCGGCTTATACCGTTACCGGTTCGGGGGGCGGCGGAACGCATATGTACCATTGGGAAGAGCCCAGAGCGCTGACGAACCGCGAGCGCGCGCGTCTTCAGACATTCCCCGATTCGTTTGTGTTCGAAGGCACAAAAGCGCAGGCGCGCAAACAAATCGGAATGGCCGTTCCGCCGTTGGGGGCAAAAATGATATTCGAAGCCATCCTGAAAACGTTTGCATCGATGGAATACGAATATGTGCCATGCAATATTGCGCTTGCGCATCTCTGATGCGCAGGCGCGTCGGGCGCGCGCCGCGCGCAAAATGGTTGCGCGTATGCTCGGACACGCCGCCCCGCAGGGCGGCGGGGAGAACATAGCGCAACCGCCGGCGCAGCAGAAAAGCTGCGCCGGCTGCGAAGGCGTATTGCCGCAGGCAATAGCCGAAGCCGCCGACGCATCGCCCTTCGGGCGAAAGTCGGCGCCCCGTCAAAGCCGGTTCCCGATCGGCGGAAAATGCGATTTATTGTCGGACAATCGTTTAGCCTGTCACGCCGGGGCTCGGAATATGTTATAGGGGGCGCGGGTTATAGCCCGGGCGCGGGGATCGGTTTGTTTTCGTCCGAAAGCATCGGGGGGGGGGGGCGTCGGCGCGGGAAGTTTTGACAAATTGCATGGCGGGCAAATTTTGAATAAGATTACATATATTGCGCTGTTTATATTATTTTTGCCGATATATTGCGGGTGTTCGGAATCGGAATGCAGCGTCGGAGAGCGCATCTGCGAGGGCAATGTGTCGAGAACGTGTTATAACGGGCGCTGGCGCGACGTTACATGCGCGAAAACAAAACCGATATGCGACGAAAAGTATGGCTGCGTATCGGTCGAATCGGTATGCGGCAACGGCAGTTTGGAGCCCGAAGAGGCGTGCGACGGCAACAATTTGAACGGCAAGACGTGCAACGATATATTTGAAGGTCTTGTCGGGACGCTTCGATGCAGCGAAACATGCGCGTTCGATACTTCGTCGTGCATGGTGCCCGGGTGCAGCGACGGCATGGCGGCATGCGCAAACAATACGCTTCAGGTGTGCG
>CAVGZQ010000199.1:0-5940 GCA_963633515.1 Bacteroidaceae bacterium
GGGCACGGGCGACGGCGGGGGCACGGGCGACGGCGGGGGCACGGGCGACGGCGGGGGCACGGGCGACGGCGGGGGCACGGGCGACGGCGGGGGCACGGGCGACGGCGGGGGCACGGGCGACGGCGGGGGCACGGGCGACGGCGGGGGCACGGGCGACGGCGGGGGCACGGGCGACGGCGGGAGCACGGGCGACGGCGGGAGCACGGGCGACGGCGGCAATGCGGATGAAGATCCCGATTCGGAAAATGATATCGACGCGATTAACGATGATGATCCGAGCGATGCCGATGCAGACAGCAGTTTGAAAATGGAGCTCGCAGATCCGATTGGGTGGGTTGCTTCGAAGGTGACCTGCCGCAAAGGCGATGCCGTTTGTTCGCATGAAGCTAACGGCGTTTTGGGAAAAGACGGCGGAGCTTGCGTCGGCGATAACGAAGAATGCGAATACCAACCGTATTTGAATTATATAAAAGCGAACGGATATACTTGTTACGCGAGCGGATCGTATGATTATAGTGTGTCGGGCATGGATAATATTTATCGCGTTTGGGATAAATATTACGGGATGAAAACGGACGCGAAATCGATTCGCGTCGGCAACGGAGACAGTTACGGCGTATCTATTCCGCAGTCGTCGGCGTTTAACGATATTCCGACGATTCGGATGCTGAATTTGATAGATTTTACGTATGAAACGTTTGGAAATCACAGTTTTGACAACAACTTGGATTATATGAAGTCGGTGATTGCCGAGGCAGATTATGCGTATGTGTCGGCGAACATGTTATACCTCGCGCAGAATCTGGGAAAAATAGCCGAAGTTCCCGACAAAGGGGTGCGTCAGTATGCGACGATAAGCATTCCGCCGAAAGAAGGTTCGGGAAATGATTTGATTTTGGCCGTGTTCGGCGTAACGGATCGGGCGGTAACGCGTTCGGTATTTCCGGGCCGATTCGGAACGATAGATTTCGGCAAGGATTATTGTCCGCTCATTCAGGCGATGGAACGCGCATATAACCGAAATGCGCGGGCATTTTTGATTTTGGCGCATGTGTATACCGAACGCGGTTTCAGCGATAAATTTTTGAATGAATTGTTTTTGCTGACGCGCGACGATGCGGGCGAAGACGGCGATCCGATAACGATAGACACAACAGGGTGGGAGAATTCGGATCTGCACAACATGCGTTTTTACGATCACATCAAAACGATAGCGACGCATTGCCCGAGCCGTCTGATTTTGGATGACAAAGAAATCGAGCGTTCGCAAGCGCAATACGAAGCGAAAGGCTTGATGTTGACGCGCAGCGAATTGAAGAATCGCCTTATTGCCGAAAAGCGCAAAGAAATATTCAACGGTTTGATCGGGGTGTACGGCGATGCGAGCGATGAGCCCATTTTGTATGCATATCGCGATACGCATGACAAACAGGGCGCAACGGAACAGGACGGAGAAACGGGTTCAGAGACGGGACGCGAAAAACAGACATATACGAATTTTTATGATCAGGGCGAGGGCACGAGTCTGAGCTCAAATAAGTTTGAGTCGAAGCCAACCGGGATATTTGGTCTGAAATATGCGCATTATGACGGGGCGGATGAAACGCTGTCGGATGAGACCGGCGCAAAAAATGTATTGCATTATTTTATGATACCCAAAAATGGGGAATATACGGGCAAATTGACGGCGGCCGTGACGCCCAAATGCAAGAGCGGCGAGACGGAATGCCATTCATGCAAGGGAGACGGCGGAATCGAAGGATGCACGTATATCGCATCGATAAAGTCGTTCGACGTCCGTCCGGCGATCGGCGAACCGTTTGACGATGCAACGCCGACGATATGCAACGAAATCGGAGAAACCTGGGTAAATTGCGGCTGTTTTTTCGATGAAGCCAAAAGAGGCAGCGGCATTTTAAATGAGGAAATCGCAGACGAAGCCGCCTTTTCGGAAGAAGAAAATGATGTCGGCGCGGGCGCGCCCATCGTTGTCGGCAGCGAAGATTTGACTTGTTCGGGGAGTTGCAAGACGAGCGATTTGGTTACCGAAGAGAAATACAGTCAATGTTATAAAGATATGAGAAACAATATCATCGGATCTTCGGGCGTCGGTTCGGAGAATTCGATTTATGAAGATATTTACCAAGAGCAATTGCGGTGGGCGTGCGCATATAACATTACGAGCAAGAAAGTATGCAAGGACGATTACGATAATTATGAGGAGTCTTCGGGCGGCGAAAAGAATTTAGATTGGCCGAAATGCAAGGATTCCGGCGGCGGAGCGAAGAATGCGTATTATTCGCCGACGATTCAGTCGTTCGGCGGAGGGACGATTGACGCAGAATCGAAGGCCGATCTTCGCGCAAAGACGACTGTTGCGGGCAATATTCTGACATTGGCGGTGTCGGATTTTCTGAACGGGGATGCCGCCGGGAATGACGAAACATCGGGATGGCTGCATTTTTACGATCAAGTTTCGGCGCAAAAAAACGATTCGCCGCAGACGCCGAGTTTTGATGTGCTCTATTTTAATGCGGGCGGCATCGTTGCCACAACGTCGGGATACAACAGCATCGATATGGATTGGGTGCTTGAACATCTTCCGTACGGCAATACGGTGAAAGTCATTGAAAATGGCACGGCCGATTTGCTGGTCAGGATGATTGAACACGGTTTGACTCAAAAAGCCGGGGCATTTCCGATGATAAGCGGCATCGTGTTTTCGTACGAAACGGCAATGATTGACGGGAAAGAGGGCAAAAGAGTCTGCGAGATATGGAAAACAAAAGAAAGCTTTTATGGCGGCGAATATGAATTCGGGCTTGAGACGCTTTATTATTACAACAAAAACTGCGGCGCACATATTGCGCAGGTGCAATTCGGCGACGGAAATGCGTCAGAAGCGACGTATGCTTCTGAGTGTTTCGGAAGCGGCAAACAGACTTTGCCGTCAGCCTCGTCCGTCAAATCAGCCGACGGCATTTACAAGACGCCGAACCCCATAAAAATACTCGTTCCCGATTATCTTGCAACGGGCGGTGACGGTTACGGATCGGTGTTGACGACGGAGGACAAAAGTTATCGCGGCGCAACGATAACATCGCCTTCGGGATCATTGACGACCGATCAAATCGTCTTGTCGTATTATCGCAACGGCAGCATGAAAACAAAAGAAAGCGGCACAACGTCAGAGTATGCGCCGCTTTTTGCCCAAGCCGCATGTCGGAATCGCATGTTTTTTTCCGACAAATCGAATTTGTGCGTGAGCAATAAATTTTGCACGCAACAGGTTTCGGAATGCAAAAACGAGGCATCATGCCTGATGCCGGCAAATTGAGACATCGAATAATAATAATAATAAAAGCGAATAAATAATAAGATGGGAAGCAAAAGGAACGCAGGAGAGGATACATGAAAAAGAGGTCAAACCGATGGATACGTTCGTTGGCGCTGTCGGGGATTTGTGTCGGGACAGGCGTTCCGGCGCAAGCTCAAATCGGTCCTGACTTGATGCCGCCCGGTCTTGAGCCCGGGCATCCGGTCAATTCGTATACGCTTAACGGGAAAAAGCTGTCGGAGAGCTGGCGTCACGATGCGAGTTGGGAACTCAATGCATCGGATATTGTATTTTCGGCAGCAAAGAAGCGGCAGCTGATCAGCGAAGCGCCTTCGACGATTCACGTTATAACGGATCGCGATATTTCGGCGCACGGCTGGCGAACGTTGGCAGAAATTCTTCGGCATGTGCCCGGGGTTCAGACGCAAACGACGCAATCGCAGTTTCAATCGGTCATGATCCGCGGCTTGGTCGGGAGCGAAAACAACAACTCCCGCATTTTGTGGCTTCAAAATGGCGTTCCCATGAACGATGTCAGGGACTCGGGGATATGGCTTGACGAAACGTATCCGATCGAAATGATCAAGCGCATCGAAGTCGTATTGGGACCGGGATCGGCGCTTTACGGATCGGGCGCTTTTCAGGGGGTTGTGAACATTTTTACGAAAGATGCCGCCGATATCGGAAAATACGGCGAATACCGTGCGGCGCTGCAAAACAATCTGACGTTCAAAGCGTCGGCAATCGCCGCCTATAACAGCGAAGACAAGCGACTCGGATTTTTGGCGCATGCATCGGGGAATACGACGCAGGGTCCCGGTCTGATCGGGAGCGCGATGTATGAAAAGTATTCGCTTGTGCAAGGCGGCGCAAATGTCGGCGCGGGCAAGGCTTCGGACGAGTATTATGCCAATCGCATCGGCAAGAATTCCGACAAACATTGGTATAACGTCAATTTTAAATTTAATTACGACAAATTTAAGGTTGATGCGGGATTTACCGATATTTATGCCGGCGCCGACGGATCGGAGTATTCGCCTTATATCAAATTGGACGAATCGAGCATAACGTCGAATACAAATACGAGCGGCGAAACGCTTCATGACAGCAAAGCGGGCACGCAGGATGCGTATCGTTTCAATCGGCGGGAGTTTTATGCGGATTTGATGTACGATGCAGAGCTGAGCGAATCGCTTTCGTTGCTTGCGGTTGCATCCTACCGGCTGAATCAGTATCGTTTCAGAAATTTTAACGGTTATACGGATTTGACGAAGATAGAGCGATTTCCGAATGCGGGGACCGGCGAAAATGCGGATTCTTCGCATTACGAAACGGATTTCGATTCGCTTCAGCAGAAGCTGTATGCTTTGGGCCAAGTCCAATGGCGGATTTATGACGCGAACGAGTTGATCGGCGGCGTCGTGTTGGAATATCACAATATCAATGCGGGGGGCGAATTTAACAGCGGCGCGGAAAGCAGCGACAGCAAGAATTATAACAAGATCGATTATTTGACGCCGTCGATTTTTTTGCAAGACGAACAGCGATTTTGGGACGATCGGATTATATTGACGCTCGGCGGGCGTCTCGATGTGTATAAATCGACGATGGCCGAGCGCGATATTGCGCCGTCTTGGCGTTTTGCATTTTTGGGCAAATGGACCGATTGGATGACGATGCGCGTTTCGTACGGTTATTCGTTCAAAGAGCCGTCGCTTTATCAATTGTATGCGGATAATATCGATTATGTCGGGAATTCGGAGCTAAAGCCCGAAAAGCTGCACAACGTCGAATTGTCGTTTTTGTTTGCGCCGACGTATTTCATGAAAATACGTCTCGACGGTTTTGCGTCGCTTATCAGCGATTTGATCGTCGTGAATTACGACAGCTCAAAAGGTTATATCGAGCAGGGAATAGAGGGGCGATATACGCCGACGCAAGTCGACAATGCGCAGATTTACGGTTTTGATCTGAGTTTTGATTCGTCTGTCGGTCAATATTGGAACATCTATTCGCATTATAACTTTTTGTATTTGACCGGCGACGAAGCCTTGAATTCGGGCGATGCGATGCACCGCTTCAAATTGGGCGCAACGTTTATGAATGATTGGATTACGGCCGATATTGCCGCGTTTTTGGTCGGCGGCGCCGAAAAGACAAAATCGGCGTTCGATTACGAATCGCGCAAAAATGGCTATAAAGTACCGCTTTATGCGATATTGCAGCCCCAGATTACGGCGCATGTCGGCGCGAATATCGGTTTGACGGTGCAAGGGAGTTATGCATTTTCGGAAGGGATGCTCGATGCGCCGACGTACCGTTTTTATTACGAAAAAGAAGGCATTCCGGTGAATCGTTATTCGGTGATGTTTTCGTTGGTTTATCCGTTTCGCAATGACAAATAGCCGGATAGGGCGGCACTCATGCTGCGATTTGCAGCAAGGCCGCGCAGCATCGGGCTGCGCGGCGCAAAGCAGCGCGTATCGGCTTTAGTCCGATAGCGCTGCCGCGAAGCCGTATGGCGCGCAAGCGCCATAGGCGAAGCCCTAAGCCGTATGGCGCGCAAGCGCCATAGGCGAAGCCCTAAGCCGTATGGCGCGCAA
>CAVGZQ010000200.1:0-5313 GCA_963633515.1 Bacteroidaceae bacterium
AGGGAGAACATAGCCGCGCCGGCCTGCCGTATTTGCAGCCGGCGCGCGCCGGGCGCCGGCTGCAAAAAGGCAGGCAAGCCGCGCGCATTGCCCTGCGGGCAAAAGCGCGGCAGCGAAGGCGTATTGCGGCTTTGCCGCAATAGCCGAAGCATTTCGGAACGCGTTTAATTGACTTTTTCCGGGCAAAGTTCGACTTGCGTTGCGGCAATGGCGTTGTCGTCTTCGATGCATTCGACGAATGCGCCGTATTTTTTCTCTTCGGTCGGTTCATCGACGACGAAGTAGATTTGCGCCGGCGTTTTGACTTTTGTTTCGGCGCCGCCGATTGTGACTTTTTGATCCCACGCGAGCGATGCAACGCCCGATTGGCCTGGCGGGAGCGTTGTCGGGATGAACGCTTCGCCCAAGAAAGCGTCGGTTCCGGTGCCGTTGACGTCGGCGGCGTAGAATTTGACGCTGACGCCGGCTTTGACGCCCAAAGCGCCTTGATTGGAGACGCGCGCGAAGAGCGTTGCCGTCGGGGAGTCGCCTGCGCATGCCGACGTATCGGACGAAATGGATTCGGCGACGAGGTTGGGCGCGTTGAAAACGCCTGCGGGCTGCACATTTTGGCGATAATTGTTGAGTTTGGGGTGGAGCCAATTGGGCTGTTCGCGCTGCGGCACGGTGCCGTCTTCGTTGATATTCGTCACGTGGTAGAAGTGTTGGTTCCAGATCCGGCGCGTGCGCACCCATTGCGCGCCCGGGTCTTCGTACACGTTAATTCCGACGGTCGTGATGTCGGCCGATTCGATGATATCGGACGAGAGGACGATTTCGGTGCTGCCGTCGTTATCGGCGTCGACGGCGATGGGGTATTCGTAGCCCGTGGCCGAACGGTTTTTCGTTTTCCAAATGATTTTCGGGTCGTTGTATCCGTCGCCGTCCAAGTCTTCGCCCGCGCCTTCGCCTGCGTAGATGCGCAGCAGCATTTCGTCGGCGTAAATGACTTCGGCTTTGCCGTCGCCTTCGAAGTCGAAGACGCTCGAACCGGTCACGGCGCTCGAATAATCTTGCGTATTGCCGTCGGCCCACAAAACGCGGCCGCCCTCGGGGGTTCCGTCGTTGCTGTAGACGATGTAGTAATAGCGTGCGGCAACGCCGACATCGGGAAAGCCGTCGCCGTTAAAATCGGCGATGACCGGCGTTCCGCCGCCCGAAACGCAAGCGCTGCCCGTCGACTCGGGCGACGTGCATCCTCTGGCTTTCATGCGCGCTTCGTCGACGGGAATGGGATTTTCCCAAACTTTTTTGATGCTCCACTTGAACGATCCGTCTTCTTGGGGCGTTTTGTAAATTTTGCTGAAGATGAACTTTCCGCCGTCGGTTTTGCTCACATATTTTTTGCTGATCGTGTGCGCGATTTCGGGGATGAGCTCGCCGGTTTGGGCGGGATCGGCGCCGGTCGGCATGAGGTCGGCGATGGCAATGTGACCGCCGCTGCCGCCGGTTGCAAGGACGTTGCAATGGCCGTCGTAAATCGAACTTCCGTTCGTCAGTTCCATCGTTCCGTCGCCGTCCAAATCGGCGGCGTGGAGATAGCCCAAGCTCTTGTTTTCGCAGCCGCTGCGCCAAGCAAACGCGCCGTTTTCAACCGATGCAATGCCGTAATTCGTGATGACTTCGGGCGTTCCGTCGCCGTCTAAGTCGGCAACCGATATAAAACTGACTTTTTGACCGTTCCCGATGCCGATTTGGTACTTCGTCACGAGTTTATAGCCGGTCGGCGACCCGGCATCGGGTTCGACGCCCAAGGCTTCGATTTTATCCTGTTCGTCGGTCGACCAATCGATGGTGTCGCTGTATTTGCGGTGGTTGTTTGTGCCGGCCAAGATCTCGATTTTTCCGTCGTTATCGATATCGGCGACGGCGGCGTCGATGGGGTAAGTCCAGTAGCGCGGCGCCGACGAAGCGATTTCGTGCCCGTCGTCGCCGCTGATCACGCGCAGCACGCTGGGCGCCTGAAAGTCGGGGCTGTAACTGTTGCGATAAGAAATGAAAATGATGTCGGGGACGTCGTTTTCGTCGACGATGCCGTCGCCGTTGTCGTCGGTCATGTTGGCGGCCATCGGCATGACGATGACGCGCGTATAGTCGGGATATTGCGACGGCGCGCCGCCGTTGAGGCATTTGGGCCAGTTAAATTGCAAAAGCGGCGTAAATTCGCCGAATTGCGGTCGGACTTCGCATGACGAAACGATTTCGTCGGCATTGATGCAGCTTTGCGACGATTCTTCGCATACTTCGTCGAAATTGCATTGCGCCGATTTCGTGCAAGGTTTGCCTTTTTGCACGCATTTTTGCGAAATGCAGATTTGCGATGCATTGTCGCAGCACAGCGATTCGTCGGCGCCGCATCGCGCATGCGTTGCGGCGTCGCAAGGGATTTTGCATGCATTGTCTTCGCACACGTCGCCGGGCAGGCAGCAAATGCCGTTGCAGCGCACGCCGCCTTTGCAATCTTTTTGACACATCCCGGCGTCGCAGACCGTTCCTTCGCCGCAGCACGAAACATACATGCCGTCGGCGTTTTCGCATCGCGCTTCGTTTTCGCCGCAAATCGGCGCGCAGCCGAAAACCGGGTCGCACGTTTCGCCGGGCAGGCAGCAATTGCCGCGGCAGCGCGGTTCGCCGCCGCCGCACGGATCGCCGCACACATCGTCGATGCTGTCGCAAATCTGCCCTTCGGCGCAGCATTCTTCGCCGCACATCGCCGAACAGTCGCGGCATTCTCCGTCAAGGCACAGCTGCGAATCGCTGCACCCCGGGATGCAATCGTCGCCGGCGCCGTAACACTTCTTTTGCGCGCACACTTGATCCTTTGCGCATTGCGCGCACGGGTCGTCGGCGGCGAAACATTTGTCGTTTTTGCAAATTTGGGTTTGGCCGCATTTGGCGCACGGATCGGTTTTTTCGTAACATTCGCCGCCGACGCAGACTTGGTCTGCGCCGCATGCGATGCACGGATCGGTTGCGTCGTAACACTTGCCGTTTTTGCAAACTTGGGTTTGCCCGCATTTTGCGCATGCGCTGTCTTTGTCAAGACACGCGCCGCCGACGCAAACGCCGTCGGGATCGCACGCCGCGCATGCGCTGTCTTTGCCGTAACACGCGCCGCCGACGCAAACTTCGTCGGCGCCGCACGCCGCGCAATCGGGGGTGTCGTAACAAATCCCGCCCTGCGAGCAGACTTGATTTGCGCCGCATTCCGAGCACGGCGCTTTCTTTTGCGATCCGTCGTCGCCGCAGCCGAACGACAGCGATATCGCTGCCGCAGCCATGCACATAACAATGTTTTGCTTTTTCATCGATATTTCTCCAAGCCGATTTTCGCATGCGCTTCGCGCTCAATGCATGATTGTTGCGCCGCCTGTGCCGGCGGCGCCCGTCCGTTGCGGCAATCATACCCGATGTTGCGCGAATAAAAACGTCTGATATCGCGTTTTTTGCCGATTTCTGCGCTTTGCGCTTTTCGCGCATGAGCGAAAAATGCTATAATATAAATAAGTGTATTTTGCATTGCGGAGGACGATATGACAGAAAGCAAAATAGCCGAAACTTCATCAAAAACGGCAACCAAAAAATTCGATGCGGCGTCGCGCCTTGCGCGCACGCCGAACGTTGCATTGCCGCAGGCGGGCGTCGGGATTGCTTCGGCCGCTTCGCGGTTGGGCATCATAAAAACCGACATCTTGAAGAATTTTCAAAAACGCAATCCCAAAACAAACGGCAAAAATGCGTCGGGAAACGCGCCGACGGCGCGCGATAATCAAGTTTTGGGGACGGCAAGCGTGACATGTTCGGCGCTCAACGTGCGCGCCGACGCGTCGGCGCAGGCGGCGCGCATCGGCGGCGTCGTCAAAGGGCAAAATCTTTCCTATTTCGAAGTCAAAGACGGCTGGCTCAAAATCGCCTACGGCGCCGGTTTCGGTTGGGTCGACGCTCGATACACTTCCTATAAAGCCCAAGAATCGGGCAACACCGACTCGGGCAACACCGACTCGGGCAACACCGATTCGGGCAATGCCGACTCGGGCAATGCCGAGACGGCGCTCTTTAAAGTCAGAGTCACCGCCGATATCGGCTTAAACGTCCGCGCCGGCATCGGCACGGGCTACGATATCTTGGGCGCGCTCGAATGCAACACGGTCGTCGAGGTCTTGGCCGAACAAGACGGATGGTACAAAATAAACTACAACGGCGCGACCGGCTGGATAAGCGGTCAATACGCCGAAAAAGTCGGCGGAGCGTCGGGATCGGGCGAAACGGCGCCGACGCAGACAAAAACCGTCGTCACGACGGCAGATCTCAATCTGCGCGATGTGCCCGGATCGGGGCAAACGCCGGCTTCCGGCTCAAATGTCATCACGACGATTCCCAACGGCACATCGCTTACCGTTTCTGCCGAACAAAACGGCTGGTACAAAGTCAGCTACGGCACTTACACGGGCTGGTGCTGCGCCGCTTATACGGCAGAGCCGCCCAATCCTTCCGGCAGCGCGCTTGCCGATTTGCAAAAAGTCATCGACAAAGCGCGGTCGTTTGTCCGAAACCCGCACCATCCTTATGTTTGGGGCGGCAAGGGGCAAATCATGACCAAATCGCTCATCGACGGGCTCAACGGCATGTATCCCGGCAAATATTCGGCGATTTATGCCAATGCTTCCGAGTACTTTAACGGCAATTATCGCGCCTTCGACTGCTCGGGGCTCTGCTGTTGGTGCTATAAAAACGAGCTCCAAAGAGATATCAGCGAGGGTCACGGATGGCAGCCGCAGTCGTCGAAAGCCGTCAAAGTCATGGGCAGCGAAGCAAAGCAAAGCATGCTGCAAATCGGCGACGTCATTTCATCGCCCGGGCACTTCGTCATGTATCGCGGCGACGGCAAAGCCGTCGAATCTTGCGGGTCAAAAGGTTTGGCCGACGACCTCGCCTGGAATCGAAACGGATGCGATGCCGTCTATCGATACCTGACTTAATTCGGACTCGCGGCGTTCCGGCGAATTAAATACAACATTTCGGTCCGAAATTCGTTTGCGATGCGGTTCGGATCGAATGTTGTTTTTTTATGCAATGTCTCGGACGGAGCTTTTGCTGTTAGCAATGAGCAATGAGCAATGAGCAATGAGCAATGAGCGGTTAGCAATTAGCAATTAGCAATGAGCGGTCGGTTTAGAACTTAGAACTTAGAGCTTAGAGCTTAGTCAGTGATCAGGGTTCAGCAATGAGCAATGAGCAATGAGCAATGAGCAATGAGCAATGAGCAATGAGCAA
>CAVGZQ010000200.1:5362-5882 GCA_963633515.1 Bacteroidaceae bacterium
TGAGCAATGAGCAATGAGCAATGAGCAATGAGCAATGAGCAATGAGCAATGAGCGGTCAGTTTAGAACTTAGAACTTAGAACTTAGAACTTAGAACTTAGTCAGTGATCAGTGATCAGCGGTCAGCAATTAGCGGTCGGCGGTCGGCAATGAGACGGCAGCTCCGAGCGCCAAGCTCTAGACGAATCGCTGCCCGCTGATTGTTTGCTGCGCTCGGAACGGATCGCTGACCGTTGCTTTCCGTATCTTAAAACACATCAATTTTTGTCATGAAAAACACGCCATTTGCTTATTTTTTTGCGCTCATTCCGCTGACTTGCTTCTTCGGATGCGGCAGCGATTCGCAGCCCGATGCGCCGACGCCCCAAGAACCGTGCGCGCAAGACGTTTGCTCCGAAAATGGAATGATCAGAATAAAATGCGACGCAAAAACAGGCGAAACGTCCGAAGAATATTGCAAGAATGGTTGCAGAAATGGCGTTTGCATCGAGCTTGAAGAAAAATGCGCGCAAGATATATGT
>CAVGZQ010000201.1:0-5877 GCA_963633515.1 Bacteroidaceae bacterium
TTCTTCGACGTCGTGCGAGCTGTCGGTCGATGTCAGGCGGATTTCGACGAAAGCATTGTTGGCATTGGGGTCGCGATTGATGGCATAATTGTAGATGGCATCGATATTTTCGGGATTTTTCGATGCGTCGACATAGCTGTCGATTTTGTAGGGGGCATTGTTGCGCAAATAAGAGACGAATTTTTCGGCGACGACGTATTCGGCGCCGCGAAGGCGCGTGTCGTTTCGCGGCGGCGAAACGGTCATCGTGTCGAAACTCGTGTAATCTTCCCAAAATGCCGGATATTCGATGCCCCAAAATGTCGTCGCGCAGCCGGCGCTCAACAGCGCCAAAACAAAAAACGCGCAACATATTGCGCTATGTTTTGAATTCATGGTTTCCTCCCTGCAAAAGCGATGCTCCCGACGCGACGGATGCATCGGTTGCCGATGTCGGTCCCGTTTGAATGCGTCGGGCCGAAATATGCCTTCTCCAAAAAATATGCCAAAAAATCAATCGCGTTCGCGATTGTTTGAATATATTTATTCTGCGCGCGTTTATGCAGGTTCGGAGCATTTTTTTTGCCGCACGGAACCGAATCGCTTCATATCTTCGGGATATTTGCGGGAAATTTTGCCATCGCATGCGCCGGCAAAGTTTTTTTTAGAATGCGAAAGCGTCGATTGAAGTTGCGCAACGCATAAGAAAGGTTGCGCTGTTTCGCGCCGCTGCGGGGCGCGAAAGGACGCCCCAAAAACAAAAAAAAAGCGCCCGAAACGGGCGCGTTGCAAAATGTGCCCGCGGGCGCCGATTTGATGTTAAATCGTCAAATGCGCGGCGATTAGCCGAATGTGCGCAAGTCGTCTCCTTCGCTGTAGCCGTTGACTGCCAAGACGTTGCCGTTCCATTTGGCCGTTCGGACATCGCCATAGCCCGGATCGTGGATGATATAGTTGCCGTCGGCTTGGCGTCCGGCAACGCACACCCAATGTCCGGCGTTATTGACCGAAATGACCATCGGACGTCCGTTGTTCAGTTCGTCATCGACAACGGTTTGCGTGTAGTTTCGCCCCGTATAACTTTTGCCGATATATTGCGCGGCTTTGCTCCAATATATGCAGTTTCCGTCGTAGCCGCCGTTATTGTTGAGATACGTGTTGAGCGCGTCGGGATAAATCGTCCTTCCGGCCAATTTGCTCAAGACCATTGCGGTCGATGTCATGGCGCAGCCGACCTTGGCAATCGTCGAGTTTCTTCCCAAATGATTGCTGCCCCAGCGCGAATCGCTCTGTTTGAAGAGCGGCACGCCGTTTGTGCTGACGGCAACGCCGCCGCCCGACGCGGAAGCCGTCGGGGTTTGCGTCGCTGCCGCGCCCGAAACCTGCGCGCTGCGATCGGCGGTGAGGGCGTTCATGTCGACGCCGTATTCGCGGGCTTTTGCCGCGCCCGAACCGTAAGTTCCGTCGCCCAAGGAATTGATGAAATAATTGATGAGATCTTGATTTGTCCGGATTTTGTCTGCGTTATCGGCGAGCAGTTTTTCAAAAGGCGTTTGCGCGGTTTGCGCGGGCTTTTGGGGCGTTTGAGCCGGGGATTGGGAGGATTGCGCGGATGCCGCGGGGGATTGCGCATTTTCGGGTTGTTTTTGCGTTTGCGCCGAATTTTCGGCGCCGCCCGCGACGGCGGCGCTTCGGTTATTGGTGAGAGCGCTCATCTTTATGCCGTATTTTTGCGCTTCGTTCGCGGCGCCCGAATACGTGTTGTCGCTCATGCGATAGAAGAGATTGATGAGGTCTTGATTCGTTTTGACGCTCGGATTCGCTTTGAGAAGCGCGGAAATCGTCGTCTCGGACGGCGATTCGGTTTGTTGGGCCGGCGCCGTCCGGGCTGACGTTTGTTCGCCGCCGGTTTGCGCCGGCGATTGAACCGGCGCCGCTTGCGCTTCGATGGGACGCAGATCGGCGATAAACACCCAACTCGTGATTTCGTCGATGAGCGCGCGCCGGTTTTGCGCATCGATGCGCCTGACGGTGTAGGCTCGGGCTTTGACCCAATCGGGGATGATTTGACCCGTCGCATAATTTGTTCCGACGATTTTGACGCGCGATCCGGCGGCGATTTCGCCCGACGCCGTTTGCGTTGCGCTCGGCGCGGCGCCGGCCGATTCGGGCGCTGCAACCGTTTGAGCGGCGGTTTCGGGCGATTCTTGCGCAACTGCCGTTTGAGCGGCGGTTGCGGCAGCGGCCGACGCCGGCGACATTTTCAGTCCGGCATAGAGCGATATGACGCGGCTGTTCCAACCGTTTATGTATGTGCCGTTGTTGCGGGAAGCAAATTGCTGCTGAATGGCCCAAGCGACATTTTCGAGGGTGAGTTTCGATTGGTCGATCGTTTTGCCGTCGCCGAAATTGTCGGCCATGATTTGCAGCGTTTGGTTGTTGTTGCCCGAACCCGAATTTTCGTGATCGTAGATGAGAATGGCGATTTTCGGGTCGAGGGTGTCGGGATTGAGTCCGAAGCGTTTCATGCGTTCGGTGCATCCGTCGAAGTAGTTGGCTTTCCAGATGAGTTTCTGCGCCGAAAGATACCGCTCCCGGTCTTCGTTGTAAGCGCGGATCAACAGGTTTTTCAGCGTGTTTCGCTCTTCGGAGCTCAAATAGAGCAGGTTTGTCGCGTCGGATTTCTTAAGCCCGTCGACGATTTGGCTCGGGATGGAGACGGTGCCGCCCATGTCGGCATATTTTGCGACGAGTTTATAGAGACTGTATTTTTCGGTAATTTGGAACCCGCCGACCGATAATCCCGCGTTGTCGCCGATGTCTCCCGTTTTTCCGGCATCGCCCGCAGTTTCGACGGCAAGGACGGCTCGCGCGGCATTGTCGAAGAGCGATTCGTCGGGGTTGTACCTTGCGAGCATCGCTTTTTGATCGTCGACGGCGCCTTTGAGCCCGGCGGCGGATGCCGCCGCTTTGGCATCGCTCAGCGACGATTCGTCGGACAGTTCTGCGGCGCTCAGCGCGACCAAGTCTTTGATCGCGACCCAGCTCACGATTTCTTTGAGCAAAGCCTGATCGTTTCTGACCTGCGAAACCGTATGCGTTTTTTGCCGCGCAAATTCGGCAATCGTTTGACCGTTCGGATAGGCCGTTCCGGTAATCCTGACGCGGGAACCGACGGTTATTGCGCCCGCCGCCGCGGTTTGCTGCCCTTGGGCAGCGGTTTTGGCCATCGATTGGACGGCGGCGGCGTTTTGCGCGCTCATGTTCGCCGTTTTCGCGCCCGAACCTTGCGCCGATTGCGCCGACGCCGTTGATTTTGACAGCATTTCCGTCATGATCGTTCTCCTTTCCGTTGTTGTTTTGTCCATTCACACACACACACGCCGGCAACATTTTATCATTTTGGGGGCGAGCGGGCAACGATCGGAATCGGGGGAATTTGGGCAGCGATGCGCAATGCCCGGTCAGATCAGAGCTCAGCGCTCAGACGGCAATCTGCGGGCAGGGATCTGCGATAAGCGATCGGCGCGCTTTGAACGGACGGCGCGGAGCGCAAAAAAAAAAGCGCGGCGTATGCTCGCAGGGCCGAAAGCCCGAGAACATAGCCGCGCCCCGAGCGTATTGCCCCCCCCGCGGGGGGGGGCAAAAGCTCGGGCAGCCTGCCGCATTTGCGTCCGCCTGCCGCAGGCAGGCAGCAAAAAGGCAGGCCGCGAAGGCGTATTGAGCCCCGACGGGGCGAAACCGCCGCAGCCTCGTCAGAGGCGCTATTTTGCGATGAAGTTGATGATGCGTCCGGGGACGACGATCGTTTTGACAATCGTTTTGCCTTCGAGCTGTTTGGCGACGGCCGGGATGGCTTGGGCGGCGCGGGAGATTTCCGCTTCGCCGGCATCGCGGGCGACTTCGATTGTTCCGCGCGTTTTGCCCGCGACTTGGACGGCCATGGCGACGCGGGAAACTTCGCATTTTTGCGGATCATAGACCGGCCACACGGCGTGTGCGATGCAATCGGAATGGCCCAAGATGCTCCAGAGCTCTTCGGCGATGTGCGGCGCATACGGCGCAAGAACGAGGACGAGCGCTTCGGCGGCTTGTTTGGGCACGGTTTTGAGGCGCAGCAGATGGTTGGCATAGACCATCATTTGCGAAATGCCCGTGTTGAAATTGAGCGATTCGATATCGTCGCCCAGTTTGCGGATCGTTTGATGCATGAGGGTTTCGGTTTCGGCGTCGCAGGCGACGTCGCGGATGTTGTCTTGCAGGACGTTTTCGTTTTGCGCGACGATGAGACGCCAGCACTTTGCCAAGAAACGGCTGACGCCCTGAACCCCTTGCGTATCCCACGGTTTGACCTGATCGAGAGGTCCCATGAACATCTCGTACAGACGCAGGGCGTCGGCGCCGAAGTCGCGGATGATATCGTCGGGATTGACGACGTTTTTGAGCGATTTCGACATTTTTGCAGGAATCTGCGAGAGCTCTTCGCCGTCTTCTTTGGAGAAGAATTTGCCGTCTTTGGCGATGACTTGGTCGTTGGGGATGAGGACGCCGCGGGCATTTTTGTATGAAAGCCCCAAGATCATGCCCTGATTGTAGAGCTTTTTGAACGGCTCTTTGGTGTGGACGAGACCGATGTCGTAGAGCACTTTGTGCCAGAAACGGGCATAGAGCAAGTGCAGGACGGCGTGTTCGGCGCCGCCGATGTAGAAGTCGACGGGCATCCAATACTTTTCGTTTGCTTCGCCGAAGGGGGCGGCGTCGTTGTTCGGGTCGATGTAGCGCAAGTAATACCAGCACGATCCCGCCCATTGGGGCATGGTGTTCGTTTCGCGCGTCATATCGCCGACGCGGACCCACGATTCGATGTTTGCAAGCGGGCTTTCGCCCGTGCCCGACGGCTCGTACGATTTGACCTCGGGCAAGGTCAGCGGGAGCTGCTCTTCGGGCAGCAGATGATAATTCCCGTCTTTGTCCCAGAGAATCGGGAACGGCTCGCCCCAATAGCGCTGGCGCGAAAACAGCCAATCGCGGAGCTTGTAATTGACGGCGCCGCGGCCGTTTCCGGTCGACTCGAGCCAGTCGATCATCTTTTGCTTGCCTTCTTTGACGTCGGTGCCGTTCAAGAACCCCGAATTGATGTGGACGCCGTCGCCGGCATAAGCTTCTTTTGCGATGTCGCCGCCTTCGATGACCGGGACGATCGGCAGATCGAACGTTTTGGCAAATTCATAGTCGCGCGCATCGTGCGCAGGAACGCTCATAATCGCGCCGGTGCCGTACGAAGCCAACACGTAATCGGCAATCCAAATCGGCGTTTCGGCGCCGTTTGCGGGATTGATTGCATAGGCGCCGGTAAAACATCCGGTCTTTGTTTTCGCCAAATCGGTGCGCTCCAGATCGGATTTTTTTGACGCCTGTTCGCAGTAAGCTTCGACGGCGGCGCGGCATTCGGGCGCCGCAATCGACCGAACGAGCGGGTGTTCGGGCGCCAAAACGAGGAACGTCGCGCCGAAAAGCGTGTCGGGGCGCGTCGTAAAGACGCGGATATTGGCTTGTATCGGCGACTTGACTTTAAACACGGCCTCGGCGCCCATCGATTTGCCGATCCAATTGCGCTGCATCGCCTTGATGCGTTCGGGCCAATCGAGTTCGTCGAGATCTTCGAGCAACCGCTCCGCATACGCCGTAATCTTGAGCATCCATTGGCGCATCGGACGGCGGATGACTTCGTAGCCGCCGACTTCCGATTTCCCGTCGATGACTTCTTCGTTTGCCAAAACCGTTCCCAGCGCCGGGCACCAGTTTACGGGCGCTTCGCTCACATACGCCAGGCCGCGTTTGCAGAGCTGCAAAAAGATCCACTGCGTCCATTTGTAATAGCCCGGATCGGTCGTGTTG
>CAVGZQ010000202.1:0-5034 GCA_963633515.1 Bacteroidaceae bacterium
AGAACGCGAAAAAAGCGCCTTTTCGGCAGCGGCGATATCGGCTTGCATGGCGCCCTGCCACACCCAAACGGCGCGCTTTTTTTCGCCGTCGGAGCTGCTGCCGAGTGCGTCAAAATCGGGCTTCCCGACGATGCGGCAATCGCCCCAAGGCGACACGATCCGCTCAATCCCCCCGACGATCCAATCGTCATCGGCGGTTTCGATCCAGACGATCGGTTCGCTCGCTTTTAATCGGAGCGCAACGTGATTTAAAAAAGAAGATTCGTTCACTTGAAGGTATCACCGAATTTTAAACACAAAAACGACAGAACGCGAAACCATAACCCGGTCGCCGGGTTTCAATTCGGCGCACTCGCGGTTCAAAACGCGGCAATCGGCGCCGACAAACGTCATGTTGTTGTTGCATAAATCTTCGACGAAAAAAGCGCCGTACATATTGAAATAAAAGCGCAAATGTCGGCGCGAAACGCTTCGGTCGGTTTTCCAATACATCGCCAAATCGATATCGGGATAATGCCCGGCCATGACATCCCGCCGCCCGACCAACAATTCTTGCCGCTTGTCGAGCACGATTTGCGAAACGTAATCGCCGTGATAGAAAACGTCTTTTCCGTCTTCGACCTCGAGGTAGAGCTCTTTTCCGGCATAAACGCCGACATCGAACGAATCGACGATCTCGGAAACCTTCGAGTCGCCCGCCTGCGCCGCAAAATCGCCCTCGGCGGCTGCCGCAACATGCCCGGTTGCCGCCGCCCGGTCGGTCTCCGTTACGCGCTTATCTTGCCCATCCATGCATTCAACTCCGCAAAAAACGGCAAAACCGCCGTTCAGACCATTGCCGCCATTAGATAGCAAATTGCGCCCAAAACAAAAATAAAAATGAACATCCGCCCGCGCCGCAACGATGCAAACGAAGCGGAAATCGGGACTTGCGCCGATGTTTTGCGATGATGTTTCGGTGCCTTTTCCATGCGCTTTTTTCGTTTTTTTTTAAAAATAAAAAGCGAACGGACCGCCTTTTGCCCTCGGGGCAATGCGGCGGTCGGCGCCCTATTGCCGCTGCGCGGCAATACGGGCTTTGGCTTCGGCTATTGCGAAACGGCGTCAGGGCTGCGCCGCCGTTTCGCAATACGCCTTCGCGGTTGCGCTGTTGCCCGGCGCGCCGGGCAATACGCGCAACTTTCCGGGCAAGCCCGGATCGGACTTGCTCAAATTCCAAACATTCAGACAAATAAACGCGTTTTGTTTCGTTCAAAACCGCCCCCCCTTCGCGAAAACAAACCGCCGATTGACGGCGCGCGATGCGCGCAATTAAAATTCGATTCATATGCAGATTATTGAATTTTATGCGTTTTATATGCGTTCAAAATGCAAACGATCCGACAAAACCATGTGTTTGTCGCAGCGCGCTTGCTTAAAAATCGAGCGATGCAAAGGTATTCGCGCTTTGCGCGTTTCAATCCCGCAAAAAAGCCAAGCGAAAAAACGCACGCTCCGATCGATTCGAAACCGGTCAAAATTCGAACCACATACACACATATTGAATTTTATGCGTCACGCTCTCTGTTAAGAAAACGATGCCGATTAACCGCATGCTCAGATCGATTCGGACGCAATCGGAATTCGAACTCTGTTCGGATATATCGAATTTTATGCGTTGCAATCTTTTTTAAAAAAGTGCCCGATAACGGCGTGTTCCGGTCGATTCGGACGCGATCAAACTCGCGCGCGATCGGACGATCGCGCATGCAAAAGAATATCGAGTTTGGCGGCGAGTTTTCGGATTTTTCTGTCGTTTTCTTCGCCCATGAGACCGAGCGCATCGCCGACCGTCATATGTTCGATTTCGTCTAGCCGCACGACTTTTTCTTCGACGCTGAAATCGTCGCAAAAGATCAAAATGCGCTTGGCATACGGGGTATTCGTCAGCGTGAGCTGAAGAAGCTCGAGAGCTTGCGCGCGCGTCGACGCCCGCGACGACGTCAGCGATCGGAATATCGTCTGAATCATATCGCGGCGATAAACCGCCATGAGCGACTTAAATATGCGATAGACTGCCGCATCGCATATCTCCGAGACGGCATCGGCTTCGTTTGAGCGCTCAACGGCAGAGGCTATGTTCGGCAAGACAGGCGCGCATAATTCCGGATTCGGATTGCTTTTCGAATTTTCTGCGAAAACTGCCCGATTATCCGCAGCGGATTCCTTCGCCGGCGTTTCGGCGTTTTCGCCGGCGCATTCCGTCCGTCGGATTATCGCATCGGGATTATCTTCGAACTCAGATGAAAAACCGCCATCTTCTTCGAATTCAGACAAAACCCCGGAATTTTCTTCGCATTCAGGCACAGCGGCAGAATTTTCTTCGCATTCGAATTCGCCTTTAAAAGTTCTCTCCGCTTCCATGCCGCCGCAATCGTTCCCGTCGGAGCATCGCAAAAGATCGCCCGCGTCCGAGTCTTCGGCCGCCGGATCAATTCTGCCCGGAAACACGCCGGCCAAGCCTTCGATTGACCGTTTCGCACAAAATTCGCTGTCATCGGCAATCGGCGAATAATCGTCGGCATCATTCGAAATATCGGACGATTGTTCGTCGTCGGCTTCGCTTTCCGAAATATCGTTCAATGCTTGCAAAACGACGAGAGACGCCTGCGCCAAGCGGACTTCATGCGCGACGCATGCCATGGCGCATCGCTGTATATTGCTGTGCGTCCGGATATCGGCATTGCGCGAAATGAGAATGGCGTCGAGCGTCGCTTCGCGCACCGCGGGCGAATCGTCCATGAGCATGCCCGGATCGTAAGATATCGGATCGGCGCCGCCCGACGGCGCTTCATCCGAATTCGGCAAAACCTTTCCGTCATCGGCCGAACTTACGAGTTTTAACTGCTTATACAAATGATCGGCCGAATAACGGTTTAAATCCCGAACAAAATACAACGTCACGCCGATTACCGGAATGAGCAAAAGAGGCGTATATTTGTCATTCATGCAAGGCACGGCGATGTTGAGCAAAAAGCCCGCGCAAATGCCCCCCAACGGATTCATCACGCCTTTGAATATGACTTTCGATCGGTTGCGCAAAAGCCGCGGCAAACTCGATATGGCGATTTCGCGCGCCGCATCCTGAACCGTAAACCGCATCGCAACATCGACAAACCGCAGCGCCACGACGCAAAACGCCGTATAAACAAAGACAAACGGCACCGTAAAGATGAGCAGCACCGCCGGCGTCAGCGCAAACAGCGCGCGCGTCTTGAACCGCATCAAAAACTGCGACAAAACCGTCAGCTGCACGACGAGATTGAACGTATTCGATACGGCATTGAAATGGCCGTAAAAAATCGCAATTCCCTCGCGGTCGAAGTTCGTTTGCAGATATTGTTTGAGCACAAAATCGATAATATTCGTTGCAAGCGCCGTCAGAAAAAAAATGAAGCATAAATTTTTCAGCAGCGGAGATCGGATAATATCGCGCGCGGCGTAAATAAAATCGTCGCGCATCCGGCGTTTTCCTTCGCTTGTGACAGAAAACTGCGTCTTTTCCTGTCTTCTTCGCCGGCGCAATCCGATAACCGGCACCGCCATGAGACAAAACGTCAGACCGTCGGCAATGGGCAGCGCCGGGAAGCCGAACCAGCGGATCATCGCAGGAATGAAGCAGCCTGCGGCGATGCCGCCCAGGGTCGAAGCCGCGCAAACGAGATTAAAAAGCCGCCGCCCTTGCCGCGCGTCGAAGGCGTCTCCGATTGCGCTCCAAACGATGATATTTCCGAGCGCCGGAGCCGTGATCAAAAACGTCGCATACGACAAAATCGCCGTCTGCCCGTCGATATGCACGAATCTGGACGCAACGGCGCCGATCGCCGAAAAGAACAAAAACGCCAGATTGAGTTTTGTCGCCGAAACAACGCGCAAAAGCCCGAAATACACGAGCGATACGCACATGAGCGCCACGCTCGAAACGATGAAAAAGTTGGCGACGTTGATGGCGGGGCGCGCCGACAGCAAAAGCGCATCGCTCAGGGTTCGTCCCAAAACGACGCCGGCGACCGAAGAAAAAGTGCCCAAAGCCGCCATAAAAAGCGGGAACGCCTCTCCTTTTCGAATATCAAAAAAACGAGATTCCCGAATCACTTCGCCTCAAATTCCGACAAAACCTGCGCAAAAACGGCAAAAAAAGCCCGGCGGCTCAATGAGAAAAAAGGCGCGGCATTAACCGCGCCCCATGGCATTATGCTGACCGAATATCAGAAACGGGCTTGAGCAAAGATGCCGAGACCGAGCACGTGCGGGTCACGCATATAGTATTGCGCCGTAAAGTCAACCGTATCTTTTTTGCGCCCCAATTGGTTGCGGTCGTAGTCGTAGTTGATTTCGCCGATGAGGCTGAGCATATCCGACAAGTCCCAACGGAGGGCGAATTTGAGCGAGTAAACTTCTTTGGGTTCGTTTCCGCCGGGGAATGCAACGATCGTGCTCGAGTCGATGACGGCGACGGTTTGCTGACCGCCCATCAATTCCGACGGGTTAATCGTTTCGCTCACGCGGCCGCGATACGAAGCAGGTTTCTGGATGGCAAATTGCAGCGAGGGCAAGAGATTTGCCGATTCGATCCAATACTCGCCCTTGACGGCGAAGAGGATTTCGGGGGACGACTCGGAATCGTTGGGAAGCGCATAGAACGGATCCAAGCTGGGGACATTAAAGAGAATGAAATAGAGATCGCGATAGACGAGGTCGACGTTCATGGCGAGTTTGCCGATATAGAAGTCGGCGCGAAGCGCGCCCGCGAAGGCATCGACGCGTTTTGTTTCGCCCAAAACTTCGAAGCTCGCCAATGTTTGCGTCAGCCAGTTGCCTTCGACCGATGCGCGCCACGTAAATTGCTCGTAGTTTTTGGGTTTGCGCAAGAAATAATTCGACGCTTCGAAGCTGTCGTCGTTGTTGCGATAAAGCCGATAGTCGATCGACGTCTCGGGGTTGAATCCTTCCGAAAATGCGCTGATTCGGGCAGAAATGCCGCCCGACACGACT
>CAVGZQ010000202.1:5044-5842 GCA_963633515.1 Bacteroidaceae bacterium
CCGTTGACTTCGACCGCCCACATATTGCCGACATAACCCAAACCGAAGATCCCGCCCCAGAAGGCGCCCAATTCGCGGTTTGCTACGTCGTCGTTATCTTTTGTCAAGATGATCTGACGCGTCGATTTCGCGCCGGCCAAGGCATAGAAGCCGTCCCAATCGAAGCGCAGACGGAAGCCCGGCGTTGCAAATTGCGATTTTTGCGATGTAAAGATCTTATTGCCGCCCCACGAAAGGTCGTAGGTATAGCCGGCGCGGAAGCGGTCGGCGTTGGTCGGGAAAAATGTCAATTCGAGCTGACGGCCGGAATCGAGCGTATGACCCGTTTTTTCGTCGATCTGAACATCGGTAAACGAATACCGGGCGCGCAAATACGATCCGGCATCGCTGAGCTTGATATCGCTCGTCGAGAAGCCGTTTTCGGGTTCGGTCAATACGGCCAAACGGCCGACGAATGCGGCATCGGTTGTGAGGTTTTTCACAAAGCCCGGCATTTCTTTGTACAAAACGAGGTGCGTCATCGTTTCGTCGCCCGAGTCTTTGCTGTTCAGGTTCTCGAACGGATAGTGATTGCCGCTGCGGGCGCCCATGTCGAATTCGGGGCTGTTGACGAGCGATTCGCCCGGATCGGAAAGCAAGTTGTCGTCGCTCATGACAAAGCTCAGGCGCGTATCGACAAAATCGCCGGCAACTGCGGTTGCGGGAGCGGCTGCGGCAAATGCCAACAGACCGGCCATTGCCGCGCTCAAGCCGTTAAATCTATGACCGTTGTGAGAGAATCTCGATTGCATGAATGCG
>CAVGZQ010000203.1:0-5760 GCA_963633515.1 Bacteroidaceae bacterium
GCGTTTTTGCTTGTATGGAGATGGACGCTGACGATGAGGAGTTCTTTGTTTCCCGGGAGATCGGCGATTGCCCAATCCCAATCGCGGTTATTTGCTTCGTTTGATGGCCAATAGCCCGAATCTATGATGGGATAGCGCGAAATAATGCCGTTTGGGATCCACGATTTATCGACGTATCGGCCGCGATGATAATAAAAATCGGCGCCGAACGCGTTTTGAACCATCGCGGAGATGTCGGCATCTGCGTTGTTGCCGTATTTGAACTCTTGGATCATGACGATATCGGGTTTGACGGCTTTGAAGATGCGGATGCCGTGCCCCGGATCGTAAGATTGATAATTGCCTGTCGTGATATTTGCTGCCATGGCGCGGAAGGCAAGCGTTTCGCCTGCGCCGCCTTCGGTGTCGATGATATGAATGAGGTGCGGCGCGGTTGTCCGACCGTCCAATGTCGGGTCGGCGCTTGCAATTTGCGCCTGAATGTTTATATCGGCATCGTCGCCGGCGATGCCGTTTCGCAGCGCCGAAATCTTGATCGATTGCGGCGTTGCATAATTGCTCGGCGTAAAAGTGAGCGTCGCCGGATCGGCGGTTGCGCGCGAGCCGTCGGAGAGTTTAAACGCAAGCGTGACTTGAGCGCTCGGTTTTGTTGTCCATGCGACATTAAGCACGCCCGATCCGCCCTCATGCACGGAGAGCTTTTCGGGCGAAATCGATATGCCTTCGGCAACGGCGTATGCATCGCCGCACGCGTTTGCGAAAGAATTGCATCCGTTGTCGCAGTATCTTTCGGAAACATAATTGTATAACAGCGTTTTGTTATCGTCGGCATAGAGGCAAATATCGTACGAAAGCACGCCGTCGCTGCAACGGGTTCTCATGCCGTACAGTTCGCCGCAAACGTCTTCGCCGTCATGGCAAGCGATGTTGTCCGACATAAATGCGCAATGCTCAAAGCCTTCGCCGATGCAATATTGCTTTGCTTCTTCATTGCATGTGCCGTCGCCATTTTTGAGCGGCAGGCATCCCGCGTTTTCGGCGCAAGCATAGCCCGGATCGCACGTTTCTCTGTTCATATATGTATAGACGCAAGTCAGACCGTCGTCCATAATGCTGTTATTGAAATAATAGGCGGTATTATCATCGCAAAAGGCAATATCATCGCCGGCATTGCCGAGATCGCATTTTGCCGTTTCTTCGTAACACAATGCATTGCCCAGATGCATAGCGCAAAGCGCATTGTATTGAGATTTGCACCATTCGAGGGCTTCGGGCGAGCATGTTTTCCCGTCGGCAGAGGAGGGCGCGCATTGCGTGCCGTCTTGGGCGCAGCCGACGGGGCATTGTTCGCGTTTTTCGATAAAAGTTTTGCCGTCGTCTGCTGCAATGCATGATGTTGCAACATATCCGGATACGCTTGAACCGGAATCGTCATCACGGACGCATTCCGTTTTAACTTCGCTGCAGACGGATGCGTCATGATAACACTCGGCAACGCCCGAAAAAACGGCGCAATTCATCCGATACAACGCGCAATTTGTTTGCATGGCGGGGCTGCACGATTTTCCGTCTTCGGCCGTCTCAGACGAGCAATCGGTGCCGTCGGCGGCGCATCCGGCTTTGCACAGTTCGGATGAGGTTTCGGCAAGTCTTCCCGTTCCGTCGTTCATGAGGACGCATTGCGCGTTCGTTCGGCTGCCTGCAATCCAATCGCCGACGTAAGTTTTGCATGATGTCGCCGTTTCTCCGATACTATCGCAAATGTCTTGCGTTTTGCCGTAACACCCGATTTGCGTCCCGTCTTGCGACGTCAAACACGATTTGCCGGAATCGCATTGATTGTAGCGAATCACGCTGTCGATGCATTCTGCATACATATTGAGATCGTCCAAGCAATAAGGTTTGAACGATTTGCCGTCGCATTTTTCATGGCTTTTATAGATTGTTTGTTTTTTGCATGCGCCTTGATCGCAGCCGTTTTCGCATTTTTCGCGCCACAGCGCGCCTTGATCGCAATTTTCGGCATATGCGCCGTCTTCGCTGCACCGGGCTTGCCCGTCTTGGCATTTGTCTTCGCCGCTTTTTGGTTTGCATGCGTTGTTTTCGCATCCGTCGGCGCATTCGCGGTCGATGCTTATGCCCGTTTGCTTGTCGCAAACGGCGAGAATATTCGCATTTTTGCACGCGGTTTCGGTGCATTTGCCGGCTTCGGGCATGGGGTTGCACGCGTTGTTTTCGCATCCGAAAGCGCATTCGCGATCGATGCTTATGCCCGTTTGCGTGTCGCAAACGGCGAGGATGTTTGCGTTTTTGCACGATGTTTCGGCGCACTTATCGGCTTCGGGCATGGGGTTGCATGCGTTGTTTTCGCATCCGAAAGCGCATTCGCGATCGATGCTTATGCCCGTTTGGGCGTCGCAAACGGCGAGAATGCTCGCGTTTTTGCACGCCGTTTCGGCGCATTTGCTTTGGTCATCGCTATCGTCTTTGCCGCAGGCATTGAGCGCGGCCGACGCGCACAAAAGACAGCTTGCGACGGCGATTGTTCGCGACTTCTCAACAGAATAATTTTTTCGCATCCCGGTCTCTCCTTATATGAGAATCAAGGTTTTCAGACATAGTCCGCAGCGGGCGAAAATGTCAACCGGGAGCGAGACGGGAGGCGGAACGGAGATTATCTTGTCATTGCGGGATCACAGGCGTATCTTTGTCTGCGCCTGCGGGCGCGCGGGAGAGCATTGCCCGCCGAATGCAGCCTGAAAGCCGAAGCCGTTTTCCTCTGTCGGGAAAACGGTTTCGGCGGGGGCGGCGGGGGAACAGTCCGGCGGCAAAAAAAAAGGTCAGAACATGGAATGGGCAGACGGAAAAATACGTTGCCGTTGGGCAAATCCGAACAATGCGCGGTATGTTCGCTATCACGACGAAGAGTGGGGGAGACCTGAACGCGACGACAATAAACTCTTCGAAATGCTTATTTTAGAGTGCTTTCAGGCGGGGTTGTCGTGGGAATGCGTGCTCAATAAGCGCGATGCGTTCAGAGACGCTTTTGACGGCTTTGACGCAGAAAAGATTTGCGGTTACGGAGAAGAAAAGCTCAATGCGTTGCTGAATAACGCCGGCATCATCCGAAACCGTCTGAAGCTGCAAGCCGCCGTCGCAAATGCCCGTGTCTTTTGCGCCATTCAAAAGGAATTCGGAAGTTTTGCCGAATATCTGCGCCGGATGACCGGCGCAAAGACGCGGCATGAAACGGGGCTGACGCGGTCGCCGCTGTCGGACGGCATCGCCGCCGATTTGAAAAAACGCGGCATGAAATACGTCGGAACGACGGCCGTTTACGCTTATTTGCAGGCGATCGGCGCGATTTGCGCGCATGAGAGCGATTGTTTTTTGTCGCGCAAGAATGGCAAAAATGGCGCGGATTGTTGCTCATAGAAAGGCGTTTGGACGATGCGTCGCGGGTTTGAGCTGTTTAAGAAAATTGCGCTCGTTGTTGCGGGATCCGTCATTGCGGCGTACGGGATTACGCTTGCTCTGTATGCGGGCTTCGGCGGAGCCACGCTTGCGGTTTTGTGGCAAGGCACGGCAGAAACGTTTCATATAAGCATAGGGGCGGCGTCTTTTGCCGTTGCGATTGCGATGATTCTGTTTGTGCTGATATACGACAAAAGCCAACTTCACATCGGAACGGTGCTGTATCAAATCGTATACAGCGGTTGCGTCGATTTATTTGCAAATTGTCATATATACAGTGCGATCGGCGCGCTGAATTTTCTCATCATGCTTGCCGGCGTGCTGCTTTTTGCCGCCGGAACGGGGCTGTATGCTTCGGCTTCGTTCGGAAGAGGCTCATATGAAGCGGTTACTTTTGCTTTGGCCGAAAAAAACAATCTGCAAGTCAAAAATGTTCGAATCGGACCGGATCTTTCGGTTGTCGCCGTCGGCGCTTTGCCGGGGGGGGAAGTCGGAGTTTGCACAATGATAACGATTTTTGTTTCCGGTCCGGCGATTCAATTTACCGCGGTCAAATCAAAGCAGTTGTTTAGGATAGCGCAATGAAGGCAAGAAGCGGTTTGCCGAAGCCAAAGGCGCGCATGACGGAGACAGCGGCGGCGCAGCCGGGCGCGCGATTGCGCTGCGGATATGAGCATGGCCGGAATTATGCCGCGAAAGCGCGCCGGGGCATTTATGCTGCCAAAAGTATTTGAGCTTTATCGGCAAAAAAGCGTAATTTGACGCGGTCGGCATGTTCCGGTCGGGGGCGGGGCTATGCGGGGTGTTTTTTTGGGCTTTTCGATATAATGCGCATTCGTCGCGACGGTCAAAAGTGAGGCATGATGAGAGGTATCCCTGTTACGCTGATGCTCGCGCTTCAGAAGCGGTTTCCGGGTTCAAATCGCAAGTTTTTGTTCTGGTTTCTCATCATCTTGCTTCTTTTGTCTATCGTTTACGCGTTGCTTTTCCATTTTTTCATGTATTTGGAAGGGCGGTCGTATTCGCTTGCGTCGGGGATATATTGGACGCTCGTCGTTTTATCGACGCAAGGTTTCGGCGATATCGTGTTTGAATCGGATGCGGGGAAATTGTTTACGATTATCGTCAATTTGACCGGCATCATTTTTATGCTCGTTTTGTTGCCGTTCGTCATCATACAATTTGTATATAATCCGATTATGACGGCGCAAAAAGAAGCCGGCGCGCCGCGATCTTTGCCCGAAACGATGGAGGGGCATGTTTTGCTGACGCATTTCGGACCGCTCGAAGAAGCTTTTGCCGAACGGCTGAAGCAACGCAAAATCCCCTATGCGATTATCGCGGAAGACGTCAACGAAGCGTATAAATTGAGCGATATGGGGTATCGCGTTGCGGTAGGGAATTTGCGCCAGCCGCAAACGTACGAAGCCGTGCGCGCGCACCGCGCGGCGCTCGTTTGCGTCACGTCGCCGTCGGATCCGATCAATACGAATATCGTCTTTGTCGTTCGTCAGGTCAGCGAAACGGTTCCCATCGTTTCGCTTTCGAATTTGCAGGAATCGATCGATATTTTGGAATTGGCGGGCAGCACAGAAGTATTCGACATCGGCGATTTGATGGGAAAATCGCTTGCGCGGGCATCGTCGAACGAAGGATCGAGCGCGCATATCATGGGAAAAATTGCCGATTTGCGGATTGTCGAAGCGCGGGCGTCGGGCACCGATCTCGTGGGCAAAACGCTTAAAGAAGCGGCGCTCGGTCAGAAAATGCAAGTCACCGTCATCGGGGTTTGGGAACGGGGAAAATTCGAATTGGCAGGTCCGAATACGCGGATCGCGGAAAACTCGATTCTCGTCATGGCCATGAGCGACGAACAGCTTTCGGCCTATAACAGCGCTTATGCATCGCCCGAATCGGCCGGATACGGCGTGCTGATTTTGGGCGCGGGCAATGTCGGCATTGCTGCCGCCCGCTATTTGCGCGAGAAGGGCACGCCGTTTACGATTATCGACAAAGAAGAGCCGCCCGAACGCGTGGCGAAAGAGTTTTCGCAAAATCTTGTCATCGGCGATGCCGCCGATTACGGTTTTTTGAAATCGACCATATTTTTCGAAGCGTCGGCCGTGCTCGTCACGACGCATAACGATGATATCAACATTTATCTGTCGCTTTATTTCCGAAAACTTCGCCCCGATATTCAGCTGTTGGCGCGCGCCAACAACGAATCGAACGTCGCATCGCTCCACAGAGCGGGCGCCGATTTTGTCCTTTCCACGGCGACGACCG
>CAVGZQ010000204.1:0-5759 GCA_963633515.1 Bacteroidaceae bacterium
TATTGAGCCCCGCCGGGGCGAAATAGCCGAAGCCCGAAGGCGTATTGAGCCCCGCAGGGGCGAAATAGCCGAAGCATGCGTACGAAAACCCGAATGCGGCGGAAATCGCGGCGCAGGCGTCGGGCTTTTTTGTTTTTGATGCGTTGCGAATATCTGCTAGAACGCGTGCGCCGTTTGCGATGATTTTTCGGGCATCGGACAGGCGGATTTTATGACAAGGCAAAGATATAGGGGCGAATATATGAATTCAGAGCGCGAATCGCTTAAAATTTCCGAATCTGTTTATCGCGTCGGGGTCATCGATTGGGAATTGCGCAATTTTCATGGTTACGAAACGCGCCGGGGCACGACGTACAATGCATTTTTGGTCAAGGGCGCGCAAGGTTATATTCTCATCGATACGGTTAAAAACAATTTTAAAGACGAACTCATGGCGCACATCCGGACGGTGTGCGATCCGCGCGAAGTCAAGGCGATTATCAGCAACCATGCCGAGCCCGATCATTCGGGGAGCATTGCGCATGTTTTAAAGCATATTTCGCCCGATGCGAAAGTTTATGCGTCGGCGATGGGCGTCAAAGCGCTGGCGGCGCATTACGGCGATGATGTCAAAGCGGTTGCGGCGCCGGCGGGCGCGACGCTGGAAATTGCCGGGCGTCTGTTCCGATTCGTCGAAACGCGCATGTTGCATTGGCCCGACAGCATGTGGACGCTCGATGTCACCGACAACGTTTTGTTTGCAAACGATGCGTTCGGGATGCATTTGGCGGGGCTGCCGTGCTGGCAAGACGAGTACGATCCGGCGGTCATCGAGCAAGAAGCTTCGAAATATTTTGCCAATATTCTCATGATATATGCGCAAGTCGCCGCAAAATTGATCGACGTTTATCCGACGTTAAACATTCATCCGGCGATTGTGTGCCCCGATCACGGACCGTTATGGCGCGGCGGCGGGATTGATCATATTATCGGGCGTTATGCGGCATGGAGCAATCCGGCGAATCGGAAAAACAAAGCCGTCATCGTTTTCGATTCGATGTGGCATTCGACCGAAAAGATCGCGCATGCGATTGCCGAAGGGTTAAATCGGGGCAAAGCCGAAGTTGCGGTCATGCCGCTTCAGGGCACGCACCGCAGCGATGTCGCGCGAGAATTGCTCGATGCCAAAGCGTTGATCGCGGGTTCGCCGACGCTCAATCAGGGAATAATGCCGACGGTCGCCGACGTGCTGACTTATATCAAGGGACTGAAATTTCCGATCGATTTCGGCGCAGCGTTCGGATCGTACGGTTGGGCGCCGCTCGGGACGAAAGCGTTGCAAGAATATCTTGCGCCGATGTGCCGAAATGTGACGAATTCAATTTCTGTACAGTTCGTTCCGACCGAAAAAAATTTGGCTCAATGCCGCGATTACGGCGAAAAACTCGCTTTTGCAATTTGCAATGATTGCCCGGATGAACGGGCATAATGTTGCAGGACGATGGATTATGCCGAGAGTTTTGCGCATCATTTTGGGATTGACGGTTAGTTTTTCGATTATCGGCGCGGCGCGGGCATCGTTTGCCCAAGCGCCGACTCGGTCCGATGATGCGGAGACCGCCGGCGCGTTGCCGCGCCCCGATACCGTAAAACGGACGATCGAAAATCGCGAATTCAGCGACAAAGAAAAGATCGTTTTGCTTCTGAATGCGCATTGCGATTTTCCGACAAAAGACGATCTTACGGAAACCGGCCGGGACGCCGAAGCGCATCTTTTGGAAATCGCGCGCGACGAACAAATCCTTCTCTCGGTGCGGATGCGCGCGGTTCAGGCGCTTTCGTATTTTTCGACTCCGGCGAACCGGGAAACGCTGGAAAGCATCTTGGCGCATCCCGAAGAAGCCGATCATCCGCTCATGCTCATTCAGGCTATCCGCGCTTATGCCGTCATAGCTCCCGATGCAGCGCCCAAAGCGATCGAGCCGTTTCTGTCGTCGTCGTCGGATTTTATCCGTTTTGTCGCCATCGACAGTCTCAAAAAATGCCCCGGGCAAGCGGCGTTGCACGTTTTGAGCGATCGATATCAAACCGAAACGAACCGATTCTTTAAAATGCGGCTCAAACAGGCCATCGACGGGCATTGCAAAAGCAATGCATACTGCCGGTGACGTTTGCGCCGCCGCCGCGCGCCGGAACAATCGCGCAGACAACGCATCATCGCCGCCGGAATGTTTCTGCCGCGCGCGCGTTCGGGGGGGGGGCGGGCGATTTTTCGTCGATAAGCTTCGGCAGCCGTTTATTTGCGCGTCGGCGCGGCGCGCTTTGTTGTTCAAACGCTTTGCAAAAATGAAAAACGATATTACCGAATATATTCACATCGAAAACGCGTCCGAAAACAATCTCAATCATATTTCGCTCGACATACCGAAGCAAAAATTCATCGTCATCACGGGACCGAGCGGTTCGGGAAAATCGACGCTCGCCTTTGATACGATATATATGGAATCGCGGCGTCGGTATCTCGATACGCTTTCGATGTATGCCAAACAATTCGTCGGTCCGATCCGCCGCCCGAAGGTCGAAAAGCTGACGGGGATTTCACCGGCAATCGCCGTAGTGCAAGGGACATTGAGCAACAATCCGCGGTCGACGCTTGGAACGGTCACGGAGATTTACGATTATTTGCGGCTGCTTTGGGGGCGCGCGGGCGTGCAAACGTGTCCGAAATGCCGTCTCGAAGCATCGTCGGCGACCGAAGACGATATCATCGAACGCGTCATGCTTTGGCCGCAAGGAACGCGCGCCATCGTATATGCCCCGATGGTTCAGGACAGAAAGGGCGAGTTTTCGGATTTGTTTGAAACGCTGAGGAGCAGCGGTTTGGTGCGCGCGCGCGTCGACGGAAAAGATATATTGCTCGAATCGGTTGTTTCGCTGCCCAAAACCGTCCGTCATACAATCGAGGCCGTCGTCGATCGGATCATCGTCAAGCATGATGCGCGCGCCCGCATTTCTCAAGATATTCGCAAGGCGCTTTCGCTCGGCAACGGCGTTTGCAATATCGAGCGGATTTTCAGCGGCAACGATGCGCAAAAAAACATCTTCAGCATCCATGCGACATGCCCGAAATGCGGCATGTCATTTCCCGAGCTCACGCCCAATATGCTTGCATTCAACGCGAAATCCGGGCAATGCCCCGATTGCGAAGGCGCCGGCGAAATACGCGGCATTCAGCCCGGGCGCATATTCGGCGACGACTCGGATTGTCTCATTGCGAAAGGCGGCGGGCGTTCGTTTATCATTCCGCTCAATTTCCGTTGGGAGTCCGACGAATGGCGCGATTGCATTGCCGATGCTGTCAAACGGCTTGCAAAAGCGAACGATTTGGCGGTCGGCAAACCGTGGAGCGCGCTTGATCCCGAAAACAGAAGCATGTTCGGGCGTCAGCTTCTCGTTTGGTTTTCGAAAATGCTCGGCGATCCCGATCTTTCGCCGTTGGCGCAGCCGTTTGCCGAAACGCTTCCGTGCGAAAGCTGCGGCGGAAGCCGTTTGAATATATATGCGCGCAACGTTTATTTTTCGGGCGCGACGCTCGCCGATATACAAAACAAAACGGTGGATCAGGCGATTGATTTTTTTGAACATATCGATTGCGGCGAATGCGATCCGATTGCTGCGCGCATATTGCATGAATTGCTCCCGGGGTTAACCGAACGCTTGCGTTTTTTAAACCGCGTCGGTTTGGGATATTTGCAGATCGGGCGCGGCGCAACGACGCTATCGGGCGGAGAATCTCAGCGGATACGGCTTGCGACAATGCTCGGAAACGGACTTTCTGCCGTCACATATGTGCTCGACGAGCCGTCGATCGGACTTCACCCGCGAGATCAGGCGCGGCTCATCGGCGTTTTGCAAGAGCTGCGCGATCGCGGAAACACCGTCATTGCCGTAGAACACGATGATGCCACGATGCGGGCATGCGATTTTCTCGTCGATATCGGTCCGCATGCCGGAAAATTCGGCGGAAACGTGATGTATGCCGGCGATATCAAAAACATCGGCAAATGCGCGAATTCCTTGACAATCGACTATCTTTCGGGGCGCAAATCCGTTCCCGTTCCCAAAACCGCGCAATGCGAAGATCGCGGTTTTATCCGTATTGAGGGGGCGCGAAAAAATAATCTCAAAAATATAACGGTCGATATTCCTCTGGGGCGGATTGTTTGCATTACGGGCGTGAGCGGTTCGGGGAAATCGACGCTTATCAACGAAGTTCTCATTCCGTATGCGGAGGCAAAACTCGGCGGTCAGAATCCTGAATTATTATCGTTGCAAAACAGCGTCGATGCGATCGTCGGACTCGATAAGATCGGGCGAATGCTCGAAGTCGACCAAAAGCCGATCGGCAAAACGCCGCGTTCCAATCCGGCAACGTATACAAAAGTTTTTGATCTCATCCGCGAGCTTTTTGCGAACGCGGTCGAATCGAAGATGTACGGATATACGGCATCGCGGTACAGTTTTAACGTTCCGGGCACAAAAGGCGGCGGGCGGTGCAAATTGTGCGAAGGGGCGGGCGTGCGCGCCATCGAAATGAAATATCTGGCCAATACGTATGTCGAATGCGAAGAATGCCGCGGAAAACGGTTTAACGATGCCACGCTGCGCGTCCGATACAACGGGCGCAACATCGCGCAAGTGCTCGATATGTCATTTGACGAAGCGCTGAGCCATTTCCAAGGTCAAACGAAAGTAACAAAAATCCTCAAAGCCGTCTGCGATGTCGGTCTTGGATATATCAAGCTCGGACAGCCCAGCCCGACGCTGTCGGGCGGTGAGGCTCAGCGTCTGAAGCTTTCGAAAGAAATCGCCAAAACATCGCATGCGCCGACGCTGTTTATCTTCGACGAACCGTCGACCGGGCTTCATGCCGACGATGTCGGCCAACTCATACGAGTTTTCTTCAAATTGCGCGATCTCGGTCATTCCGTCATCATTATCGAACATAATCTCGATATCATCAAAACGTCGGATTATATCATCGATATCGGACCGGAGCCGGGCGACGGCGGCGGCGAAGTCGTTGCCGCCGGCACGCCGAAAGACGTTGCATTTCATGCCGATACGCATACGGCGCGTTTTTTGCGCCCGCTTTTGGACGAAGATTAAAAGACGATGCAAGACGTTTAATAAAGAACGGCTGCAAGCGTTGAATTAAAAAGAAACGGCAGCAAGAGATTTGATTATAAAACGGCTGCAAGCGTTTAACGAAAAAAAGCTGCAAGCGTTTAACGAAAAAAAAGGCTGCAAGCGTTAAAACTTGCAGCCGCCGCTTTTAATCAAAGATTAAGCGATTCTGTTACAGGCTGTCTGTCCAAGCGATGTTATCGATGGCAATTTGTTTGCCTGTCGCTTTGATTTCGACGCTGACATTGCCCGCAACGTTGACGTTGTCGCAAGAAATCGTGACGGCATCGGTTGAATCGGGGAGCGTGACCGTATTGCAAACTTCTTGATTGACCGAGATGCTCACGGTGCGCTTGCCTTTCGATGTCATGGCTTTTGCGGCTTGAACCGAAATCGAAGAGACGCCGTTTTTCAGCGTTGCCGACACTTTGCCGGCGCGCAAGATGATGCTCTGACCGTCGATGGCATAGTCGACTTTGTTTTCGACCGTCTTTTTGCGCGCCTGGCTTGCCGTCCATTCGATGCCCGTGTTGGGGCTTTCCCAAATGAAGTAAATGTATTGACCGTCATTCGTTCCGGAAGGAAGACCGTCG
>CAVGZQ010000205.1:0-5751 GCA_963633515.1 Bacteroidaceae bacterium
ACTCGTGTCGTCGGCGTGAAAGGCCGATGTCCTAGGCCTCTAGACGACGAGGACGCAAGTGAGACATGACAGAGTCGAACTGTCGACAAACAGATTAAAAGTCTGCTGCTCTACCAACTGAGCTAATGTCCCGCAGAAATAAAAAGTCTCAGACCCGAAAGCCTGAGACTTTTCAAAGCGTCCTCGACGAGATTCGAACTCGTGTCGTCGGCGTGAAAGGCCGATGTCCTAGGCCTCTAGACGACGAGGACGCAAGTGAGACATGACAGAGTCGAACTGTCGACAAACAGATTAAAAGTCTGCTGCTCTACCAACTGAGCTAATGTCCCGCATTCCGTATTCCCTTTTGAGCATTTGAGCTCATCGGGAACGAGGCGGCTTTTAGCGGGAAGCGCAGCGCATGTCAAATAAAAAATCAAAAAAAGCGTTTTTACGCCGATTGCATGTTTGGCGTCGGGTTCGGGCGGGAACGGAAAAGGGACGGAATGCGGCTGAAATCGCGGAAATCGCGGAAATGCAGGGACGAAAAGCGAAAAGCGCGCGTATGCTCGCAGGGCGCAAGCCCGAGAACATAGCGCGCTCGGCGCGGCGTATCGGCGCATGCCGATAGCCGCGCGGCAAGCCTGCCGCATTTGCGTCGGCCTGCCGCAGGCAGGCAGCAAAAAGGCAGGCAGCGAAGGCGTATTGAGCCGAAGGCGAAATAGCCGCAGCCCCGCTTTGTTTCGGCGTTTTCGGGGCAGATAATTGTCAATTGTCAAAAAATAGCCGATAACATAGTGTTAAGGATTTTTTGGCCGCAAACCGCGCCGGCAGCGCGCCGGCCGGGGGGAAGAAACCGTTGACGGAGCTCAGGAAACAACGATGATCGAATGCCCGAAATGCCACATGCAGTGTCCCGATGATGCGCTTTATTGCGGGGATTGCGCGGCGCCGTTGCCGCGTCCCGATTCGGGCGATCCGTTCGTGGGGATATGCATCGACAACAAATACATCATCACGAAGCGGATAGCTTCGGGCGGCATGGGGATCGTTTATCTCGCCCGGCAAAAGGGAACGGGTCAGTATGTTGCGATAAAGAAGCTTCATGCGGAGCATTATCGCGACAAAGTCATCGTCGAGCGGTTTATGGACGAGGCGCGGTCGTACGGACGGATAACGCATCCCAATGCGGTAAAGCTGCACGATTTGCTCAACGTCAACGGTCAGATATGCATCGTGATGGAGTATGTGGCGGGGAAAACGCTGACGCAGTACATCGAATTGGGGAAGATTTTTTCGCTTCGTCAGATTGCCGACATATCGCTTCAGATTGCGGACGCGCTTGGGACGGTGCATCGTGCGGGAATCATTCATCGCGATCTGAAGACCGAAAATATCATGCTCGTCGAGACGGTATCGGGGCGATTTTCGGTGAAGATACTCGATTTCGGGATAGCGAAGATGCTCGGCAAGTCGCCGGATCGTCAGACGAAAGAAGGGATAATCGTGGGGACGCCGGAGTTCATGAGTCCGGAGCAGTGTTTCGGGACAGATATCGACGGGCGGACCGATATCTATGCGTTCGGCATACTGATGTATGTGATGATTTGCAATCGTCTGCCGTATTCGTGCGAGTCGCCGATGGGGCTTTTGCAGATGCAGATAAGCGCGCCGTTGCCCGATTTGCGGCGCCTGACGGGCGAACCCGTGCCTGAGGCGCTCAAACGCTTGGTGCATAAATGCATGATGAAATCGCGCGACGATCGGTATGCGTCGTTTGACGAAGTGATCGATGATTTGACGCAGATTCAGGAGAGCGGTTTGGTCTCGTTGTCGCCGCGGATCGCCGCCGCGCCGGAAGTGGGTGGGCGGACGGTTGCGGACGAAGCGCGCAAGACGATCGATGATTCGTTTTCATTTTCGATCGGCGACAGCGAAGCGGACGGCGCCGGGGCGGCGTCGATCGGCATGAAGACGCAAACGGACGATTCTTTGGGCTTTGAACTCGATGCGGCGTTTGAAGAGAGTTTCGGCGAACGGCAGCCCGACGAAGACAAGATGCGGCTGCGCGCCGGAGATGAGCCGCCGGCGCAGGAAATGTCCGAAAAGCGGGCCGGCGGCGATAATTCCGCGCAATGCGGCAGAACGTCGGCGGGCGAATCGGCGGAAATGAAGGGGAATGCGGCGGAATGCGCGCCGGTGCCGCAAGAATCGCTTCCGTCCGACGACGGCGGCGAAGGATTCAGTTTGGGGGATATTTCGGAAATCGACGCCGCCGCGCCGCCGCAAATGCGAAAAACGCCGAATCGCGCAAAGCCCGCGGTTGCCGCGGCGATTATTGCGTTTATCGCCGCGGGCGCGGCGGCGCTTGCATTTTGGGTGCGCCCGGCAGATGCGCCGGAAACCGGGAGCGCGGCGAAAATCGTTGTGCCCGAGGCGGCGGCAACGCCGCCCGCTGCCGAAGGAAACGATGCCGATCGCAGGGCTGCGCCGGCAGCTGATCCGGCGCAGCCCGATCCGATCGAGCCTTCGCGCATTGCGTCGCGCGATGTTCTGATGCGCGGCGTCGCGCGTGCATGCATTGCGCAATCGCTGAGCGAAGCCAATGCGGGCAATTTGGATGAAGCGCAATCGCTGGCGGATTTTTCGCAATCGCAAAGCGATGCGTTGTCGCCGTCGGATGTCGGCGAACTCGCAAAATCGCGGGAGCATATCACGGCATTGCGCGGCATTATGCAATCGGCGCAGGCAGCGGGCGACAAATGCGGCCGAATCGAAGAGCTCATCGAACAGGCGCCGGCGGCAGCGGTCGGTCTGAAAGACAAGCTTTCGGATATGGCGCGCAAATGCCGCCGCAAGCTCGAAGCGCCGCCGATGACGCTTTGATCCGGGCGGCAACCGCGCCGATGATGCTTCGGTTTCGGAACATCGCACGGCGGGGAGGCGAGTCCGATGCGAAAAGGTTGATCCAATGGCAGAGAAAAATCGGAGAAACGGCTTGAATAGCGTTTTATTTTCAGAGTGTCAGGCGATGAAACATGCGATCCGTTCAATCGTTGCGTTGCAGGCATGCGCTGTTTTTTCGGCGGCGTCCGGATGCGCCGAACAGAGTCATCATATCGATCCGAATGCAGGTTATCAGGTCGTGCCGCTCGGATACGACGGGGCGGATTGCATCGATGGCGATGTTTGCGTCAATGCGTTTAACGCCGAACGCGATATATACAAGACGCCGTTTGAAGGAAACCGATCGGGAGACGCGCGGTATCGGTCGGGTTATTTCGGTTATATCGATGACGGCTGTCATTCGATCCGATCGAATGCGAGCCGCGCGGATATTGACGTCATCGGCGTCGATGTTATGCCCGGGGCGGCGCTTCGCGTCGCCGTATCGAGCGCGAGCATGCAAAGCACGCTCAATCCGGTCGCTTATCTTTTGGATTCGGCGGGGAAGGATTTGCTGTTCAGCATGAATGCGGGCAATGCCATCGATGCGAAATTGTCTTTTTTGGCGCCGACAGAGCGGTTTTACATAACAGTCGAAAGCGGCGAAAACGAAGATTCGGGCGGCGCTCAAGCGTGCGTTGACGGACAGACGCACCGCGGCGGCGAGCGTTATGGGTATGCCGTCGTCATAGAACCGATAGGCGAATCGGAACTCATCAAGAGCTTCGGGGAGATATCGAATGCCAAGGAATATCGCGCGAAGTTTGGCGACAGCGCCGGGACAGCTCTTTATTACAAAGCGAAAGTTCCCGACGGAATGGATTTGCGGGTCGATTTGCAGACATCCTCGATCAATGCCTATCCGACGATATCGCCGATAAACCGCAAAGATTGGTATCGGTGGGTTTATGCGGGCGATGTTCTGAAAAGCACATTCGATCCGTCGGCGCTGACGGCGACGGCGACGGTGTCGTCGGAGTATGCCGACGATGAAGGGTATTTGTGGTTTGCGATCAGCGATTTCAATGCGGGCAAGGGTTACAATTATAAGCTGACGGTGACCCCGCAATAGCGCATGTTTGGTTTTCTGCGGCGCAGATTCGGCAGATAAATCGGACAAATCCGTCTGCGCGGCGCAGGAATGGCGCATGATTTTGTTTTTTTGCGTCTTGCTGCGGGCGCAAAGTTGAGCGTGATGATATGCAAAATGCTTTGGAAAATTTGCTCGGTCCTGCGGCCGGTCTTATCGGTTTGCTCGTTTTCTTGGCGCTTTGGGCTCCGAAATTTGCGGTAAAATGGCGCGGTTACCGCGCGCAAAAAGCGGAGAAAAAGCGCATGCAGCGCGAACACGATGCGAGCCGATCGCTTGCATTGGATCCCGAGGGGGTGTCGGATATCGAAGATCATGCGATGCACGGCCGCGCGATCCGCATTTTCCGATCGTCCAAACTGCGCGCATCGGGCGTCTGTCTGTTGCTGTGTTTGCCGCTTGCGGCGGCTTATTTCGGCATTCCTGCCGGATATATGAGCATACGCAGCATATGTTTGATTGCGGGATGTTTTTTTGCGATCTTGGGCGTGCTGTCGCTTCGCCATTTGGGGGATTGCGCCATTTTTTACAAGACGGGCGCGGTGTGGCGTTCGAACGGCAAACGCCATGATATCGATTACAATGCCATTGTAAACGTGACAAAGCGCAAAGCATTGATGCCCGGGGCAGCGGGGATTGCCGTCGTGCATTTCGCCGACGGTTCGATTTCCGTATTGGACGGTTTTTATATGCAAGGCGGAAGCGAGATCGGGGAGATATTCGATCATTTGACGCAGCGTTGCATACGCAGCCGCGCCGAAGAGCTCAAACGGCTGATGTCGTAGCCCGAAGATGCCGGCAGACGGTTCGAAACGATAATGCGGCGGCGGGCTTTGCATCAGAGGGATTTTATATGCAAGGCGGGGGGGGGCCGGCCGAGAATTATTTGCGCTTTTTTTTGCAGCGGCAGCAGCGCCGCATGCGCCCGGACGGCTCAGAACGCCGTTCGAAGACGCAGAAAGAGAGAACGGCAAAGATAAGCATGGATCGATTCCCGAAACGGTTCTGTATTTATATGCAAGGCGGGGGGGGGCGTTTGAGTATTATTTGCGCTTTTTTTGCGGCAGCGCCGCATGCGCAGCCGCGCAGAATGTCTTAAACGGCTGAGATTGCCGCCCGAAGATGCGCGGAACGGAAGCCAAACGCCCGAATTTTTGAAAAAAATGCGAAAAAATGGAAAAAAAATGCGCCGCGAATCGGGAAATTGTATATTTTCTTGACAGCAAAGCGCGGAATCCGTAACACTGCGCGGCGTATTGGCAAGCGCCGACGCGTTTTGTCGTCTTTTTCACTCTCTTAAGGAGAATTTCGTTATGACGAAAGCTGAATTGCTTACGAAGGTTTCGGAAAAAGTTGGTCAAAAAATTGACAATGTGTCGAAAAAACAGATCACGGAAACAGTCGATGCTCTTTTCGATACGCTGAAAGAAGTGCTTTGCTCGGAAGACGAAGCCGCATCGCGTTTCTCGTATCCCGGCTTCGGCACGTTCACGGTGAAACAACGCGCGGCTCGCATGGGTCACAACCCCCACACGAAAGAAGTCATCGAAATCAAAGCTTCGAAAGCCGTAAGCTTCAAAGCGGCAGCCGCTCTCAAAGATGCGATCAACGGCACGGAAAAAGCCGAGAAATGCGAAGAAGCGAAAGCCGAAGCGAAAAAGGCCGACAAAAAAGCCGATAAAAAACCGGCCAAAAAATGCAAAAAGTAATCGATAGGTTTTAAACATAAAGCTGCC
>CAVGZQ010000206.1:0-2838 GCA_963633515.1 Bacteroidaceae bacterium
CAATAGCCGAAGCCCGCGAAGGCGTATTGCGGCTTTGCCGCAATAGCCGAAGCCCCCCAAAAACAAACCAAACGGCAAAAATTTTATTCAACAAATCTAAATATTAATCACACTCGGTTTCATTGCAAGTCCGGCATGCTGACGAAGAATCAAATAATCGTCGGACAAAGCGAATTTTATGAGCGGAGCGAGCCGTTTTGAACGGTTATAGCGCGCAGCGAGGTATTCGGGGTCGGTGTTTTCGGGGTTCCATCCTTCGGCCAAGAGGATGGCGGAGAGGGATGCGGAGAGGCTGCCCGAGAAGAGGAGCCCTGCGCGGTCGGCGGTTGTCAGGATGCCGTCGATCCAGAGCGCGGCGGCGGATTGGGGGATATTTTCGCAGCCGATATCGTCGATCATGGCGGCGACGGACTTGCGCTGAGCGCGTTCGAAGAGCGAATCGATTTGTTCGGCGGCTTCTTTGGTGTAGGCGTCGCGCACGGCGATGCCGTTGCCCGTGACGAGGCAGTAAATGCCGTCGAGGCAGCGCCAAATTTTGACGGGATCGGAGTAAATGAGCCGCGCAATGCCGGTCCAGAGCATTCCGCACGCGTAGCCTGCCCAATGGCGTCGGCGTTCTTGCTGCAAGCCTGCCCATGCGTCGGCGCAAATCCAATAGGATGCGGGTTCGTCGAGGACGGCGGGCATGGGGGTTGCGTCGCAGCCATAGTATCCTTTGATATTGCTGATGCCGAATGCTTGCGCGCACATGTCGAAGAGGCCGAGGATTTGGGGATCTTTGATTTTTTCGGTGCCCAAGCTCGCTTTTCGCGGGACATCGTCGGCGAGGACGCGCGCCAAGATGGGCATGGCTTCGCAGAGCATGATTTGGACGCGTTTGAGGGGTTCGGGCGACAGGCATTTGAGGAGGATTTCGTCGCTCAAAACGCGAGAATCCATCATTTTGGGGCGGCGCGCCGTATCGTGATGAAGGTTGGCATCGGGGATAAACACTTGCGCCAATTGTTTGAGAATGCGTTCGCGGTCGGCGGCGCGGCTTCGTTTGCAGATATCGAAGGCGGCGCGGTAGATATCGGTTTGGAACGGGTCTTGGGCGAGGAGCTGACAGAATTCGTCATAGGCAGCGCGCGCTTCGCCGGGGATGCGGCAGCGGGCATAGGCGCGATTTTTGACGAGTTCGGGCGCGGGTTCGTCGCACAATCCGAGGGCTCGCGAGAAGAGATCCTGCGCTTCGCTCCAAAGTCCCAATTCGTTGCCGAGAATATTGGCGCAAACGTTGAGATAATTGCGCGACAGTTTTTTATCGGCTTGCAGGGCATCGCTTCGGGCGACGCTTTGTTTGACGTTTTCGACGAAGAGTTTGCGTTCGGCGGGCGTGACATAGAGTCGGTTGAGCCGATCGAAAACCGCGTCGCGATCGGGGTATCGCTCAAAGAGTTTCCAGAGGAGTTCTTCGCCTTGGCGCGGGGCATTGAGTTTGTCTTTTCCGAGATAGAGGTCGGCCAAAATGCACCAAAGTTCGATATCCTCGGGGAGGATATCGGCATCGACGGCGCTCAGGATGAGCTGCGCGGCGCGCGCGGGATCGCCTGCGGCTGCGTGCGCTTTGGCCAAATAGATGCGGCACGCGCGGGCATCGACCGATTTTTTGAGCAAATCTTCGAAATACGCAATGATGCGGACGGGATCGCCGCCGCTTTTGCAAAAATGCAAATCGAACAGCCTGGGCTGAATATCGAGCTGATCGGGGAGCGAAGGGGCGTGATTTCGGATGTAATCGGCGAGCGCGCGCCGGGCGATATCATATTCGCCGATTTGTTCGGCAGTTTCGGAAATCTCGCACAGCAGCGCGCCCCGCGAGCAATCGCATTGATACGCTTGATTGAGGCATTTGAGGGATTCTTCGGGATTGTGCATGCCTTTGGAATAGATTCCGGCCAAGCGATGCCATAATTCGCTTTGGATTTTGCGATTTTTTTCTTCGATGATGTGCAGACGGATTTGTTCGGCGAGGAAATCCCAATCGGCGCTGCGTTCGAGGTATTGGTAGAGTTTAAAGCGCAAATCGTCGCCGCAGGCGGTTTCTTTGCATGCTTTTCGGACGCAGACGAGCGCTTCTTCGCGGCGTCCGATGCGGTCCAAAACCCAAGCGCGCTGGAGAATGATCTGAATGTACTCCTGTTCGTTGCATGGGGCTTCGCTCTGAATTGCGAGGACTTCGAGGAGTTTGTTCCACGCTTCGAATTTTTCGAAATACGACGCGAGGAGTTCGAGATCGGGGCGATAGGAAAGGGCCTCGTCGCGGACGTCGGGGATGAGATCGTCGGTGGGATCGGCGACAAATCCGGCGAGCAACCGCGAAATGACGCGCCATCGGCGGAGATCTTGGGCTTGTTCGGATCCGTCGTTCAACAGCGACGCATCGAGGCGCCGGAAGTCGGGTCGTTTATTTGGGGGCAATGCGCACCACAATCTGCGCGCCGCGTTTTCGTCGCTCAGCCCGCACAAAACGTCATGCGCCGGATCGCGGACGTCGTCGGGGATATTGAGCACGATCGACGCCAAGAGGGCATGAAATCGAATTTCTTTTGGCTGTTTGGGCGAAAGCGCCAAAGATAATCGCGAGATCCAACGGCCATGGGCGGAGTCGTCGGCGACGAGCGCCATCGAAACGAAGCGCGATCCGCAAAACCCGTATCGCGTCAAGATATCGCCGCGGTCGATAAAATCGCGCAAAGCGCTGATATCGCGGGTTTCTTCGAGAGTTAAATCGGCGATCGCCATTTCGATATCGACGCATGCGCGGACGTCGTCGGTTTGGGCAAGCTGCGCCCGAAG
>CAVGZQ010000206.1:2848-5708 GCA_963633515.1 Bacteroidaceae bacterium
GCCCAATCGGCGCGCCAAAACGAGCCAAAGGCGGCGCAGTCCGATATGATCGGGACGGCATCGGACGGCGCGCCCGAGCGTATCGAGCGCGCGATCTTCGCGGCGAAGCCGCCAGAGTTCGACGCGGGCTTTTCGCAAAAGCGTGAGCCAAGGCAAGCCCATCGTGCCGCCTGCATCGAATTCGGCATCGAGAATCCGGATATAATCGTCCCAGCTTTCGAGACGGCGGTAATAGGCGAGCAAATAGGCGCGGGCGATATCGTCGCGGCAATTGATCCGGAGGCAATTTTCATAGACCGAAACGGCTTCTTCTTCGCTGTCGAGTTCGATATCGAGGATATCGGCCAATTTTCGCAAGTATTCGCCTTTGAGCATGATATCGGAAGCGAGCGCGGCTTCATTTTTGTATAAATCGGCGAGTTTTTCCCATGCTTTTTGATGGGCATAGAGGCGTTCGAGGGCAAACGCCGAGTCGCGGTCGGATTTGCACGTTTGGCGGGCTTTTTCGTAGTACAGGACGGCTTGCGGGATATTCGACAGACAGCGCTCGGAGATTTCGCCATTTTTGCACAAGAGCGTCGCTTTGTATTCGGCATCGGCGGCGTTTTCGATTTCTTCGTCGGTCAGGGCAATGAGGGCATCCCATTTTTGGCGTTTGAAATAGAGCCGCGCCAGGGAAGCAAGCGCCGAAGAATAGTTCGGATCGACGGCGCGCAGCGCCTCGAGCGCGGTGCAAGCCGTGTCGGGGTCGTTGAGATTGGCGTCGGCGATTTGGGCGATGCGCGCAAGCAAATAGCTATGTTCGCGGCTGTCTTGGGTGCACCCTTCGGCGGCGGCATACAATTGCAGGAGTTCGGTCCAATTGCCGCTGCATTGCGCCATTCGGCTCGCGCCTTTGAGCGCGGCGATATCGTCGGGCCGGATCGCCAAAACGGCTTTGTAGTGCGTAAAAGCATTGAGCGCGAAGCCCAGCCGTTCGTAGAGCTGCGCCAGGCGCGCATGGCGCACGGAGCAAAGTTCGGGCGTATATTCGGGAAGGCGATGTTCGGCGGCGTAGCTCAATTCGAGTTCATAGAGCTTTGCCAAGTTTTCCCATTCGGCGTTTTGGGTATAGATTTCGGTGAGGGCTTCGACCGTCGGTCCATGCGAGGGGCAATTGTCGATCGCATCGCGCAAGACGTCGGCGGCATCGTCTTCGCTGTCGATTTCGTCGCGCATGATGCAGGCAATCGTATAGAGCAGCTCGGCTCTTTGCCTGGGCGATGCCGCGCATTCCAAACAGCGCGCATAGACGCCGAGCATATCTTTGACGCGCCCGGCGTCGCCCAAAATCTCGATGAGCGGATACAAAAGAAAGAGGTCGGACGTCGCCGCCGCCGCATCTTGCAAGATTTCAGCGGCGCGATCGGGGTCGCCGCATTCGAATTGCGCGACGTCGGCGGCCAAGGCGCGGTAGAAATCGGCGCGCGGGGAGTCTTTGAGTTGCTCGGCGGCATGTTGCGAAACGTCGAAAAGAGCGGTTTTATCGGCATTTTTTGCCGCGCGCACAATAGCATCGTCGGCCAATTCATCGTCGATCGAACGGTTCGTCATCAGATGATCGCACAAAACGGCGGCTTGGCGCCCGTCGGGCATGAGGTAGCGATAGAGCAGCCATAAACGGACTTCGATATGCCGCGTCATTGCGCCGTCGCCGCATTGCTGCGACAAAGCTTCGCGCAATTTTCCGACATACCGATCCCAAGCGCCGGTCGCCATGAGAGCATCTTCCCAGAGCAAAAAGACTTCGGGGTCAAAAGCGGCCGATTCGGAGCTTACGGTCGAAGCGTCGCCTTCGTCGTCTTGCAGCATTTCCAAGATGGCAATGGCTTTTTCGGCGTCGCATTCGCAGTACAAATACGTCCGGGCGAGTTCGAGCCGGAGCGCGCGCCGTTTTTCGGGACGCGCGGCGCCGCGGAGTTCGCATTCGAGCGATTCCGAGACGGCGTCATAATCGCCTTTTGCGCGGCTTTGGCGGCGCAAGCCCAAATTAGCCTTATGGCTTTGCGGGAACAGCGCCTGCGCTTTTCGGTAATCGGCTTCGACTTGGGCGATATCGTTTTCGATAAGCCCTTCATGCAATTCGCCCAAGGCGCAAAAAACTTCGGAAGCGGCGGGCGACTCCAAGTGATCGGTTGCGATGTCGAGGCGTTCGGCGTATCGCTCGACGACGGCGCGTCCCTGAGCAATCCGCCGCGCCGCCGCAGCATCGCTTTCGCCGCTGCCGCGCGGCATTTCCAGAACTTCAGCTTCCCTATTCATCTGCGAAACTCCGTGTTTCGGCGCGCCGGCGCGCCGCTGACCCATCACAACCTGCAGCCGTCTCGGACAATGCCTGCGCGTCCGAAGATCCGATGCGCCGCCGCTTTGATCCATGCCTTGGCGCCGCCTGTTTAAACCATTTGGCCGTTTTTGTCATATTTTGCGGTCGGGAGCTCATTTGTCTTCGATTTTTTGCGCAGCCGCGGCGTCAGCTGCGCTGCCCGGGCGGCGGGATCGCGTATCCATGCGGTCCGACGCGCATCCGGGCTTGCTTCCTGGCATCTGCATCAAACGATCGAAAAAAAAATAATATCGATGATGCCGTTTTCTTTGTCTTCGATGCTCTGCGCCGTTGCGGGGGCTTTTTAAAACATATGCAACGCGTTTAAACGATGCACGAACACACGCCAAAACCATGCCCCCCAAAAAAGCCGACTAAACGAAAGCCCAAGCCAAGCCCCCAAAAGCCCGATCAAGCGAAAGCCCAAGCCAAGCCCCCAAAAGCCCGCTCAAGCGAAAACCCAAGCCAAGCCCCCCAAAAAGCCGACTAAGCGAAAAC
>CAVGZQ010000207.1:0-5634 GCA_963633515.1 Bacteroidaceae bacterium
CGCCTGCCCAAAGGCAGAAGGGCAATAGCCGAAGCCGCCGCCGCATGGGCTTTTTTGCCCATAGGCGGCGAAGTGCGCGAAGGCGTATTGCACGCCTGCCCAAAGGCAGAAGGGCAATAGCCGAAGCCGCCGCCGCATGGGCTTTTTGCCCATGCGGCGGCGAAACAAACCGCACAACAGAATGATATGAAATTATACGGCGATTTCGATGCATATCGCCGATTGCCCCGTCCGGGGACAACGTCAAATAAACGCCCGACGCGCCGAATTTCATTCGCATTTTTGCAAACAATGCGGTGCGCCCATCGCATTTTCGACAAAATATCGGTCGTTATACGAAATCGCGTTTTTCCATAATAATCGCCGCGATGCAAATCAAGACGACGATGTAGGTCAGACCGTGAACCGTCGACCATGCGACGTGGCTCCAAGGAATGGCAAGGGCGTAGCTGACTTGGGTCGAAACGTCGAAATGCCCGAAATTGGGCAGGATAAATTGCGCGCTGCGCATGGCGGCGCTGATTTCGGCGGCTTTGTTTTGGTCGGCATAAAACCCGATTTGCGGGTAAAGACACGATAAAAGGACGAAACCTGCGCACATCAGCGTCGAGAGCATGGCGCTCGAAAACGTCGAAAACATGAGCGCTGCCGCGGCGATGACGAGCGATTCGATATAGGTCAGCCAGAACGCCTGGAAAAGCGTAACGTCGATCGACATGCCGCGCATCGCCAAGAGCGCCAAAAATAGCCCGAACATGGCGGCCATTTCGACAAAAAGCGTCACGCCGATGCCCAAAAACTTGCCCACGACGATTTGATGGCGGCGAACGGGTTTGGACAAAATCGTATAAATGATGCGGCGGTCGATTTCGCGATGGATTTGCCCGATTCCCGTATACATGGCCAACGCTATTCCCATCGCCGTCATGAACGTCATGCCGACGTCGCGTATGACCCGTTCTTGTTCGTAGAGAGAAAGCTCGCCCAAAACGAGCGAAAACAAAAAGATGGCGATCGCGAAAAAGCCTATTCCGTAGAGTATTTTGTTGCGGATGGCTTCGCGAAACGTCATCGAAATAAAGGCATTTAACGTCAAAAACATCGTCTTCCTAATCGGCGCCGCCGTTTTGTTGTGACAAAGATTGTGCGATATCTTCGTTTGTTTCGTCAATTTTATCGCTTTGACTGTCGCTATTTTCGTGTTTTTTGTCGAATTTTATCCCTGAATCGGAATTTTGCGCATTGCCATCTCCTGCCTCCGATGCGCCGTCATCCTGTTGTTTGAGCGCATCGCGCGTAAACAATTCCTCGAGATCCATGCCGCGTTCGACGACGTGTTCGATGCGCATGCCGCGATCCAAGAGATTGCGCAAGACATCGTCGACGGCGCCGCTGTGCTGCGGGGGGATATGCAACGTGAGCGCATCGCCTTTTGCCTCGGCAGAGAGCCCGGGCATAGCGCGCAATTGCGCAAGATATGCATCATCGACGGCGCCGCGCGCGCATAATTCGATATGGCGTTCTTTCGACAGAAGAACGCGCAAATGCCCGACGACTTCCATTTTGCCGTTGCGAATGACGCCGACGCGATCGCAGAGCCGTTCGACGTCGGGCAAGATATGGCTTGAGAAGAAGATCGTTTTGCCGGCTTTCTGACATTCCGCAATGAGTTCGGCCACGTCGCGCCGGCCGAGCGGATCGAGTCCCGATTGGGGTTCGTCGAGTATGACGAGTTCGGGATCGCCCACGAGCGCCTGCGCCAAACCGATGCGCTGAAGCATCCCCTTTGAAAACGTCCCAAGACGCTTGTTGCGGGCATGTCCCAAACCGACGCGCTCTATCCATTTCGATACGATTTTGTCGCGATTCTCCCGAATTCCGTACAGCTTTGCATAAAAATCGAGAATTTCATACGCGGTCAAGCTCTCGTAATAGTAGCTGATTTCGGGCAAATACCCGAGCTTCCGGCTGCAGCGGCGGTCGAAACCGTTATACCCCATGAGCTGCATCTCGCCGCTTGTCGGACGGATGAGACCGGTCAGCATTTTGATCGTCGTCGTTTTTCCGGCGCCGTTAGGTCCGATGAGACCGAATATTTCGCCGCGCCCGACGCGAAGCGACAAATCGCGCACGGCATCGACGCGGCGGCGGCGAAACCCGACGTAAAAAGTTTTGCATAAATGAGTGAGTTCTATGATCGGCTTTTCTGACATGGTTTCGTTTCGTGATGGAAGGCTCAAGAGCGCGGCAAAAATGCAAGACCGAACCTTGAACCGCAGACAAATCGGCGCTTCGCCCGATCGGATTGATGCGCGAAGAGGCGATATGCGGGACTAAATCTTAAACCGCAGATAGAATCGCGTATTGCCGTCGGCGTCGTCGGAGATTTCGAGCGCGCCGTTAAACTGGCGCAAAATCGGCAAAACATAAGCGATTTGATTGACGGGCGGATAGCTGACGACGAGCCGGCGCGTGCTGACCAAGAGATCGAAAAGATTGTCGTCCGGCGCGGGCACGATGTTGGCTTTGCCCAAGCGTTCGACGATTTCTTTCTTCGTAAACAGCTTCCCGTTGTGGAAAATCGATACCGACACTTCGCTGGCAAACGGCTGCAAAACGACGTCGATGCGGCTGTTGCTGTCGGTCGAAAAGAAGGCGCAATCGATGATGACCTCGAGCAATTTTTCGACGATCGTGCCGCATGCCGCGACGATCATTTGCGGCACCGACTCGGGCGATATGTCGTTTGCCGACGGATAGCCGTTCGTTTCGAGATCGATATAGATGTTTTTCTTGAGGTAACGGCACCGATTTTGGGCATTTTTTATGACGTTTTGAAGCAAACCGGGCAAGTATCCGACGAGCATGCCGATGTTCTGACGCAGCATCGTCGCATGTTCCCATGCCATCGGATCTTCATTCGCGCGTCCTTCGATCGAATGATAAACGACTTCGACGGATTCGGCGATATCCTGAAACGACATCATCGGAATCGATACCGACGTCCGAACGAATTCCAAATCGGCATTTTTGGGCTGAATCCATTCGGGGCAAACGTTGTTGGCGACGGTCAGGAAGTGGAAGAGCAAATCTTCGATGTCGCATCGGCGGATCGCAGGCAAATAGGAGAGATGGTGAAGCTCGTGGACGAAGGCGATGGCCGGCGGGAAATCGGTCGTCATGCCCAAAATCGACATGCGCGCTTCGATCCGCGACATTTCCGCCGAAATCGCGCCGGCATCGCTCATATCGCGCGACGAAAGCAGCTGATTGAAGGCGGCAATCCCTTTGCTGAAGAAGGTTATGACCTGCGGCGAGCACGGATCGGATCCGAGACGGGGGCAGGAGTCTTCGACCAGACGGATAATGCGGCCGCATTGGCGCTGCATCATGCGATTTTCCGTGTTGACGAAATCCTGCTGCGGGACTTCGTCGAGGTGAACGATGAGCTGCTGACGCAATCCGCTCAATTTGCACATCGTCGCCAAATGAAGCAGGCGGCGAATCAGGCTGCAATAGTACTCCGTCGATGTCGACGTCGACGGATTGACCCAAACGAGCTGAAGTTCGTTGAGAATATGGTTGACTTGCTTGATGATGAAGCTCGTCGCGCCGTCGCGCGGCTGATGAGGCGATTGATAAAGCGCCATGAGACAAATATAGAAAAGCGATTTCGATCGCACCGCTTCACTGTCGCGGTTTTGCCCGATGCGGCGCAAAAGACGCCCGCAAACCGATTGGAGCAAACCGGCCGTAAAATACAGCCCGCCGATGACGCTGTCGGAAACGACGAGCCGACTCCCGGCTTCGTGCGCCGGGATGCGTTCCAAAAGCGATATCAGCACTTCGCAGCAGCGTTCCACGGCATGGCACCGGATCCGGCGCGCGTCGATGAGCAGTTCATAAATGCGCGTCGCGCTTATCGACGACGGCGATTCGAGCTGCTGGAGGAGTATTTCAGCCAGACGGCGCGCATCGTCGACGATCGTGAACGGCGACGGCGCGCGCGCATCGGGTTTGCGCGCAAACAAGACGCGCAAGCGGTCGTGGTTGAGCTGTTCGACGTCGCGCGCTTCGATGTCTTCGGTCGGAAACGCCCGCAACTCCGCGGTCAGCGACACAAATGCTTCGGCGCACGACGACGCATACGCATCCCAAAGCATTTCAAAATGCATAAACACATCCGACAGCCACCGGATGCCGTGTTCGTCGGAAAGGTCTTTGAGCAGGCGGACGCGATCGCGCAAACCGTCCAACGCGCAATATTCAAACTCAAGATGCGGCAATGCCGCTTTCATAAAGCTCTGCCAACGGTTGCAAAATGGCTTCTCGCCGTCGGCGCCGGTTTGGCTGTCGAACTTCGAAACGAGCGATCGCAAATGGCGCAATTTGCGATCGGTAATTTGTTTCGAAAAATGGCGTTCGAGCAAATCGCACACCGAATAATAATGCGAAAATACCGACGAATCGGGCATTTCGGGCGCGCGAACGCGGCTTGTCGCGCCGTATATCGCGCGCAAATCGTTTTCGAAATCGTTCAGACGGTATTCTTTCGCGATTTGAGCGGCATTGTCGATGCTCTTGGCGGCATCTTCATACCCACGGCTGTAGCCGTAAAATATTGCCGACTCCAAGTAATGAAGCGACTCCGATATCAGCGATTCGAACGTGCGCGCAAGTTTGTTCAGCGTGCGCGTCGTCAGCTCATGCGGATTGATATCGTCGATGCTGGGAAGCGGCGCATCGTTGGACGGCTGACCGGGGGCGGCATCGAGCGCAACGTACAGACGCTCCAACACGTCCGAAAATCGCCCCGTGTCGAAATGCGCCGCATGCGATTTGAAATACGTCAGCATATACACAAAGCAATTGAGAATTTCGTTCGCTTTGTCGAGAAAATGACGCATCTTGAGACCGTCGTAACGGCGTTGCGTATGCTCTCCGATCGGCGCTTCCGTATACGAAATCGGCATCATGTTCCCGATATACGCGATCAGCGGAAGCTGTTCGGGCATCCCGGCAAACGACAGGATATTCGCCAAACGGTTGAGTTGCTTCATCAAATCGCAGCATTCTTCGCTGTTTTTTTGCACGACGACCAATTCCAAATCGTCGAACAGACGCATCATAATGAGAGAAACAAATTGCCACAGCTGACTGTCGTCTTGATCCGGCGCAGCGTTTGCCGTTTCTTTCGACGCATCGGACGATTGACGGATTTCGCGCTGCAAATCGGCGATGTCCAAGACTTTCGCTTCGACGGATTTCGTTTCGGGCGCTTCTTTGCGCGCTCCTTCCGCCGGCCGGACGCCGGCCGATTGCTGACCCGACGGCGTTTTGACGGCGGCCGGCGCGCTTTCGCTCAAAGAATAATTTCCTCCGTCGGAGTCGATGTCGACTTGTATTTCATCCATCGATATTTCGATTTCGCCGAACGAAACAGACGTTCCTCCCGACATCTTCGAATTGCCTTTTTGATCGAAGTCTTGAGGCGCGGATGGAGAAACTCCCGCCGCAGAGGGCTTTGCGTCCGACGGCAACACATTTTGACATGACTGCGCTTTGCCTGCATTTGCATCTTCTTCCGGCGTTTTTTCGGCTTCCGGCATATCGAAATCGAGCGCTTCCTCCAGC
>CAVGZQ010000208.1:0-5582 GCA_963633515.1 Bacteroidaceae bacterium
GCCGCGCCCCCCCATTCTTGATTGCCAGCAGCACGGCGCGCGCGATCCCCACGTAATCGAGCCCCTTGTGCTTGTAAAAATCGGCATCTTCGGCCGCAATCATGGCATCTTTCATGTGCTTCGGGATATCGCCGAACGCAACGACCGTGCGCCGCTCGTCATACAATTCCAAAATCGGCAGACCGTTGCGGTCGGTAATGAGCGTCATTTGGCGCGGACGATAATCGGCGTAAGAAAAAATCCCGGGCAAACTCCGCGAATAGCAATAGAAGATCAGCGCAACGGCGGCAACGCCCAAAATTCCCGCAACGAGACAAAAGATGAAAAATCTTCGCAAAAACGAAGATTTTTCGGCTTTTTTCTGCGCAGTCCGCTTTGTACCGCGTTTTGTCTCGGTTTTCCGTTTCGCCTCTTTCTGTTTTGCCGCCTTGGCCATATTAAAAATCCTCGCCGTTGACATGCACCGCCGATGCGCCGTTTTCCGCTGCCGGCGCCCGCGCCCCGCGGCAAAGCGATGCATTTTTGCGGCGACGGTCATACAACAATTTGCGCGTTCCGGCCAATATTGTCGGGAAATGCGGGGGCTTCGGCTATTTCGTTGCGCGAAATGCGCCTTCGCGGCTTCGGCTATTTCGCTGCGCGAAATGCGCCTTCGCTGCCTGCCTGTTTCGCCTTCGGCTCAATACGGCAGGCTTGCCGCGCTATGTTCGCGCTTGCGCTGCGAGCATACGCGCGGCGCAAGCGCGGCTATGTTCTCAGCGGCTCTGCAAGCCGCTTTGCGAGCATACGCCGCGCTTTTTCGATATTTTGCGCATGGCGGCATCAATCCGAACACAGAGCTCAGCCGAGCGTATGGCGGTCTGAATGCGAAGCTTCGCTTTCAAACCGCAAATACCGTTGACCGTTGCCCGCGCGCCCATTCGTCGGCATAAAAAAAAGAGCGTTTTCCTTGACAAGACAAAAAAGATGTTTAGCAGTGCGCCCCGGCACGCGGGGCGTCGCAAGCATCAGGCAATGCGCGGTCAGAGCCGCGATATTTCTTGACGCAAAAGGCGCTTTTCACTATTTTGCCGCCGGCTTTGCGGCGGTTATTTTTCATGTGTGAGCCGGCTGCAACGGTCATCTGATAACCAAAAGGAGTTGTGAACAACATGCTTGACAGAACCAAGTACAAAAACACTTATTTCTTTCACAAAGGCGTGAAAATTCCCGAATTTGAGGGCGTTTCCAAAGACGAACTCAAGGAATTGCTGGGCGGCAAAGGCTACGGTCTTTATTTGATGCACTGCATTTTGGACATCCGTTGCCCGGTCGTCGTCAACGTCCCCACGTTCCATGCCAATGACCTCGAACATGGTCACATGAAACAATCGCTTCAGGACGAAATCATGAATCGCCTCGAAGAAATGGAAAAAGTTTCGGGGAAAAAGTTCGGCGACATCAAAAATCCGCTCCTCGTTTCCGCCCGTTCCGGCGCGAAATACTCCATGCCCGGCATGATGGACACCATCCTGAACATCGGCTTGACCGATAAAATCGTCGAAGCATTGGCAACCGGCGAGCAAGCGCGTTTCTGGCGCGACAGCTATCGCCGCCTGCTTCAGATGTACGGCGACGTCGTCGAACAAATCAAAGACGAAAACGGCGAAGATCCGTTCGAAGAAACGCTCGGCGAATTCAAGAAAGAAAAAGGCGCGAAAACCGACTTGGATCTCACGGCCGACGACTTGAAAGAACTCATCGATCGCTACAAAGCCATCTACGTCAAATACGGTCACGAATTCCCGCAAGACCCGAAAAAGCAGGTCATGGCGTCGGCAGAAGCCGTGTTCCGTTCGTGGAACAACGAACGCGCCATCTTTACGCGCAAATTGGAAGGCATTCCCGACAGCTTGGGCACGGCCGTCAACATTCAGGAAATGGTCTTCGGCAACCGCACGCCGCGTTCGGCGACGGGCGTTTACTTCACGCGCGACAAAGTCACCGGCATCAAACACGATATTTTGGACGGCACGGTTCTCTTCCAAGCCCAGGGCGAAGACGTCGTCGCCGGCATCCGCAACAGCCTTCCGATCGAAGCGCTGCGCGATCACGCCGATCCCGCCTTCCATGCGATTTACGAAGAGCTCAAAGCGACGGGCGAAAAGCTCGAACACAAATGCCGCGACATGCAAGATACCGAGTTCACGATCGAAGAAGTCAACGGCGTTCCGACGCTCTACTTCCTCCAAATCCGCGACGGCAAGCGTTCTGCAAAAGCCGAATCGGTCATCGCCTACAACCTCGTCAAAGAAGGCATCCTCACGAAAGAAGAAGCCGTCTGCAAAGTAAATCCCGAGCGTTTCGAAGAGCTTCTCTTCCCGCAAATCGAAGCCAAAGACCGCAAAACGGCGACCGTCATCGCCAAAGGTTCGGCGGCATCGCCCGGCGCGGCATGCGGCAAAGTCTGCTTCACGCAAGAAGAAGCGCTCGAAGCCAAAGCCAACAAAGAAGATGCCATCTTGGTCACCGTCATGACGAGCCAAGAAGACGTCAAAGGCATGAAAGCCTCCCGCGGCATTCTCACCACGACCGGCACAAAAGTTTCGCACGCCGCCATCATGGCAACGGCATGGGGCATTCCCGCCGTCGTCGGCGCCTCAGAAATCACCATCGACAAAGCCGCCGGCACGTTCTCCTGCAACGGTCACACGATCAAACGCGGCGATTTCATCACGATCAGCGGCACGACGGGCGAAGTTTACTTGGGCAAAGTCCCCATGACGGTTCCGTCCAAACTCGAAGAAGCGGCGCAAGCCATTCTCGATTGGTGCCAAGAAATCAAATCGCTCGACGTTCGCGCAAACGCCGAAGCCGCCGAAACGGTTCCCGCCTACAACAAAGGCGCCCGGGGCGTCGGCTTGTTCCGCACCGAACATATGTTCTTGGGCGATCGCTTGCCCTACATCCAAGCCGTTCTCTTCGGAAACGACAAAGCAAAAGCCGAAGAAGCGCTTCAGAAGATTTACGAATTCTCGAAATCCGACTTCAAACACTCGATGGAAGTCATGGACGGCTACGGCGTGACGATTCGTTTGCTCGATGCTCCGCTGCACGAATTCTTCCCCCACAACAGCGGTCTCAAGCAAGAAGAAAACCCGATGCTCGGACACCGATCCGTCCGCATGGCCATCACGAACCCCGAAATTCCCGAAATGCAGATCAAGGCGATTTTGGATGCCGCCGCCGAACTCATCAAAGAGGGCAAACATCCGAAACCCGAAATCGAAATTCCGCTCGTCATCATCGCGCCCGAAGTCCGCGCCATTCGCCAAATCGCCGTCAAAGTCGCAGCTCAGGTCAAGAAAGAGCAAGGCTTTGCGGTGCCCTATGCATTGGGCACGATGGTCGAAACGCCGGCAGCCGCGATTTCGGCCGACGAAATCGTTCCGGAATTGACGCGCAAAGAAGCGGGTTACGATGACGATTGCAATCCTTCCTACGGATTTGCTTCGTTCGGCACGAACGACCTCACGCAAACGACGCTCGCGATTTCGCGCGACGATGCCGATCGCTTCTTGCCGCTCTACGTCGAGAAAGAATTCTTCGAACGCCATCCGTTCATCAGCATCCATCCGGCCGTCGAAAAGATGGTTCGCACCTTCGTTTCCGATGCGCGCGCGATCGATCCTTCGTTCGAAATCTTCATCTGCGGCGAACACGGCGGCGATGTCTACACCATCGGCCGTTTGCACGAAATCGGTCTCTCCGGCGTTTCGATGAGCCCGGGCAAAGTCTATCGCTCGATCATCAAAGCCGCTCAGTGCCAAGTCCGGAACCCCCGCAAACCGATTGCCCATAAATAGTCGGTCCGTCGGCTGAAGATCAAAAGATCTCGGAAAAGCCCTGCTCTCGGAGCGGGGCTTTTTTTGTTTCATCGGCACAATTTCTGACGGACGGCAGCCGCGCAAAAAGAGGCCATGCGCGGGCTGCGCCATAATTTCCTTGCGCAAGCCGCCGATATCATCATAAAATGCGCCGCGAAATAACGGTCAGGCAAAATTGCGGGAGTTTGCGTCGTTTGACATGAAAATATGAACTGCGCGCATTTTGCGTCTGCATGAATTTATAAGACGAAGTTATAGGTTCGGGGATCATTCGGATCAAAAAAACACCTGAACAAATTAAATTTCAACATTGCGCAGAACTGCAAACAATTTTCGAATTGACGAACAATTATCGGAGATTGTTCGTTACACATGCCGATAATCCGAATAATTCGGAGCAAACAAAACTCCCGTTGACATAAAATATCGTTCATGCAATGAACAGCATCGCGCGTTTGATGCAAAGATTGAGCGCGCAAGGCGATTTCAAGAAGCTTTAGGAGGAAGCACCCCATGGCAAAGGCAAAAAAAGACACGGCCGCCGCAAAAGACAGCATTCTGAAGAATAGCGCAATCGAAGAAGCGATAAGCAGCATCGAAAAAGCATACGGCAAAGGATCGATCATGCGTTTGGGCAGCTCCGATCAAGTATCGATCGCGACGATACCGAGCGGATCGATAGCATTGGATTTGGCCTTGGGCATCGGGGGTTTGCCGCGCGGGCGCGTAATCGAGATATACGGTCCCGAGGCAAGCGGCAAAACGACCGTCGCGCTTCATGCGATTGCGGAATGCCAGCGCGCCGGCGGCGTGGCGGCGTTTATCGACGCCGAACACGCGCTCGACGTCCGCTATGCCCGCCGCTTGGGCGTCGATATCGAAAATTTGCTCGTTTCTCAGCCCGATTACGGCGAACAGGCGCTTGAAATCGCCGATTATTTGGTCAAATCCAACGGCATCGACATCGTCGTCATCGACTCCGTCGCCGCGCTCGTGCCCAAAGCCGAATTGGAAGGCGAAATGGGCGATGCCCATGTCGGTTTGCAAGCGCGTCTCATGAGCCAGGCCTTGCGCAAACTGACGGCATCGGCGGCCAAAGGCAAAACCGCGCTCGTCTTCATCAACCAGCTGCGCACGAAAGTCGGCGTCATGTACGGCAACCCCGAAACGACGTCGGGCGGCAATGCCCTGAAGTTCTATTCGACCGTCCGTTTGGAAGTCCGAAAGGCATCGCTCATCAAAAATGGCAACGATGTCGTCGGTCAAAAATCGAAGATTAAAATCGTCAAAAACAAGGTCGCTCCGCCGTTTCGCGAAGTCGAAGTCGATATCATTTACGGGCAGGGGATAAGCCGCGAAGGCGGTTTGCTCGATTTGGGCGAAATGTTCAACATCGTCGAGCGGTCTGCGTCGTGGTATTCGTTCGAGGGCGAACGCATCGGAAACGGCCGCGAGAATACGAAAGAATTCCTCAAACAGAACCCGCAAATCGCCAATGCGATCGAAACCCGCATCCGCGAAGCGCAAAATCAGTCGACGCTCGACGATTTTATGGCATATGAGCAAGAAGACGGCGACGGCGGCGATGATGCTGAGCCTGCAAGCGAAACGTGACAGCTGCGGCAAAGCGATCGGTTCAAAGCTCAGAACACAGCACGGCGTCGGTCATTTGACCGTCCGGCTTCGAAGCTTCGAATTCCGGACGGACGAATTGAG
>CAVGZQ010000209.1:0-5579 GCA_963633515.1 Bacteroidaceae bacterium
GTTTGATGCAGATGCAAGGCGGCAAGCCTGAATGCGCGTCGGGGCGTACTGACGTACGTTCCGACCGCATGAACGGCGACGCCAACGAAGCAGATGCGCAAAATATCGAAAAAACAAGCCTGCCGTATTGAGCCGAAGGAAAAAGGCAAGCAGCGAAGGCGCATTGCCCGCAGGGCAACAGCCGAAGCCCGCAATAGCCGAAGCATATTGCCTAGTCCGGAATGATCCAATCGATGGGCGTTTGCCCGGATTCGATGAGATGCGCGTTCGTTTTCGAAAAGGGTTTTGACCCGAAAAAACCGCGAGCAGCCGACAAAGGAGAGGGGTGAGGCGCGCACAATATGCGGTGAATGGGGTTATCGATGCGGGCGCGTTTGGCTTGAGCGTTGTTGCCCCAAAGGATGAACACGACAGGCGTGTCTTTACGATTGACGCAATCGATGACAGCATCGGTGAAAGCTTCCCAACCTTTGCCGCGATGCGAATTGGCGCATCCGCTGCGGACGGTCAGAACGGCATTGAGGAGCAAAACGCCTTGCCGCGCCCAAGACGTCAAATCGCCGTGCGACGGAACGGGACAGCCGATATCGTCATGAAGCTCTTTGTATATGTTGACAAGCGACGGGGGGGGAGGCGTCGGACGCGCAACCGAAAAGCTCAAGCCGTGTGCCTGATTTTGGCCGTGATACGGATCTTGTCCCAAAATGACGGCTTTCGTTTCGCAATGCGGCGTCAGCTTGAGCGCGTTGAAAATATCGCGCATGTCGGGAAAGATTTTTTGCGTTCTGTATTCGGCAATCAAAAACTCGCGCAACCGGCGGTAAGATTCGCTTCGGAAGGCGTCGGCCAAAAGATCGCCCCAGTCATTTTGAAGGATTTCTGACGGTTTCATTGCTATGTTCTCTTTTTGCGCTTTTGGGTTAAGGACGGCGAAACGATCGGCAAAGCCGAATCGGATCCGGCGCACGGCTTATAAAACCGCATGACGGCGTTATAAAGCCGAATCGGGCGATTTTGCCCCCGCATGGCGGCGTTATAAAGCCGAATCGACCGCTCAAACGCGACTTTGTTTGATTTGCGGATTATTTTGACGCGGAATGCAAATTTTGACCGCCGCCCCATGCCTTTTTTCTTGCCTGTCGCCGGACACATCGCTACAATAACTGAGATTTTGTTCAGCAAAGCGCTTTGTTTGCGCGATTTAAGGAGGCAACGATGAAACATTGGCGTATGACGGTTTTGTTTGTTCTGTTTTCGTTTTTTGCGTTTTCGGGCGTTGCGGCGGCAGGCGACGGCAAATGCTATTCGGATTCGGATTGCGGCGCCGGCGTAAAATGCCGCAGCGGAAAATGCGCGACGGCTACGGGCGGAAAATGTTACTCCGATTCAGATTGCGGCGCCGGCAAATGCCGCAGCGGCACATGTTCGAACTCGGCCGACGGCAAATGCTATTCCGACTCGGATTGCGGCGCCGGCAAATGCCGCAGCGGCAAGTGTTCGGCGGCTGCCGGGAAGTGCTATTCGGATTCGGATTGCGGCGCCGGCGTTAAATGCCGCAGCGGCGTATGCGCGACGGCTGCGGGCGGCAAATGTTATTCCGATTCGGACTGCGGCTCCGGCAAATGCCGCAGCGGCGTATGCGCCAACGCCCCCGGCGGAAAATGTTATTCCGATTCGGATTGCGGCGGGTCGAAATGCCGCAGCGGAAAATGCGCATAAAATAATTCAGGGGCGCTTTTTGTCGGGGTTTTTCGGAAACCAGCCGCGCGCAACGCGTTTTTCCTGCGCGCGCAATTCCAGAATCGACCAAAAAAAAGCGCACCCCAAAACGCCCATAATCGCCGATGCCGCATGATTTTCGATAAATGCCGACGCAACAAGCGACGAGGCGCCCAAAACGGCAAATGCCGGCCACGCCCGAGCGCCGATATAGTATTCGCAACGAATGACGACCGGGTGAAACAGCCCGATAATGGCAAACGATGCGAATGCAATGATAATGCCTTCGAAATGCATTTAAAATTCCGCCGATTTTTAAATTTGGCTGTGATCGAAAAGGGATTTTTGCGGCTTTGAATCATCGGCTTTCGACAAATCGATCGAGAGCGGATGCTTTTTTTGATCCATGGAATCGGCGAGTGTTTTGCCGTATTTGGCGGCAATGATTTGAGCGGCAATGCCGACGGCGATTTCGTTTGCCGATTGTCCGCCGGTATCGAGTCCGATGGGCGCATGAATTTGTTCGAGCGCCGATCGCGAAAAACCTTCCTCGATCATATTGTTAAAGACGCGGGCGAGTTTTTTTGCCGAGCCGATAAGCCCGATATAGCAGGGATCGAGATCGGGACGTGCGAGCAAAGCTTTTACGCAGGCGTTATCGCCGATATGCTGATGCGTGACGATGACAAAAAAAGCTTTTTTCGGAAGCGCGACATCGCCGAGCGCGCCGTAATCGGCGACGATAACGCGAGATGCCTGCGGATGGCGCGCTTTATCGGCGAATTCCGGGCGATTATCGATGACGGTAACATCGAAACCGACATCGTTTGCATAACGCGTAAGCGCGGCGCCGATGTGGCCGCCGCCGAATATGACGAGCTGGCGCCGCGGCGAAATCGTTTCGATAAAGACCTGCGCTTCGCCACCGCAAGCCATGCCGATGCCGCCGGCGGCTTTGTCCTTGAGCTTATACGTAACAAGGCGCGTGCGCTCGCCCGACTTCAGCATTTCCAGGGCCGAATTGCGCGCATTATATTCGAGCGCGCCGCCGCCGACGCTCCCGACGACAGCGCCGTCTTCGGTCACGCACATCTTGAACGACGTGCGGCCGGGGGAATTTTCGCCGGCGTGAACGATAGTGACAAGGGCAAACGGCGTATCGGTTGCTTCAAGATGCGCCAAATATTCGTAGAAATTCATAAATCCTCCTTAAAATGACGGCGAACTTGCGATGTTTGGAGCCGCGACGCGCAAAACCGTCGCCGAATTATGCCGATTGACCGCGCGCTATCGATGCAATCCGAAATCCTGACGCAAAACGCGCACAGCATTATACCCGGCATTGCGCATAATTACGCAAATTTCATAAGCCGTTTATAACGGATTGATGCATTCTGAATCATCGAACCATACGATCTTCAAATCCTGCCGAAAAAACACAACCGGAATTATATTTGATAATAAACCTGATTATACAAATTTCGTAAGCCGTTCATAACGGATTGATGCATTCCGCTTCGTCATTCAACAAAATCTTCGCAATCCTTCCGACAGACACAGCAAAAATTATATTCGACATTGCGCGAGCTTATGCAAATTTTGCAAGAGATTTGCAATGGATTTTAAAATTTTGCTTCATCGAACGATGCAATGCGTTGCGTCAGCATTTGCGGAGAAATATCGAGCGCTGCGAGTATTTGACCCAACAAATCGTCGGTCAAAGCGAGATCGGCCGCATCGGCTTGAAACGCATCGCCGTTTTTTTCAAGGCGATAGGGCGCTCCGCCGGCCGTGACAAGCCATATTTCGACGAGCTGATTGGAAACGGCAAGCAGCATGGGAATGCGAAGCTGCGCAGCCATGGCCGCAAGCATGGGGCGGATGACGTCGAGCATTTCGTATTCCAAATCGGTCCAATAATTGACGCAAAGCGGGCAAGATTTTTTGGGGGCGCGGTTTATCGTGCATACGGTTCGGCACAGAAGCGTTTCGAACGTGTAAATTTCAGCGCCGGCGATGGGGATAATATCGAATGTCTTCTCGGCGATGCGCACCGAAACATAGTCGCGCGCATGACTGATATTGCTCTCTTGATTTGCGGTCACGATAGTCAGATCGCGCCCGCGGCATGCCAATTCGATATCGGCGCCCGATCCGATATCGCCGAAAGCAAGGGCTTTTTCGAGCAAGAGCAGCGTGCGCGGGGCGGGCGCAGACCATGGTTCGGCGTTATGCCGGCGCGATTCGCCGAGACTCAATTCGGCGTTATTCGAAAGTCTTTTTCGGTGCGCATAAGCATCGATGAGATCGACGCCGGATTGAGAAAACTCGAACACCCACGCTGACGCCATGCAGGCGGATGCCTCGGCAATCGGCGCATTGGCTTCGGTCGCGCAGCGCATGATGATGTGAGCGCCCACTGCATTTGCGACGCGCGCAAAAAGCAAATCGCGCGATGCATTCGGCGAAAGCGCAACAATCGTTGCGTTGCCGAACGTTTCGCGCGCCCAAGGCGCCTCGGCGCCGCATCGCCCGACACGGCATCGTCCGGCTTCATCGATTCGAATGCAAACAATCGCGCCGCCCGCCGCTTCGCCGCTTTGGGACGCGCAGATGTGCGCAAAAATCATACGTTCGCCGAAAACTTCGAATTTTACTCTGCTTAAATCGGATTCATCCAATATTAAATTCGGCGTAATGCAAACGGTAACGCATCCGGGCTCTGCCTCCCGCAATACGTCGCAAAGCCCATTCGGCGCATGCGCCGCGCGCGCATGGCACGCAATTTGTTCGGGCATGGGAGGCACGGCAAAACGGGGTTTATTCTTTGGTTGACCGACGGGAAGTTTAACGGCATCGGCAGAAAGCAAAACGGGCTGTCGGACACTCGGCGCGCCGCGCGTTTGCCCCGTCGCAGTTGCCGAAAACCGCCGCGCAAACGCGTCGCGCGGAAGCTTCGACAAAAGATCGGCGGCCATCTTCAAGACATCGCCGCACGGCAAAGATTTGAGCCATTGTTCAATCGCTTCGAGACGGATCGCGTCGGCTTGGTCGTAACGCAAAAATAACGCATCGCCGATGACAAGCGCCGGAACGTCGAAAACCCCCGCCGACAGCGCATCCTGCAAACATGCATCTTGATATTGAAAGCACGCGCGCTCGCTCATATTTTTGAAAAATGCATGGGGCGCCATCCCCAAGGCCTCGAAAATGCTCCGGATAAGAGCCGCATCGGGAAGATTTCCGAGTCCCCATATATTCTTGAGCACGCAGCGCGCATAAGCTTCGAACGATTCGGGAGCTTGCGTCATGAACCAAATCCCCGCCGATAAAGCCGTTCCGCTGTGAATGGGCTCCGACTGCCAAACGAAATCAATCTCGCGCATGCGGCAAAACCGTTCGGCTTCCCGGCGCAAATAGTTGCGTTCTGCCGGAACGCTTGCGGGCGCGCTGCATCCGCTCATGGCGCGCAACGAATACGCATCGACGGATCGCCACCGGATATCGAGCCCCAAATCGCTCAGCCCGTCCAGAGCATGCATCATGAGGTAAGAGCGGTAATCGGAATAATCGAAATAAAAAATCGCTTTCATCGGCTTTCGCATAAAACAGTAAAAAAACGCCGTCTTTCATACCACCCGATGCGGCAGTTTGCCAAATTTGCGGCGTCGGCGCGGCATGCTTTCCCGTTCTTATGCCAAATAACGCCACGGCTTTGCCGACGAAATTCCCTGCCAACCGCCGGGATCGTGTCGGGGGCTTCGGCTTTTGCGGTTCGGCGGCGTCGCCGCCGCCGCCCGCAATACGCCTTCGCGGCCTGCCTATTTGCCGAGGCAAATACGGCAGGCTTGCCGCGCTAT
>CAVGZQ010000210.1:0-5503 GCA_963633515.1 Bacteroidaceae bacterium
GTGATTGAGCTATGCAAAACGAGCTATCGGAATGGGCGATTATTCAGACCTTCCCGAAATGAGTATGATAATATATTGCTATTCTCGGTTTGCGCATCATGAACCGTTATGCAGATTTGAAGCAAATTTCAAAGCAAATATTACATGATTATGATAATTGCCATGCGTGATATTTTCGCATCAATCGCCGAGTAAGCCGAATATCCCACTTGCGCATACACCGGTTGCGTCGGGACGCAAAACTTGCAACTGCGTTGCGGGCTGCAACGCGAGATGCAATTGCGTATCGTTTGGATGAAAAAATCTTGCATTTTGGAAGCGCATTTCCGATAAACAGAGCGTTTTTTCCGCCGTCGCCCGCGCCGAGCGAGCGGCTTGTGTCACTTTTATAACCATTGGAGAAGAGGTTAACGTGAACGCGAACATTTTCCTTTCTGACGCTCAGTTTTCATGCCAAGCGCACAGCTGCGAGCATTGCGAAAACAAGCCCTGCCAAAAGGGGTGCCCGGTCAATTGCTCGCCGGCCGATTTCATCATGGCCGCGCGCCAAGGTTCGGACTGCGATATCCGCCGCGCGGCGGCCGAAATTCTGCTTTCCAATCCGATCGGCGGCGTTTGCGGTCTGATTTGCCCCAATACGTATTGCCAGGCATCGTGTTCGCACAAAGCGTTCGACGGTTCACCCATCGAAATCCCCAAAGTTCAGGCTTATATTATCGAAAAAGCCAAGAAAACGGGCATGATGCCCAAAGTGACGCGCGCCGCGAAGCGGGGCAAATCGGTCGGCATCGTCGGCGGCGGACCTGCCGGTTTGGGCGCGGCGGCGGTTTTGTCGCAGCGCGGATTCGACGTGACCGTCTACGACAGAAATGCGCGTTTGGGCGGCGCGCTTAACCTCATCCCCGACGACAGACTTCCCAAAGAAGTGCTCGCAAGCGATATCGAATGGCTCGTCAAAGGGCTCGAAATTGACGTCAAAACGCAGACGCAAATCGACGATCCCGCTTCATTGCTGAGCAAACACGATGCCGTGCTCGTCGCGCAAGGCATTCACAGCCCCTATAAACTCAATATCCCGGGCGAAGAAAATGCGCTCTATGGCAATGCATTTTTGGCTTCCAAGCCAAAACTTTCGGGTCACGCGGTTATCGTGGGCGGCGGCGCCGTTGCCGTCGACTGCGCGCTTACGGCGCTGAAATGCGGCGCAAAATCGGCCGAAATGGTGACGCTCGAAAAGCTGAGCGAACTCCCGCTCACGCCGGCCGAAAAACACCATATCGAAGCGGCGGGCATCGAACTGACCGGCCGGACGAGCGTGACGGAAATTTGCGCCGAAGGCGGGAAAATTACGTCGATCCGCACCGTTCGCCTCAAACTCGAAGCCGATAAATTCAGCCCGCGCGACGTCAAGCCGCTCGCCGGTTCCGAAGCGTCGCGCGCCGACGTCGATTGCGTCATCATCGCCATCGGCAACCGCGCCGAAATGCAAAGCCCCGAACATAAAGGCGTGTTCTATGCGGGCGACGGCTGGTCGGGTCCGTCGACGGCCGTCGAAGCCGTCGCAAACGGCAAAAATATCGCTGCCGTCATCGACGATTATCTGTCGGGAAAAGACGCAAAAATCCCCGAAAAAGTCCGTCCTGCCAAGAGTTCCGTCGTTTTGGGCGGTTACGACCGTTTCCCCGTTTCTCTCGAAACCGACTTTTTCGGGCGCAAACTCCCCAACCCGTTTTTGCTTTCTGCGGCGCCGCCGTCGGACGGTCTCGAACAGATGCGCCGCGCGCTCAAAGCCGGCTGGGCCGGCGGCTTCATGAAAACCGCCTTCGACGGCGCGGAAATTCACATTCCTGCCGGGTACATGTTCCGGCTCGACGCCGAAACGTACGCAAACTGCGACAACGTCTCCGAACATCCGCTTAACCGCGTTTGCCATGAAGTTAAAATTTTGCGCGAAGAATTCCCCGATCGCCTCATCGCCGCATCGACGGGCGGGCCGGTTACCGGGCACGACGAACACGATCGCGCCGGCTGGCAAGCCAACACGCTTAAGCTCGAAAAAGCCGGCGCCATGGCCATCGAATACTCGCTTTCCTGCCCGCAGGGCGGCGACGGCACCGAAGGCGACATCGTCTCGCAAAATGCCGCGCTGACGGCGAAAATTATCGGTTGGGTCATGGAAGTTTCCGACCCCGAAATCCCCAAACTGTTCAAATTGACGGCCGCCGTCACGTCGATTGCCGTCATTCTCAAGGCCGTCAAAGAAGTTCTCGACGCCTATCCCGGCAAAAAAGCCGGCGTCACGCTCGCCAATACGTTCCCGTCGCTCACGTTCCGCGAACACCTCGACGGCAAACCGCACGCTTGGGACGAAGGCGTCTTCATCGGCATGAGCGGTCACGGCGTCACCGCGATTTCAAACAGCACGCTCTATTCCGTGCGCAACTCCGGGGTCGCCGTCTCGGGCAACGGCGGGCCGATGAATTACCGCGACGCCGCCAACTTCTTGGCCCTCGGCGCCATTAACGTCCAATTCTGCACCATCGCCATGAAATACGGCGTCGGCATCATCAAAGAATTGACCGAAGGCTTGTCGCACTTCATGGCGCAGCGCAACATCGCATCCGTTGCCGACCTCATCGGGTGCGGCAAAGACAGCCTGACCGATTTCATGGCGTTAAGCCCCGTCAAACGAATCCCCGAAATCGACATGGATCTGTGCACAAAATGCGGAAATTGCACGCGTTGCTCGTATTTCGGTCTTGTTTGGGAAAACGATCGCCCCGTCGCGCACCCCGAAAACTGCGTCGGCTGCACGATTTGCGCGCAAAAATGTTTTGCCGGCGCCATCAAAATGCGCGTCCGCACCCAAGCCGAACTCGATGCCTACCCCAATCCGCTCGACGGCTGGAAATAACGTAATTTCCGAAAATGTTTATCATGCGATGATTTAAACGATATATATATACATTGTCGTTTTGATATAAGCATTTCAACCGGCATCCCGCGCGGATGCCGTTTTTTTTTTTTTATTTGCGCCGCCTTTCGGGGGCGAGCCCGATGCGGCGGCGGCTCCGGCTATTGCCCCCAAAAATGGGGGGCAATACGCCTTCGCGGCCGCGCTGTGCGCTTACTTCGTTTCGCGCATACGCTCGGCTTGCCTGCCTGCGGCAGGCAGGCGCGGCAATGTGTTCGCGGGCGGGGAAAGGGGCGTGCGCATTGCCGCGCTTTTTTCGGTGTTTTGCGCATCCGAGTCTTTTGCGTCTCCGTCGCCGCCGATTGCATTCATCCGCTTATCCGCGATTGGTGCCGTTTCCTTGCATGCGGCTAAAATGCTGCAAAAAGAAAAGTTATTTTTTTTTTAGTCTCTGCGCGCAAGCGCGGCGCTTTTTTGATGAATTCTGAGCCCCGCAATCAAACGATCAAGCCATAAGTTTTCGATTGTGATTTTTGAGAGCGTTTTTTGCGCCGCAAGCGAAATGACGGGATGCCGGAAATCGCTGCGACTGCCGGGCAAAATTAATCGGGATAGCGCCATGCTTTTCGTGTTATTAGAGCCGGGCAAGAACTCGGCAGCTGCGCTCTGCAAAGCCGGGCATTTGAAACATCGGATGCCGATAAAGTTTTGCGAAAGATCATGCGGCTTGCCGAAAAGCAGATCGGAAATTGCCGAAATGATGGGGCATTAAGGAGAATGACGGATGCGCGATGATAGTGCATTGCAAGAAAAGATGTCTGCCATTGCGGGCGAAAAACTCGGCGAACTGCGGCAAATCATGGATGATTTGAGCGCCGCCGGAGATTCGGAGCCGGAGAATCGCAAAACGATGAGCGTTTCGATGGATTCTTTGGACATGCTCGGCGCCGCCATATCGTCGGTTATCCCCATGCTGCGCGCAGCGACGCAGAATAATCCCGCAACCGGGCAACCGCTCTGTTCCATTGCAAATGCCTGCGTCGGCGATACGCCGAAAGCCGCAAAAAATGGCATTTTTTTGGGGGGCGCTTTAAAGACGGCAGACGGCAGCTTGAAAATGAGCGGCGACGCCGCCGACACAACGATTCTCAAGGGGATCGGAACCGCCGGGAAGTCGGTCGGGAAGTTTTTGGCAGCATTCCCGGAATGCGAAATACTTCGGTCGATAAACTGTTCCGGGAGAGCGGGGACGGTTTCGCCGATAAAGCTGCCGTCATCGAGGAAAATGCCGTTCGGCGCTTTGCAGAGCTTGGAAATCCCTGCACGTCTCATATTGCGGATTTCATGCAAAATATGACCGCAATATTTAACCATGCGGATCGCATTTGCTTTGACAGGGACACTATTTATCTTGTGAGGGATTCGGGAGCCGTCAGCCGTCCGCTGTCGGCGAAGAGCTTAGATCTTGGAGTTTTGTCGGAAGGCAGCGATAAGGAAACGGGGCACCCGAACAGACGGCAATTGCGATCAGTGCGAGAGTTGGCACGATTATTGAAATGTGGCACCCCGCTTCGAAGCTTATGCTTCGATTGGGTTTTATCATTGCGCTTTATGCCGAAGGAATGGAGATTGGGATATGAAACAGTTGGCGGGGGGATTGGCTGCGCTGATTGCAGCGGGATTGGCGGGAGTGATTGCAGCGGGATGCGCAGAAGACGAACCGAAAGATATTTATGTCGAATCGACCGGAACTTGGCTTAAGCGAACCGAGATCGATGCGGCTGTTCAAAAATTCTGCGATCGCAATGCCAAGTGTTTAGCGTTCGGCGACGCCGAGGTAAATTCGAATTGCGTTGAAATGTACACGTTTGAGATTGAACAGTTTCCTGATTGTTTTTCTGCGATTAAAGCGCAATTTAATTGCCTTGAGAGCATTGCGTGCGAAGACCTCGACGCATTGAGTTGCGAAGACGAAATGCAAAGCGTTATGTTTTGCACATTGGGCATGAGCGGATTCTGATCGGATTGTCTCAGCGCTCGACGGTTAAAGATATTGAGGCGATTCGCATCGGCATTGATTCGGATCGCCGAGGTGCGTGAAGATCACATTTTTTAAGAAAGCAAAGGAGTTTTGGAATATGAGAAACCGCGTTTTGATTTTCAGTTTGCTTTGGGCTGCGTGTTCTGCCGGTTGCGGCGTAAGCCAGAGCGAGAAAGAAGAGCTCGTCCTCGACGGTTGTTTGCTTTATGAAAGGTGCGGCGTTTTTAGCGGCGATGACGCTTTTGCCGAATGTCTGGCGGAAAAAACTGCCTTGGTAGAAGGTTATCCCGATTGTTTTTCTGAATTTAAGGCAGAGTACAACTGCATGGAACGAATTAAGTGCGGCGACACGGAAGAGTATTATCTTGAAAATTGCAAAGAAGAAGCCGAAAATTCTATAAAATGCAAGGCCAAATCCGACGATACGGAAGAAAGAAGAATTGCCATCGGCGTGTGCGCGTCGTGGCAAATTTGCAAAGTTTTTGACAATACGGATATCAATTATGACGGTTGCGTGGAAAATATCGTGAATCTGTTTGCGCAATATC
>CAVGZQ010000211.1:0-5469 GCA_963633515.1 Bacteroidaceae bacterium
TCTTTAGGCTTTGCGCAAAAATAACCCAATGCGCGCATGCGGATGAATGCCACCCGCGACAAATAGGGATATGAACCCCGACATAGCTTATCCAAATTTTTTTTTCGGATCGCAGTTCGCGCATTATGACAAAATTTGAACATACTTTCAATTGTTTTTAAATAAAATGCGTTTTTAATTCCGATTTTGAAAAATGCCGAAATGATCGATAATTTTGAAGCGAAAACGGTTGAGAGCGATCGGAGGCAAAAGATGTTTGGCGAAGACCCGAAACACGCCGGAAATCACGAAGTTTTGGTTGACGATATGGGCTTGCGTGCAATCGAGCAACTCGAGGCGTTCCGCCAAATATCGGCGGCCGTCGGATCGAAAAACGATCTCGGATCGGTCCTATCGCTCATCGGCGACAAGACGAGCGAAATCATGCGCGCCGAGCGGACGTCGGTTTTTTTGACCGAAGACGGCGACGCAACGCCGTGCCTTAAATCGATTGTCGCCGACGGCTGCGAGACGATAACGGTGCAATTCGGGCAGGGCATAGCGGGGCATTGCGCCCAAACCCGGCGCCGGATCAACGTCAAAGATGCCTATCTGTCGCCGTTGTTCGACGATTCGTTCGACAAGCGCCACGGGTTCAAAACGCGATCGTGCCTGACGTCGCCGATTTTCGATTTCGGCGGCGCTTTGGTCGGGGTCATTCAGGTGATTAACAAGCGCAACGGGGCTTATTTCAGCCATGTCGACGAAGACATGCTCGAGTCGATTTGCGCGCAAATCGGCGTGACGCTTGCGCAACACCGCCATTATTTGGACATGATCGGCAAGAATGCGGCGTTGCGCGCCGCGCAGGCGTCGCTCAAACGGCGCAACGCCGAGCTCGACATGCTCTACGAATTGGAGCGCAAAGCGGCATCGGCGCCCGATTTGGACGAACTCATGCGGCTGATGCTCCGGTCCTGCGCCAAAGCTTTCGATGTCCGCGCCGCGCTTGCCGTCATCGAAGACGACTCGGGATATCGTCTGTTTTCGGTAACCGCCGCCGCCGACAAAAATGCCCGAAGCGATGATCGCGCCGCATCGTTCGAAAAACGCCGTTTGAATCGTTTGCCGACGTTTTTGTCGGCCGTGATAAAGCTGGGCGAATGCATGCGGCTTTCGGGCGCGGAAATCGAGACGTTGCCCAAACAATCGGAAGCATCGTTCGGCTATGGTTTTCAGACAATGCTCATTGCGCCGCTGAGCAAAGAAGACGATCGGTTCGGGGCGTTGATTTTGGGATCGGAAATATGCTGCGCCGATGTGTTTATGCCGGCCGACGCGAAATTGGCGTCGATTTTTGCGGCGCATATTGCGCCCTCGGTTCATGCCCACATCGTGCGCGAAGCCGACGAAAAGGCGCGCCGGCTGACGGCCATCGGGCAGATGATGTCGGCGATTTTGCACGATATGAAAACGCCGCTGGCGAACATTTCGGGGTATGTCGATTTCATGGTCCGTCAGGACGAACGCGAAAAACGCGAGCAATCGGCGGCGGTCGTTGCGCGCCAAGTCGACACGCTTACGCACATGTGCGCCGAGATCTTGCAATTTGCGCGCGGTCAATCGTCGGTCTTGCTTTTGCCGACAAATTTGAGCGGCATTATTGCCGAAGCCGTCGGGTTATTGAAACCAGAAGCGGAAAAGCGGCGGATTGAATTGCGTTGCGAAGAACGGTTTGAGGGGAAAATTCCGTGCGATGCCGATAAGATCCGCAGGCTCATCGTGAATTTGGCGCGCAATGCCTTCGAGGCCATCGATCGCGGCGGACATGTGACGATATCGACGCAACAATGCCCCGACAATCGAAGCGTTTGTCTGACGGTCGCCGACGACGGTCCCGGGATTCCCAAACAAATCGCGACGAATTTGTTCGATGCGTTCGTCACGGTCGGCAAGGCAAACGGGACGGGGCTGGGGCTTTCCATCGTGAAAAAAATCGTTTCCGAACACGATGCGTCGATTTCGTGGGAAAACTTAAAACCGCGCGGAACGGCGTTTCGCGTCGTGTTTAAAGGCGCAGGCGGTTAGTTAAGATGCAGGCGGCGAGGTTTTGCCGCGGCTTTGATACATGCGCAACAGAAAAAACATGCCGGGAATTCCCATGATTGCGCTGATGACATAGAACGTCGCCCAGCCGAAACAATCGACGAGAAATCCTGCGCTCGAAGCAATAAAAGTTCGACCGATGCTCGATAAAGACGAAAGCAATGCATATTGCGTTGCCGTAAAGCGAATATTGCACAATTGCGCCATGAATGCGACGAATGCGGCCGTTCCCATGCCGCCCGTGATATTTTCGGCGAGGATGCAAACGGTCAGGGCGGCGACATTGTTGCCGACAAAAGCGAGCCATACGAAGACGAAGTTCGAGGCGATTTGAAGAATGCCGGCCAAGACGAGGCATTGGAACATGGGGCGGCGTTTGACGATAAAACCGCCGATAAACGTGCCGACGAGAACGGCGGCGACGCCGACGGCTTTTGTGACGGCGGCGATATCGACTTTTGTGAACCCGAGCATGAGATAGAACGGGACGGAAAGCGTGCCCGCCATGGCGTCGCTCAATTTGAACGTTGCGATGAAAAACAGCGTCGTGAGCGGAGCCGGCCGCGTCCAAAAATCTTTGAGCGGCGCAATGACGGCTTTTGAAATCGAAGCGCAGAGTTTTGCGAAAATCGATATATTCTGCGTCGCTTTGGGCGTTTTTGCGTTTGTTTTTTGGCGAGATTTGAAGTTTTTTGAATTTTCGCCTGCTGTGCCGCCGTCCGGATTATCGTCTTCGTCGGGAATATCGTTGCAGAGCCGCCGAACGGAGAGCGTGACGGCGGTTGCGCAAGCCATGACGGCGGCGGCGATGAAGTAGACGGCGTTCCAAGGGAGATATACGGCGAGAATGAGCGCGCCGGCGCCGGCCAAGAGCATGCCGGCGCGATAGCCGGCGACCGCAGCCGCCGCGCCGGCGCCCTGGGCATCGGGCGGCAAGATTTCGATGCGCAGGGCATCGATGACGATATCTTGCATGGCCGAAAAACAAGCGGTGAGAAGGGCGCAAACCGCGAGCGCAGCGGTATCTTGCGCGGGATCGCACAGCGCCATGCCGCACAGCGCCGAAACGAGCAAAATTTGGGTGAGCAAACACCACGATTTTCGGTGCGCGAGATGCGATTTTTTTCGGGTAATGCGAACCGAATCGACGACGGGAGCGACGAGGAATTTGAGCGTATAAGGCAGCCCGATGAGGGCAAAAAGCCCGATCGTCGCGATATTGACGCCCGATTCGGTCAGCCGCGCCGCGAGCGTCGATGCCGTGAGAAGGAGCGGGAAACCGCTTGCGATGCCGAGCAAAAATACCCATAAAATGGGGATTTGAAAATAAACAGACAGCGTATCGCGCCAAGACCGGCACGCCTTCTCGTCACTGCGATTCGTCATGCTCAAGCGATTGGGGCATTACAGAAGATTGATGTCTTGACAGCAGCGGAATCCGTCGCCGGCCGTCGGGGCATAGCTGAGCGCATCGCCCGGATTTCGGACGTCAGAACAACGGACTTCGGTCGTCGTCGACGAATACGCTCCGCCCATGAGGATGCCGCCTTCGACCCATTCGCGCAAATTGCCCGACATGTCGAAAACGCCGCTTGCGGAGACGCATTTGGGGTAGGCGCCGGTCAAGGCGCTTTCGGGGAGCCCCGTCGCGCAGGCGTCGGTGTCGAACGCCGAACCGTAGGGGAAGTATTCGCTGCCGCAAGCGGCGAGCCATTCGTCTTTGGTGCAGAGCCGTTTTCCGGCGTCGAGACAGGCGTTTCGGGCGTCTTCGTAGGTGACGTTGCCCCAAGGCACGGTATTTTGGGTATTGCAGGCGAGCGTCAGGCCGGTGCCGGCCGAAAGATTGGTGGCGTTTGAGCGGGATGCTTCGTATTTATCGATGTAAAATGCCGAACCGGATGCCGGCGTTATGCGGATTTGCTGCGCTTCGTTTTCGCACAGCTCGTCGAGCAAACACGAGGTGAGCACGAAGGGCAGACAGCAAAAGAGACTTGCCAAGAAGAATTTTTTCATAGCGCGCGACTCCGAATCAGACGACTTCGTAAAGTTCGTTTCCGACAAAGAATGTGTCGCCTCGCGACAGGGATTTGACGTCATGGATTTGCACGAAAGTCCCGTTGCGCGACGAATCGATAAGCAATCCGCCGCTTCGGCTCCAGCGGACGGAAAAGTGTTTCGGGCTCATTTTTTCGTCGTCGGGGAAAGTAAAATCGCCTTCGCAACGGCCGACGGCGATGCATCCGTCGGAAGCGACGCAAGCCCTGCCCCGAATGCCGCCGGCGATGATTTCGACGAGCCGGAAATTTTCGCCGCGAAGCGGAGATGCATAAAACTCTGTGCCGGACTCTTCTTTATACCGATCGAGCGCGATCGTTTCGAAGAGGAAGAAGTGATCGCCGGCGCGGATGATATCGTTGTCGCGCAGGAGAACTTTTTCTTCGTCGGCGCGGGCAAAAACGCCGTTGAGCGATTCGGTATCGCGGATTTGGACTCCGGTTTCCGTCGCGTCGAGTCTTGCGTGAGCCGGCGAAACGGTGCTGTCTTCGGAGCAGATGTCGGCGTCGTTCCGTCCGATGGAAATCGCCGGAAAAGCATCGAAAAATTCCCCGGCCTGCGCGCCGGAAAGCGCGCGCAGCGCGCGCCCGCGAATGCCCAAAAGCGGAGAATGGGACACGACGCCGCCCGTGTCGGCGGCGTCGTCGGTTACGGGTTCGCCGCACGCGTTGCAAAACTTAAATCCGACATGGACGGGCTTTCCGCATCGTTTACACAGCCGAGTCATGCTTTACCTCCTCAAGATGGCATTGCCCAAGAAAACCGGCACATCGTTGCATCATATCGGATTGACGGCAGTCTCGCAACTCTTGCTTTTTCGGGAACAAACGCTTGGGCGCAACCTATTCGGCCGCGCGCAAACGCCGCAGGCATGTTCGGCGCGATCCGGCCTGCGCGGTCAGAAGACCGGCAGCATGTTGGGCACGAGCCAGCCAAAGCCGAATATGACGAGTATGACGATCAACAGCTGAAAGTCGATTTTCTGCATCATGGACTCCGAGGCAGGAAAACGCCGCCGCAGCGGCGTTTTCGGCGTGACAGGCGCATATACAGAAAAAATCATGCCACGATGCAAATGTTAAAAATAATCAGAAAAAACAACAGTTTGCATCGTTGAGTCGGAGATAAGCGCCGCCGGATCGCGACATTTCGATCAGGGATCGGAGCATTTCTTGGGCGCCGATGGGCGCCGATGGGATCGGACAATCGGCGAAATATGACAAAAGCGCGGCGTATGCTCGCACCTGCCTGCCCGGCGGCAGGCAGGGAGAACATAGCCGCGCCGGCCTGCCGTATTTGCAGCCGGCGCGCGCCGGCTGCAAATACGGC
>CAVGZQ010000212.1:0-5461 GCA_963633515.1 Bacteroidaceae bacterium
ACGGGGACGAGTTTTTCGACGGTTTTCTTGCCGATTCCTTTGACGCGGCCGATGTCGCTGCACGATTTGAACGGACCGTTCGCTTCGCGATCGGCGACGGCGGCTTTGGCTCTTCGCGTGTCCATGCCGGGCATGAAGGCAAGCGTTCCTTCGTCGGCTGCATTGATGTTGATTTTGCCGCCTGCGTCGGCCGGACGGGCAGGAGGAGCAGCAGGCGCCGCGCCCATGTTTGATGCGATGGGCGAGGTTGCGCTCTGAAAATCAAAACCGCTGTTTTGCGGCGCGGCGGCAACGGTTGCTTCCCCGGCCGGCGGCTGTTCGACGATGCCCGTGCTGCTGCCGCCTTCGACGGTGATGTAGGGGATGATTTTGTCGATCCGCTTTTTGTCTTTCGTCGCGTTGTAGACGTCTTCGACGGTTTTGAAATCGCCGTTTTGGGCGCGGTAATCGAGGATGGCCTGCGCCGTTTTGTCGCCCACGCCCGGGAGCTCTTTGAGCGCCTTGAGATCGGCTCGGTTGACGTTGAGTTTGACGAGTTTGAGCGGCTCATGCGCGGCGATGACGCGTACGTTCGATCCGTCCGATATCGCCGTCACTTCGCCCATGAGATCGGTGCGGTATATTTTTGCGCCGATTTTTTCGAGCTTTTCGATCGTCGCAGGTCCGGGATGTCCGTGTTTGTTGCCGAGCCCCGTGCTGATAAGCGCGATTTTCGGCGCGAGCGTGTTGATGAATTCGTCGGTCGAGCTGTGCGGACTGCCGTGATGCGAAACTTTGAGCACCTGACACGGTCCGATGTCTTTGGCGACTTTTGCTTCGGTTTCGGCTTCGGCATCGGCCATGAAGGCAAAGCATACGTTTTTGTGCGTCAGCTTGAGTATGACGGAATTTGCGTTGATATCGCTTCGCGTATCTTTGAAACCGGCGTCGTCGGGCCAGAGAACTTCGAAATAAGCTTCGGGACCGAAATTGAGCCGCTGCCCCCGGCGCGCGGTCATGTAGCGCGCTTCGCCGCGCGTCGCTTTTGTTTCGACGGCTTCCATGAGCTTTGAATACGTCGACGACGTGTGCGCAAATCCGTTATCCATAAAAACTTTGAACGCCGTATTCTCGACGACGTTTTTCATGCCGCCGATGTGGTCGGCGTGCGGATGCGTGGCGATGATGAGGTCGAGGTTTGCGATATTTTTTGACTTCAGAATGTTTTGGACTTGGGCGGCCGTTTCGCCGGCGTCGATGAGGACGCGTTTTCCGGCGGTCTGAACCAAAATCGAATCGGCCTGACCGACATCAAGCAGCGTTACGCTGAGCTCTTCGCCCAAGCAGTACCCCGACAGGCTCAGCAAGAAAAAGAGTCCGCAAATGATTTTTGACAAAAAGTTTGACCCCAACATTTATTCCTCCGGTTTGGATGCGGGTTCGGACGGGCGCGCAACGTTTGCGCGCCCGGAACGCCGCCCCTATACACGATTATCATTTGTGCGACGTACGTTTTTATGCGATAAAATTCGATTATCTCCCCAAATCCTGTCTTTTATTATTGATAGAACCGCGTTCCCGGCGATGCATGAACGGGGGGCGGCCTCGGACGCTTCGCGATAAAACGCCTGCGCCTGCGCTTCGATTTTTTCGGCGCCGCGTTTTAAGGCGCCGGCGCAATCGCAGGCTCAAAACGCGGCGGCATCGAAGCGAAGCGATAAATTTGCAAATAATATGCCGATTTGTCGAATGGTTTAAATATCGAATAATGCAAAAAAGGCGAATCTTAAAAATAAGAAACGCCTTAAAAGCAAATATTATTCGTCGGGAATTGCGATATCGCGAATTACCGCCATATGTTGCATTTCATCGTCGCCGCTGTCGCCGGCCTCGCAAGGCGGGACGGCGGTGATTTCGGATATGCCGTTTTCATAGTATTTCGCATAGACGCGCGTATCGAAGACGTGCCCGTTTGCGTAGGCTTTGCTCCCCGTATGAAATCCGATTTCGGTCGGAATCGCCAGCGCCTCGAGATCCTTGCCGAAGAGAAGCCAATCGAGCCGCGCCGCGCGCTTGGCATTCGTGTTGCTGTTGCCGTTTTGGTCGGCCGGCGGATTGGACAAATTCAATTCGAAGATGCTTCGGAAAGTTTCGGCTTTCGTCGTAAGTTCTGTGTAATTCGCGCCCGATTTTGCATTGAAATCGCCCCCGATGACGACGTAATAGCCGCCTTCCTGCTGCTTGGCCGCGATTTTTTCGGCCAAAGGCTCGTATTCGTACCGATTGTTCGACGTATGCAAATGGACGCTGACGGCCAGCAGATCGCGATCGCCCGGGATGTCGATGACGGCCCAAGTCCATTGGCGGTCGCCGTAGGCGTCGGAATCGTATGTCCCGGACGACGTCGTTTTGCGGTATTTCGGCCGCCATTCGCCCGAATCGAGGATGGGATAGCGCGAGATGATGCCGTTGGGGATTTCGTTTGTCGGCGTTGTCGCCGTCTTTGTCCCTCTGAACCAGAAGAAATCCGCGCCGAAGACTTCGCCGACGAATTCTTCGTACGTTTGTTGCGAAACGTTAAACTCTTGGATCATCGCGATATCGGGTTTGACGGCTTTGAATATGTTGCGCCCGGCATCGGGATCGTAGCCGTCGCCCTGCGACGTGATGTTGGCGGCCATCAGACGGATGCGCGTGCCGTCGTCCGGAATATCGGGTTCGTCGATGTCGCGGTTGACAATCGTCCACGAAAAAATAGTTCCCGACGCAAAACCGCTGTCGCTGCTTTGCGCGGTTCCCGTCACCGTATAAGCGATATCGCCGTCGGCGATGTTGTCGGGTTGTCCGGCAATCGAAAAAAATTGCGCCGTTTCCCAGTTATCGGCATCAAACGTCAGCGTATCGGGCGCGACGATGCCCTCGGTCTCGTCGCTGCTCGTCAATGTTATCGTTATTGCGCCGTTCGGCGCGCGATTGAGCGCAATGCTTGCGCGCAGCGAAGTCCCCGATTCGGACGTGACGCGCGTCGCCGGCTCGACGATTTCGTACCGGCCGGGATCGGGCGTCGGTTCGGGATCGGGCGTCGGTTCGGGATCGGGATCGGGCGTCGGTTCGGGATCGGGATCGGGCGTCGGTTCGGGATCGGGCGTCGGTTCGGGATCGGGTACGACGATGTCGCCGCCGCCTTTTTGATCATCGCCGGATTCGCCGCATCCCGGCGACGATGCAACGGTCAGCGCAAAGGCGCACAAAATGCAAATCCAAGCTCGGCTCATTGCGATTTCTCCATGATTAACGCAAAAGATGATGAAAAATTCGGGAATCTGATTTTGCCGGCGCATCGCCCCGATTGCGGCGGAACGCAAAAAAATGGCGGCTGCGTCCGGTGCGATTTTGCGTTTTCCGCCGGCGTTATTTTACGGGCAGTTCGACATCGCGTATCACCGCTTGGTGCTGCATGTTGGTGCGCGTGCCTTTGTTATTGGGACACCATGCCGTCTCGACGCACAGCCAGCTGTCTTCTTCCGTTATCGGGGGGACGTCGTCCAATTCGCCGAGCTGCGCATAAATGCGGGAGTCGATGATATGGCCGTCGGGATACGTATGGCTGCCGACGGCGATGGGAACTTCGTATGCGTCGAGCGTTTTGTCGAACAGAACCCAATCGTACGGATCGTCGCGCTCGCCGCTTGTGCAGCTGTTCCCTTGCTGATCGACGGGGAATTCTCCGCCGTCGCAGACCTTGTCAAGCGGCGGAGTCGTTGTCTTGTCGTCTTTGGCCGCCGAATTTTCTTTGCCGACATACAGAATTGAACCGAAGTTGCTGCGGACGGCATTGCGCGTTTTTGTGTTAAAATCGCCGCCCAAGACGACGTAGTAATTGCCTTCTTTTTGTTTGGCGGCGATTTTTTCTTTCAGCGGCGACATTTCTTTGCTGTTGTTTTCGCTGTGCAAGTGGACGCTGACGGCCAACAGATCGCGATCGCCCGGGATATCGATCACCGCCCAATCCCAATTTCGGCTCGATCCGAGGTTTGATGCCCAATAACCGCTTTCGAGGATCGGGTATTTCGATAGGATTGCATTGGGGATGCTGTGCGATGAGGTCGAATAATCGCAATCTTTGCCGCAGACTTTTTCGACCAATGCGCTTTCGCCGTCGGTGTAGTTGAATTCCTGCATGAGGATGATGTCGGGGCTGAATGCCTGAATGATGCGGATTCCTTTGCCGTCGTCGTATGTCTGATAGTTGCTCGACGTGACGTTGGCGGCCATGAATCGGATTTTGATCGTCGTTTCGCCTTCGTCCCGGCATTGTCCGGCGCTGCAGCCGTAATCGCAGCGCACTTCTTGGGCAATTCCGGTATTAGCGTCGCACGCCGAAAGCGTCATATTATCGGCGCAAACGGATTGGGTGCATTTTTCGGCGCATGCGCCGTTTTTGCATCCGTAGGGGCAATCGATGTCTTGCGAAGCTCCGCTTTCGCCGTCGGGGCATGCGATGAGCGTTTGCGGATCGCGGCATTGAACGATGCACATTTGCGCCGTTTTTTCGCTGTCTGTCACGATGCCGCTCATCGTTTTGGGTTCAAGCGCGGCATAGGCGGCATCGTCGGACTTTGCGCGAAACGATACGCGAACCGTTTGGTCGCCGTCTTTGATGTTGTCTTCGATTCCCGTCAATGCAAACGAAACTTTGGCGGTTTTCCAATTCTTTGCCGTAATCGTCGCCTCGGGCGGATCGACCGTCAGCTCGGTTTCGTCGCTCGACTCGGCGACAATGACGACGTCGGCTGCCGGCGCTTTTGTCAGGCCGGCCCGGACGATGACGCCGCCCGAAACGCCTTCGGCGATGCGGAACGCGCCGTCCTGGCACTGCGCGCATTCGAGCGCGATTGCAGCTTCTGTTTCGTCGGACGGGGTGACGTCGATCGATGTGCTTTCGTCGGATCCGCACCCTGTAATTGCCAAAAAACTCGCCAAAAACAATGCTTTGCGTAATTGCATGATTCTTCCTTGCAAGGGGTAAACGCATCCCATATCGGTCTTTTGGCCAACATGGGAAACGGTGCTTACCCATTTTGAATGATGATTTAAAGGTTTTTATTGATATTTATTGAATTTTTTATTGCAGGATTAATTATGCAAACATACGGATGTATATATCAATTATATTGATATATATATTCCGCTCGGGGCGACGTTTTGTCAAAAATGACGATGTTTTTTTTGCGTTTCGCCGCCTATGGCTTTGCCATGCGGCGGCGGCCGCGCTATTGCCCGGGGGCAATACGCGCGGCGGCTCCGGCTATTTCGCCCCGGGGCGGGGCTCAATACGCCTTCGCTGCCTGCCCGCGGGCAGGCCATTTTAATCGGATTGCGCGGTGACAGGCGCGAAGCGCCCCCGAAGCCCGTATTGAGCGACAGCGAAATAGGGCGCCCCCGAAGCCCGTATTGAGGCGAAAGCCGAAATAGGGCGCCC
>CAVGZQ010000213.1:0-5438 GCA_963633515.1 Bacteroidaceae bacterium
CGATAAGAATACGGACAAAGATACCGATAAGAATACGGACAAAGATACCGATAAGAATACGGACAAAGATACCGATAAGAATACGGACAAAGATACCGATAAGAATACGGACAAAGATACCGATAAGAATACGGACAAAGATACCGATAAGAATACGGACAAAGATACCGATAAGAATACGGACAAAGATACCGATAAGAATACGGACAAAGATACCGATAAGAATACGGACAAAGATACCGATAAGGAAAACGAAGAGCTTACGCCGGAACAGCTGGCAGAGAACTATGCGTCCGAAATGTGCGCATTTGTTAAATGTTATTCATCTACTGATTATAAATATTGTTATAAAAATGCTTATGCCCGATATGTCGCGTATAGCGGCAGCGGTTCGGGGAAATGCCCATCGGCATTGAACGGCGTTCTCGAATGCGCCAAAAAGTTTCAGTGCTCTGATGGAGGGGTTTCGGAATATTTATTCACGATATCATGCGAGGAAGGCATTGCGTCGCTTGAGGCTTGTACAGGCAAAACCTTTTATTTGCATTAATTGCATCTGTTCCCGATTGCCTGCTTCGGTCGGGGAATGCGTCGTTTTTGCGAAAGCCGCAGTTTATTTATCGCCGAGATTGCGGCATGAACTGCGGTTTGTTGCCGGCGCGCCAAAATGCTTCATGCGATCAAGGCGCTGCGTCGCTTGAGGCTCGTACAGGCAAAACCTTTTGTTTGCATGAATTGCATCTGTTCCCGATTGCCGTCAGCGGGCGGGGGATGCGTCGGATTTGCGAAAGCCGCAGTTTATTTATCGCCGATATTGCGGTATAAACTGCGGTTTGTTGTCGGCGCGCCCAAATACATCAAAGATTTTGGGCATGCTGTTTTGACTCGCAGTTTCATGGAGAACGACGCATGCAATGCAAATCAGTGTCTGCCGTTTTGGCGGTTTTGTCTTTTGCCGTGTTGGGATGCGCGCCGCAAGCGCCCTGCGTTTCGGCGCCCATTCCCGAATGCAATTGCCCCAAAGCGGCGGGCATGACGGCATCGGCTGCCAAAGAAGAGACCGAAATCCCGCAAACAAACGATATTCGTGAAGTCGAAGCTTTTTTGAAAGCGCAAAAGACGTACTATATTGCGACGGCAGACGGCGACCGGCCGCACGTTCGCCCGTTTGGGACGGCAAATATTTACGAAGGCAAGCTCTATATTCAAACGGGGCTTAAAAAAGACGTCGCCAAACAGATCCTCGCCAATCCGAATATCGAAATCGTTTCATACGACAACAAAGGCACATGGCTGCGGATTGCGGCGACTGCCGTTCACGACGAAGATATCGCGGCGCAAACGCGCATGCTCGAAGCGTATCCCGATTTGAAATCGATGTACAGCCCCGGCGACGGCAATACTGCCGTTTTCCGTCTCGAAGAAGCGACGGCGACGTTTTACGGGTTTTCGGGCGAACACCGATCGATAACGTTTTAAGGAGGGGATGATGGATTTTGAACATGTCGGAAATCAAAGAATAAAGCTTCCCTTCGCCCAAGTTTGGGAAAAGATCGATGGCATGCTTACCGGCGATGCCGCGCAAGATATGCGGGTTTTGCAACATCATCTCGATATCGCAGGCGAAATTTGCACAACTCCCGACGATTTGCAGGCAGCGGTTATCGGCATCATGATGGGATATCATTACGGCGGGGTTCCGGAACGGTTTGCCGAAATGACGGAATTCGTCGCCCATCGCGCCGGGCAAGAAATGGCAAAAGCAAAACAATCGGCAGAACAAGGTCAATTCAATGATGCCATGCAGCGCATGACGCGGCTTATGAGCCGTATTAACGTTTTGTTCCGGCGCTTTTCAAAATCGACGATTTTCGATTTTCGCGATGCGTTCGACGCTTATGTCTACAGCAGCGCAAATTATTCGGAAAACGCCGTCTATCAAACGCCTTTTGAGGTATCGCGGGGGCATCAATTTATCGGGAAATTGTATCTTAAACTCGGCGACATCGACCGAGGCATATCGGCATTGCGTTGTGCCGTCGCGTGGAATCCTGTCTGCGCATCGCATTATCTCGATCTCGCATCGGCATATTATCAAAAAAGCGAGTTCAGCATGCATGCGCTGAATGCATCGTTGGCGTATCGCTATTTGCGCGCGCCCGAAGATTACCGCCGGTTTTATTTCGAAACGGCGCGCCAATACGACCATGAAGGCGATCATAAATTTGCGGCAGAGTTATACAAGCTTTCGCTCGCATTCGGCGACAATGCCCGCGCGCGCGGCGCGCTGTCGAATATCGAGCAAAATTGGTTTAAATGCGCGACGCCGCCGCTGTCGTATGCGCATTTGACAGCGTCTTGCCGCAGTCACGGCACCTCGTTCGGCCCGTCGCCCGATATGATGCATGATGCCGACGAGTTTTTGGCCGGAAATTCGGACGAAAGACTCGCCCAAATCATCGAAGACGAAAAAGCAAGCGTGCTCGCCGTATGGAACGGCATCGGTTAGATAAAATATGCAATGCGGTGTTTAAAATGCATATATCGTTTCGTTATATGCATTTTATGCAATTCCCGTCTTTGTTAGCCGCATTTTAAGCCATATTTTGAGCGATCGTTAATAACGGCAACCGTATGGGCTCCGAAACACAGCCCTGAGCAATAGAGGGCTTTTGGCAAAGCCAAAAGCCCTAAAAAAAAGATTTCAGAATGATGATGCGATTAGTTTGTCATTGTTTGGAACACAAATACGTCGAATAGGCAGTCTTATTGCACGTGTAGCCTTTTTTGCAATAGGTTGCCGAACCGGTGTATTCGGCATCGCCGCAGGTGCAGTAATAATTATCTTTTTTGCAGTCTTTACCCTTAATAATACTGTTGTTTTCAATGCAATTGCATGTTTGATCGCTGTCGCAGTTATCGTTTTTTTTGCAATGGGTTTTAACATTATCATCAATACACGTCTTTTCTTTGTTAGAATATGCATAGCCTTCTTCGCATTCCGTCACTTCGCATTTTTCGGTATCCGGATTGCATTTTATCGCTTTGGCATTGCTCGATTCTAATACATTGCTGCAAGCCATGCGTTTATCATTGACGATTTCGCAAAATGCATCGTCGATCAATCGGCATGCGTTCGATGCGGGATCATATGCATAGCCGTCAAAACACGCATAACTGCATTTTGAATCCGTGTTGCACGTCATGATTGCATTGGCAATGCGAAATTGATCCGATTCGCAGTGCGAGTTTTGTTTGCATTGCACACAGCCTTTTTTTTCATGCGAACAATACGGAAAATCTTCAGAGCACTTTTGATTATAACAATTCGATTCATCGTCGATTACGCATTGATCGATGCTGAAGTGGTATCCGATTTGGCATTCTTTTATGGAACATGCGTTTTTTTCGCATATAACAGTTTTTACGCCGTCGGTGGCGGGACAATCGTCATTGTCTATGCATTCGATGCATACGGCATCTTCATCAGATTCTTTGCAAAACTGTTTTATTCCGCTGCAAGGGGAAGCCAAATCTCCGCATACGCATTTGCCGGCATACTTGTCGCATATATTTGCGCTGCTTTTTCCGGATTCTCCTTTGCAATCTTCATCATTTTGACAAGCGCTCTGCACGCATTCATTTTTGCCATTGATTTCTAATAAAACGTAACCGACATTGCAGTCAGTCTCTTCTGAAACAGAGCATTCTTGAAGACCTTTTTCTTTATCGTATGTGCATGTTCCTTGTATTGCTCCTTGGATGTGTCGAATGCAATTCTTGCATGTATTGTCGAATTCATGGCCGCAACAGAAAAACGAAGGATCAAATTCGCATTCATTTGAAGTGTTTGGTTTGTAATTTGCAGCGCAATAGATATTGCAAACGCTATTTTTGCATTCGGCGGCGATCATGTTGTCTCTGCTTCCCATCGGGCAAGGTTGGTTGCATCCGCCGCAGTGGTCGTTATTGTTGTCGATGTTTGTTTCGCAGCCCGTAAAAATCAGGTTATCGCAATCATCGTAGCCCTTCGCGCATTCGAACGACACGGCGCCGGTCTCGGTTTTGTTAACCTTTTCGACGTGAACGTCGGAGAGCTTTGTTTCGCAGCCGTTGTTTAATTTTTCGTCTAAATTGCCATATCCGTTTTCGCACGTTATCGAAATGATAGCTCCATTTTCATCGAGTTCTGTTTGAGCGACGTGAACGTCGGAAAGCTTTGTTTCGCAGCCGTTAGTCAAATCGCTGTCGAGATGCGCATAGCCCTGCGCGCATTTGAACGGGTTCGCTTTGTTGTTTTCGTTGCAAGCGCCGACGTTGTTTTCGCCGATGACGATGCATGCGTTGTTGCATACGGTTTGATTATCATCTTCGCAAGGAGATGTTTTTTCGCAAACGCCGTAAACGCAATTTCCGTTATCTTTGCATGTGACCTTGCAGCCGCCGCAGTTTAAACCATCTGACAAAACCGATGTCGCGACGCCGCTGCATTTAACCGAAATGCATTCATAATATCCGCCGTCGTCGCTGTCTTTGGCTTTGCGGATTTCGTATCCGACGGGGCAAGCGCGGTTTGTAAACGATGCTTTGTAGAGCGATTCTCTTTTCGACAAATCGGTGTCTTCGACGGTTTCGCCGGGGCAATCGCCGGTTATGATTGCCGACGCTTCGCCGAAATCGCAAACTTCTTTTTTGGTCTGTCGGCACTGCGGATTATCGCCGGTCAAAGGAACATTGGGCGATTCGGCGCATGTAAACGTCGTTCGTTTCGATCCGTCGATTTCGATGATGCGCACGACATTGCCGCTGCCGCGTTTCGAACCGCCGTCTTCGACGATTTCTCCGACCCAATTGAGCGTGCCGTCTTTGTTGCCGTAAATATCGATTAACGAGGTGTCGCCGTATATGTTGTCGCATGCCGAACACAAACTGCCCGCCGTTAAGCCGGCGGCGGCCAAACAGAGCGCGCGGCGAAAGAAAGTTTGCTTTTTCATATTTCTTCTCCCTCCAAAGTCAGACGCATTGCGCGGCTGATGATATACACAGTTCTCCGGCGGCATTTCGGGGCGGAATGATGCACCGCGATCCCGCCCGATAACGCCCGAACACCTTAAAGAATTTAAAGATATAATCAAGCCGATGATGATTGATTGCGTTAAAATAATATATTGCCGCATTTTGCGCGGCATTGGCAAATGATCGTTACATTATCTTCGGTTTGCGATTTCGATTCAAGGCGAAGCCGAAGAACAAAAGCAACAGGAAAGTTCCCAAACCGTTTGAAGCCGGGCGATGTAAGGTTGCCGAACAGCTTTCGTTTTTATCGTCGCCGTTGCCGTCCTGATCGGTTTCTGCGTTATGGTTGTTTTGTTCGTTTCCGGCATTGTTGTCTTTGTCTTGTCCGTTTCCGGCGTTGTTGTCTTTGTCTTGTCCGTTTC
>CAVGZQ010000214.1:0-5390 GCA_963633515.1 Bacteroidaceae bacterium
CGCTTTTTTTTCGCCGCCTTTTTGCTTGCGCAAATGCGGCGTCGGCTCCGGCTATCGCCCTGCGGGCAATACGCCTTCGCTTTTTTTTCGCCGCCTTTTTGCTTGCGCAAATGCGGCGTCGGCTCCGGCTATCGCCCTGCGGGCAATACGCCTTCGCTTTTTTTTCGCCGCCTTTTTGCTTGCGCAAATGCGGCGTCGGCTCCGGCTATTGCCCTGCGGGGGCAATACGCCTTCGCGGCCGCGCTGTGCGGCTGCAAGCTTTGCTTGCGCGCATGCGCGCGGCTTTTTTGCGCCCCCGGCCGGGGCGCAGATTTGAGCCGGCCGCAAAAAAAGCCGGCGCTTTGCGCCGGCTTTTTTGGGGGAAACTGCCCGACAGGGCGATTATTGAAGCGAAATGCCGCCTTCCCAACCCCACGAACGGAACTTGCACCATCCGGAGCTGTTAATTTGCGACAGACTTTGTTTGACGACGTTCCCGGTCACGTGGCAAATCATGTTGCCGCCGACGTGAATGCCGACGTGACCGTATTTGCGGCCGTTTGTCGTGTAAGAGTAGAGATAGACCGCGGCGCCCAAAGGAATATTGGATGAGCTCGTGCTGACTTGCCAGCGCTGACGCGCAGCCTCGGCCGATCCGGCGCGTCCGTAACTGCGTCCCAAACCATATTGCACGCAGTCGGCGACATAGCCTTGGCAATACGTCATGCCGTTTTTCTTGTAGCAAGCGCCGACGTGATTGTTTGCCCAATTGACGACTTTTTGGGCATTGGCGCTGCCTTTTGTTGCGCCGCCGCCCGAACCGCCGCTGCCCGAACCGCCGCCCAAGTTCGTGTATTGCTTCGAAATCCATCCGCGGCCGCTGCCGTAGCCGATTTGAAGCCAACCGCTGCTTTCGGAATAGACGGCGACTTTCTGACCGTACGAAAGCGAACCGATGCGCGCATAGCCCGTTCCTGCGCCCTTTCGCACGTTAAGCGCGGAACATGTGACGGTCGCATATTTCGATGCGCTCGCGCTCGAACTCCCGCCCGACGACGCATTCGCCGCCGTCGTGTATTGTTTGGAAATGTAACCTTTCTGACCTTTGTACGAAATTTGAAGCCATCCGTTTTGATCGCTGCTATAGCTCACGACTTCGTTGTTGGCCAAGCAGCCGATTTTTGCATAGCCCGTGCCCGGTCCTTTGCGCACGTTGAGCCCGACGCTTGCCGAAACGCGAACCGTTCCTGCCGATCCGCCGCCGCCCGACGTCTGACCGCCCGACACGCTGGTGTACTGCTTCGAAATGTAGCCGGCTTTGCCGCTGTAGCTAATCTTGAGCCATCCGTTTTGCTCGCCCGAATAGTTGACGCGCGTTCCGTTTGAAAGACAGCCGATCTTCGCATAGCCCGTCCCGGGGCCTTTGCGCACGTTTAAACCGACACTCGCTTTTACCGTCGCTGTTCCCGATGCCATAAGATTTCCTCCCATATAAGAGTTTTTTCACGCAACCTTTGCACTTGCTTCTTTATTATCGCATTGTTGATTGGCTAAAACAAAAAAAAAAGCGCATCGGAAACATTTTTGTGTTGCATCGTTTGCGAAGCTCGGAATTGGGACGGTTTTTCTTGCCTTTTGGCCGCCGATTGCGATTGGTGCCGCCGAAAGGCGGAACGCGCGGCGTATGCTCGCAGGGCGCCCGGAACGGGCGCCGAGAACATAGCCGCGCAAGCCTGCCGTATTTGCGCCCGCAAATAGGCAGGCAAGCCGCGCGCATTGCCCAGCAAAAGCGCGGCAGCGAAGGCGTATTGCGGCGTCGGCCCCGGCCGACGCCGCAATAGCCGAAGCCTCAGATCATCGGCATCAAACGGTCGGAGCTCTATCGGAGCAGAGCTACGTTTTTACGCGTTTAAAGATGAGGTTTGCGAAGCGTTTTGCGTAGGTCAGCGGGAGCGCCGCATTCGAAACGCCGTAGCGATCGCGCATGTATCGGGGGGACGGAAAAGCCGAACGCAGGCATGCGGCGGGCGTGTCGAAGAGCAGAGCGCAGAACGCCAAATACTGCGCGCGGGAAAATTTTCGGGCATGCGGACGGAAAAGCCCGGCATGGGCGATAAAACGGAAAATGGCGCGCGCTTGCGGCTCTGGCGGACGCAATGATTTGAGCACGCGTTCGGGAATGGGCGTTTTGAACAAATCATAGGGGATTTTAAGCGAGAAATAGACGGCAGTTTTGACGCGGATGGCGCGGACGCGCGCCAAAAACGAGTCCCAATCGAGCGCGGGATAAGCTCTGACGATGCGATCGACGTCGGTATGAAGTCGCAGCCCCGGGGCGCGGACATAGGAGTGCTTGGCCGTATGCAGGCAAACCTGGAGCAAGTTGAGTTCGGGCTGCAGCAAGAGAATCTTCGAGTCGGGCAGGGAGAGTGACGTGCCGATGAGGTCTTCGGCATTCGGTTCGTCTTCGGGGGCAATCCAACGGCCGGCAATCGGCCGCCATTGGAGTTCGAGCCAGAGCGTATCGTCGCCCAAGTCTTTTTTGTATTCGGTGCCGCCGCTCAAAAGACCGGCTTTGACGCCTTTTTCTTCGATCGTTTCCTGCGCCCGGAAATCGAGCTCAAACCCTTGCGCCATCACGATTTCATGCGCGCGTTCGAAGTCCTTTTTGCGAACGAGAACATCGAAATCGCCCATCGGGCATTCTTCGTAATGCGGATAAATCGCGCGCGCAATGCCGGTATTTTTCAGCGCGGCCATCGGTATATTCTCGGCGTTCAGCGCAAGCGCGAGCGCTTCGAGGGCTTCAAAACGGAGGGTGAGGCGATATTTCCAATCGTCCGCAACCGAACGCCATTCGGGCGTCGTTTGGCCGAGCTCTTCCAAGCGCGACGCAACGATCCCGCCGCACTCGTGCTCTTGCGCAAAATCAAAAAGCCTGCGATCTTGGCATTGACGGCAGATTGCCGCGATTTTCGGGATATCGGCATCATCGCGCGAAACGAGACATGCAACGAGCATTTTTTCGTACGGCGTTTTGATGAGACTCTCGAACGATAACATAGAACCCCCTTTGTTAAATGAATGCGAATGGACTGCGCAAATATCGCGCATGAAGTGAATGATATGCAGAGCGCACCGATTAAACGCAATCGGCGGCGAATCTTTGCGCCGGCGGCGAAACGATCGGATATCCGTCGGCCGGGCGCGGCGGATGTTTTCAAATATCGGCTCCGTGCAAGTTCGCCCGGAGCCGGGCGCGTGCGCATGATAGGTTGCATGCAAATCAGTTATTCGAAGTTTGCGCGGCCAGCTCAGAAACGGTCTGCGCCGGATCGAAAATGTCGGGCATCGCATCGTCGTAGAGCCATCGATAACGCCACATCGTCATGCCGACGCGTTTGGCGTAATGCCGGGCTTCTTTGAACGGGATTTTTTCGACGTAAACATCGACGTCTTGATCGGCAAAACGCTTTATCCATTTTCCGACATTTCCTTGCCCAGCGTTGTAGCCGGGCAAAACAAACATCGGGTGCGGAATGAGAATTTTATAGAGTTTGGCGATATATGCCATGCCGATGGGGATGTTGATTTCGGGGTTGAACAAGTCGCGCGCCGACGGCTTGGGGAGTCCGGCGTCGCCGGCGCTCGATTGGGCGGTCGGGAGCATGAGCTGCATCAATCCGCGCGCATTTGCCCACGATTCGGCGTTGGGATTGTAGTAGCTTTCTTCGCGCATGATGGCGTATGCCGTGTAATAGAGCCGTCGGTCGTTATTTGCATGACGCGCGACGGCCGATTCCCACGGTTTCGGATAAGCCAAGAGCCACGGCGCGTATGCTTGCCGGACGAAGTCTTGCGCCGGCTGCAAAAGCCCGGCCGCAAGACGCGCGCTTTCGCTGTGCCGTCCGAGCTTTTGCAAAATCATGGCGCGCGCCAATTTGGCTTCGAAGTTTGCATGCGGGTCGGCATTGTCCAAAAGCGCATTGAGCTCGGTCAGCGCTTCGTCGCCAAGCCCTATGCCCATGAGCGTGCGCGCGGCCAAAAATGCGTCTTCGCGCCCGATCGACGAAAAACAATAATCGAAGACTTGTTCGGGGCGGTACGTTTGCGGGCGATATGTTTCGAGCCATGTTTTGGCCTGCGCCTTATCGATGACCTCGAGCCGCCCGAGCGAAAGCATGGCATAGTACGACAATGGGTATTCGTCGAGGATTGTCAAGTAATTTTGCAGCGCTGCCGTCGGATTTCCGACATGTTCGAAAGCGCGCGCCTGAAAATAAGAAAGTCTGCCTTGCGTATAGAAATCCGATTCCCCGGCATGCGCGATATTTTTTGCGACAAATCCGATGGCCTCTTTCCACATCGCGCGGTCGTACAAATCCGAAAGCAAAAGCCAATAAGCGTCTTTTGCCATATCGCCGTCGGGATACTTTTCGATTTGGGCCTGAAGTTTTGCGCGCGCTTCGTCGCCGCGATTCATGCCGCTCAAGATTTGGGCTTGGTAGTGATAGGCGTCGTCGGCATAAGAATGCGTCGGATAGGCATCGATGAGATCTTGATACCATTTGAGCGCTTTTTCCGATTCGCCGGCATTCCATGCCGCTTTCCCGGCCGAATAGAGCGCTTTGACGTGTTGATCGGTATTTTGGCAAGCCGAAATCGCTTCGCCGAAGAAGGGCAGCGATTTGGAATGCGCGCGCAGTTTGACATGGCTTCGCGCAATGGCATAGAGGTCGTCGCAAACGCGCGCCGAATCGCGGCGGGCTTTGTCGGCTTTGAGCAATTTCGAGTAGGCGGCGATCGCTTTTTCCGACCGGTGGGCGTCGAAATGCGCTTGCGCAATTTCGCGCTCCGATTTCGATTTGTCGGTTTTTTGTTCGGCGCGCGGAAACACAAACCCCTTGGGCCACTTGCCGCGCTGAGCCATGATCGCATCTTGCGCCAATTGGCCCTGTTCCGATTTCGGATCGATTTCGTAAATGCGGCGATACGTTTCGAGCGATTCTTTCAGCAAGGATGTTTCGGCTTGGGCTCTTGCTTTGGCGTCGAGCGCCGAAAGGCGAAGATTCTTTGGATAAGCTGAAATCGATTCGAATTGTTCGATTGCTGCGTCGTATTTTCCCAAATTCGTAAGCGCGATGGCGCGATACGTGCGGCGCGTGTCGCTGTTTTGACCCGATTCGGTCAGATCGGCGATATCTTGCCAACGCGACGAAAGATAACCTGCGCGGATGCCGTAATCGACCGCCGCGCGTTTGAGCGGCGCATCGATGGCGCTTGCCGATTTGAACATTGAGGCGGCATTGCCGGCTTTTTGCGGATCTTCCGAGGCGATAAGACCGAGCAAGAAGAGAACTTTTTGCCGATCGGTTTGGGACAGATCGTTTCGCCCGAGCGACGCTTCGAAC
>CAVGZQ010000215.1:0-5387 GCA_963633515.1 Bacteroidaceae bacterium
GAAAATGGTTTGTGCAAAGACAAAACGTGGGACAAATCTTACCAGTTTTGTTCGGTTACCGGAAAAGTTCAATGTTATGACGGTTTTTGCGACGGCAGCGGCACGGAAAGCTGCGCGTGCGAAGGGACGTGCAACATGTCGACGCATCGCTGCGCTTCGGCGTGCGAAGAAACCGAAGGGAACATCGTCATCAACGGCAGCTTCGAAGATTGGACGGGAAGCATGCCCGACGGTTGGACGCTGGACAGCAATTCCTACGCCATGGGCGGCAAAGTCCAAAAGAGCAACGAATCGTCGCATTGCCAATCGGCGGTGCGGCTGACAAACAGCAGCGAAAAAATCGATCGCCTCGAATCGTATCAAATCTCCGTCGCGCAGCAAACGTTTGCGGGCGGCAATGCCAAATACAAATGCTCGATCGATGCGTTCGGCTACGGCAATCTCAATTTGGGCTTCCGAAAGCTCGATGCCGACGGCAATCCGGCCGATAAAGACAGCGTTGTCAAAAAAGTCGATCTCTACGATACCGACACCTTCAAATCGCATGAATTTTCGATTTCTGCCAATGCCGCCGAAACGCCCTATATCCAAATATTGCTCGGTTTCGACAAAAAAACCGGAGAAACCGCCGAAGCCGATATCACGATCGATAACTTGGTTTGCGTTCCCGAGGGCAATATTTGCGATAACGTCGAATGCGAAGAATGGGAAATCTGCTCGGTGAGCTCAAATCTCAAAGATGACAATGGAAATTATATCGGCAAATGCGTGGCGCGCGACGGCTTCTGCACGATGGAAAAAACGGCCAAAGAAGACGAATTTAAAGATTCGTGCAACACCGCAATTTCGGCGTGCAACACGGTGACGCATCTGTGCGAACATATCGCGGGCAAATGTCTCAAACACGAAGATTGCGAAACGGGGCAAAAATGCCTGTTCGCAGCACAAGGCGATAGTGCGGCCAATACGTGCGTTGCGGGCGATCGCTGCACAAAAGACAACGGCGACGCGGTCGTTTGCAAATACGATTGGCAATCGTGCAACGCGCAAAGCGGCAGTTGCGAATTGAACGCCGGAAAATGCTTCAAATCGTCCGACTGCGCGGATAAATCGATGCCGATTTGCGATTACACGACCCATGCTTGCGTCGCAATCGATGCAAAAGTCGGCGAAAAGAACCTCAATATCGTTCCCAACGGCGGGTTCGAAGAATGGGAAGACGTCAAATTCTCGGACTCCGACATGGCAACGGTATACCGGCTGCCCGTCGATTGGTTCGCGACCGAATACGCGATTTATCCGACGCACCTCGTGACAGAATTCGATGCAAACAACGTCAAAGAATATACGGCAGCCGTTCACGGCGGATCGAAAGCGCTCCAGCTCATCTACGCAAAAGAAAAACAATCCAAGCGTTTCAGCTCCGAAGGGTTCGACGTGCCGTCGTCGGGCGGAACGGGGTACGATTGTTCGTATTTCGTGCGCGGCAAAGGCAGCGTGCGCATTCACTCCTTCAGCTCCTTGGGCGATATGCCCAAAACGGAATTCACGCAAATCGATTCCGAAGAATGGACGCGCATTCCGTTCTCGATCCGCGAAGGCAAAGATTTGAGACTCGTGTTCTACGTCGGAAGCACGTCGCAAGACAAAGACCACATCCAAATCGACGATGTCAGCTGCGTCAAATGGACGTATTAAAAACATATTTGCGGCGCGTCCTTGCCGCGCGCTTCGGACGCGTTGCCCCCCCCCTGCGGCGGCGGATAGGCATCGCGCATTCGGGTTCGGATCGGCGGCGAAATCTTCGGTTGCGCAACGTCCGAATGCTTTGCATGCCGATGCTGACGGCATAAAATCAAATTCATTCGGATTTTTATTGCGCGATGCGAATTTCGTTCGGATTGTATGCGCAATGCAAAATTGTTTGCATTTCAACATCGGATGCCTGAGTTCGCCGCCAACGCGCAGCCGATGACGTCGGACGCATGAAACCGTTCTTGCAGAGGCGAATAATATTTGAAAAAATAAATGCGAATGCAAATTTTTTGGTTATACGCGCGAGTTTATCCGAATTTTGAATGCATCCGGTTTGCGTTCGGCGTCAGGGCGAACCCGGCAGCCGAGGTTCGGCGGCCGGATCGCGCATGCATGCCGGCTTGCGCAGCATGAAACCGACGCGGGCGCGAAACCGATCGCACGGCGCGTTTTTTCTTTCCCATTTCAAAGAGATACCGAACAGGGCGCCCCAAGGCGCCCAAACTTATTTTGGAACCGACGTTTTATGATAACTTGTCACGATATTGCCTCGGTCAATCCCGAAGCCCTTTTGTCGCGTTTCGTCGATGATGCCCGACCGCCGCAGCCCGAAGACGGCGTCCCCGCTGCCGCGCCGTATGCCAATTTGGATTGGCCGCAGCTCTTGGACGCAATCGCGCAAAATGCCCAAAGCACGGCGACGCGGGCGTTAATCCGGAATATGCCGCTGCTTTGCGACGAAGAAATCATCGCGCGGCGATTGGCCGAAATCGAACAAATCGTCGGGCTTATCGATGCGGGCGACACGCCTGCGGCGGTTTGCATCGAAGATATCGGCGATATTTTGCTTCGCGCCGAGCGCGGCGTCGCGCTCTCGGGCGAAGAATTGCTCCGGGTTGCCCGCAATATGTCGGTGTTTTGCGCCGCGCGGCGGTTCTATGAGGTGCGCAGAGAAGAAGCCGGGCTTTTGTGGGATTATGCCCAAGATATCGTCATAAACCGCGATATCGAGCGCAAAATTGCGGCGTCGTTCGACGCCGAAGGCAAACTCGTCGACGGCGCATCGCCCGAGTTGGCGGTTCTGCGCGAGCGGTCGCGGCGGCTGTCCGAAAGCTTGCGAACGCGAATCGAAGCCAAATTGGGCGATGCCGAGATCCGGGATCTCGTCCGCGACAAGTACTATACGCTTCGCGAAGGCCGATATGTTTTGCCTGTCATAGCTTCGCAACGAAGCAAATTCGCCGGAATCGTTCACGCAACGAGCGCGTCGGGACAGACCGTGTTTATCGAGCCGGCCGAACTCGTCGAGCTCAACAATGCGTTGCGCATGACCGATTTTGCCGTCGAAGCCGAAGAGCTGAAAATCCTCCAAAACTTGACCCAACGCGTCGGCGCGCTGCGGCAAAATATGCTCGATAACGCGCGCCGGGCTTATTATATCGATGCCGCGCAGGCCATCGCCCGATTCGCCGTTGTCTGCAATTGCCATATCCCCGCCCTCGGCTCCGGCGAAATCGAACTCTATCGCGCCCGCCATCCGCTGCTCGCTTTGCGAAAAGCAAACGACCCCGATCAATGCCTCGTCGCAAACGATATCATGCTCTTAAACCCCGCGCAGACACTCGTCATAAGCGGCGCCAACGCCGGCGGCAAAACGGTCAATCTCAAAACCGTCGGACTTTTTGCCCTCATGCTCAAAGCGGGCATTCCCATTTGCGCCGGCGCGTCGTCGTGTTTTCCGATTTTCGAAACCGTTTTTGCCGATATCGGCGACGATCAGTCGATTGCGCAAAACATTTCGACATTCTCGGCGCACGTCCAAAGCATCGCAAAAGCGCTCGGACGCGCCGGCAATCATTCGCTCTGGCTCCTCGACGAGCCGTTCAGCGGCACCGATCCCGAACATGCCTCGCCCCTCGTCCTGAGTCTCATCGAACATTTGCGCAAAATCGGCGCAACATCATTCGTCACGACGCACTTCGAAAACGTCAAAGCCTTTGCGCTCGAATCATCGTGGGTTGCGTCGGCAAGCGTCAGCTTCGACATGGAGCGCATGAAACCGACGTATCAATTGCAAAACGGTCACCCCGGCACATCGGCTGCTTTCGAAATCGCCGCCCGCCACGGATTGCCCGACGATATCATCGCCAATGCTCGCGATATTTACGGCGAAAAAGCGACGTGCTGCCTCGAACGCGCCATCGCAGAAATCGAACAGCAACGCATTAAACTCGAAGATGCCCGCGCCGTCGTCGAACAAACCCAAAACGATCTCAAGGCGCAAAAAAAAGAAATCGAAGAATTGCGCGAGAAAATGCGCGCAAAAGTTGCCGATGCCCTCGGACATGATGTCGAAACGATTTCTCAAAATATTCAGAAAATCAAAGCGCGAATAAATAAACTTCGAAAAAAGACATTTAGTCGCGAATTTTATGCGCATAATGAGACGCAAGAAGAAATCGCTCAAGAAACCGCGGCTTTGGGCGAAGCGCTCAGAAACAGCCAAAACGAAATCGCCGGTCTTTCCGCTCCCCCGTTCACGCCGCTTCCCGAACGCGAAATAGCCGTCGGAAAAACGGTTCAAATCCGTCAATACCGAAAAAACGCAACAATTCTTGCCCGTTCCGGCACGCATGTCACGCTTCAGTTGGGCATTCTGCAAGTTCATGCGTCAATCCGCGACTTGGGCGCGCCCGTCGCGCAGCCTCAAACATCCGAACCTGACCGCCGCCGTCGGATTAAAAACGCCAAATTCGGCGAAGCCGCCATCACCGGCGCCCAACTGTCGCCCGCGCCGCTCATCGACGAAACGACGCAGCGCCCGATCATGGCGCAAATCTCCGAAAACACGCTCGATCTGCGCGGCATGACAAGCGACGACGCGCTCGAAAAGACGGAATTCTTCCTTCAGTCGATGCAAATCCGCGAACAAGCGATGTGTTACATCATCCACGGGCACGGCACCGGCGTCCTCAAATCGTGCATCCGCCAATTTCTCGCAAGGTCCCCCCTCGTCGCCGCAATGCGTCCGGGGCAATATTACGAAGGCGGCGACGGCGTCACGCTCGCCTGGCTCAAATAACGGCGATGCGAAGCTAAGGCATAAGGCTTCGGCTTTTGCGGTCGGCGGCGGCCCGCCGGCCGCAATACGCCTTCGCGGCCTGCCTATTTCGCCTTCGGCTCAATACGGCAGGCTTGCCGCGCTATGTTCTCGATGGCTCTGCGAGCCATCTTGCGAGCATACGCGCGGCCGGCGCGGCTATGTTCGCGCGGGAGGCTGCGAGCATACGCCGCGCTTTTTTTGTCGAATCCGATGCTTCGCATTCGATTTGCAATGATCTTCCGTCCATCGCCGAAGGATATGCGCTGAATCGGTTATTATATGAATCGGTTATTATATTTGATCGCCGAATATGGCGGATTGACCGGAAAATGCGGATATCGGCATTGAACTGCGATATATCGATGCGCGGTGCGTTCTGCTCGTCATTTGCCAAACGATTATTCGGCGATTGTTTGAATATTGCGGGCTTAATGCGGCTGATATGAACAATAACAATTGAAAATGTCAAATTTGGTTTGATCCTGTACAAAAAAAGTTGACACATTTTTCTCAAGGTATTTGCTAAATC
>CAVGZQ010000216.1:0-5360 GCA_963633515.1 Bacteroidaceae bacterium
ACCGCATAAGACCTCCTGTGTGAGACGTTCGCAAAATCATCATACGCTGGTTTTAAGCGGTCTTCCTGCATTTTTATGCATTTGCAATGATAATCTGCCCGTCCCCCCTCGCGGCTATGGCTTTGGCGCTCAAAAAAACTGCCGACGGAGCGCGGCGCGCCGCGCAATCGCGCATCCTGCCGACGAAACAAAGACGATGTCCGCGCCAAATCGCATACGCCGCGCCCCCCTCGTCAGGGGCTCTGCCCCCACACCCCCGTTCAGACCATGACTTTCCCGAAACTGTCTCCGATTTCGTCAATGATGCGCGCCGCAATTCGCGCCGGCTTGCGCATCGCCCGGGCGCTCTCCGCCGGAGCGGCGCTTTTTTTGTCCGCCGGCGGAGCTTTTGCCCAAGACACAGGCGGCGCGCCCGCAATTTGGACGATCCCCGATCGCGATGCGCATCCCGGCGAAGACGCAACCGGCGCGCGCGATGTCCAATCGGCGCTCAAAACTTGGATCCGCCTTCAAAGCGGGCTCTACGGCATCGTCATCCGATTCGACGCTCAAGCCGCCGAAATGGAAAAACATCTCCCCGCTTTCGAAAAATACTGCCGCGACCGGCGCGCCGAAGACATCCGAAACGGCTTAAACCCCGACAAATTCAACTTCGCGGCGGCCAATTTGCCGCCCAAAATCCGCGACAGTTTCAACGCCGTCGAACGCGAACCGACGATGTGCAAAAATCTCGACGATGCGCTCAAAACATACATCGCGCAAACCGAACAAGCCCTCTCCGCCGTCGTCCGAACGCTCGCGCGAAGCGCACAAAAAGCCGACGACGCCCAAAAAGCCGACATCGCGCGCAGGCTCGCCGACGCCTCCGAAGCCATGACCGACCGAAATCGCGCCCGCGAAATACTCTATCTTTGCATCTACAAACTCAAATCCGAAAGCGGCAAACCCCGAAGCTATTCCGTCGAAAAAACGATGCGGCAATGGTACCGGATACAGCTGCCCGTTCTCGACGCTTGGCTCGGAAACGTCGATTAGTCTTTTTTTTTTGCTTTTGAAGGAGTTTAAACCCGATATGTCTGACCCAATCCGCGCCTTTCTCGGCCTGAGTTTCGCCGATGTTTCGATAGGCGACATCGGCATTATCTTGCTGTGCGTCGTTTGCGCCGTCGCCCTCGATCACGTCATTCAGCATTTTCTCACCAAAACGCCCAAAGCCCTCGAAGGCGACCGCATGCGAAAGCATCAAATCTTGTTCGGGTCGCTTCGAAAGCCCCTGCACGTCTTTTTCATGACTATCGGCTGCGGCTTGGGGCTCGTCATTATCGATACGCCGCCGTGGGGCATCGATATCTTCAATCATATCTTCGTCATCATGCGCGCCATCGTCATTTGGTGCGTGATTTGGTACTTATTGCTGCTCACGCGCGAGTTCTCCGATTATTTCGTCAAGCGCGCCGCAAAAACCGAAAGCAAAGTCGACGACATGATCGTGCCGCTCATTTCGGGCATTGTCAAAGTGTTGCTCGTCGCCATCGGGCTGCTGCTCGTGCTTCAAAACTTGGGCTTTTCGATTACGTCGCTCGTCGCAGGACTCGGCATCGGAAGCGCCGCCATCGCCTTGGCCGCAAAAGATACGCTCGCAAACTTTTTCGGTTCTCTCGTCGTCTTCTTCGACCATCCGTTCGATATCGGCGACTGGATCTCGCTTAACGGCGTCGAAGGCACCGTCGAAGAAATACGCCTGCGCACCACGATTATACGGACCGCCGAAAACTCCGTCATCATGATGCCCAATCAAATGCTCACCAATACGTACATCGACAACTTCGAACGCAGAAAATGCCGAAAAATGGATTGCAGCTTCGGCGTCCTCTATTCGACGACGCAGCCTCAGCTCGAAACGATTATCTGCAACATCAAAGAACACTTGGCAAAACACCCCGATATCTACGCGCCGTCGTTCTATGTCGCCTTCAGCGGGTTCGGCGCGTCGAGTCTCGACGTCACGTGCATTGCCTACACAAATCGCACGTCTAAAGCCGAACATCTGGCCGACAAACAAAATTTCATGTTCGAAATCATGCGAATCGTCGAAGCCGCAGGATCGGGCTTCGCCTTCCCCACGCAAACCATCGATTGGGCGGCCGGATCCGAACAAAATCCCTTTCATTTCGTCCAAAAATCGATCGCATAACACCGCCAAACTATTGACGGATCAAATCTCTGAGCTCTGAGCCATGAGCTCTAAGCTCTAAGCGCTAAGCTCTAAGCTCTAGGCTCTAAGCTCTAAGCTCTAAGCTCTAAACTGACCGCTAACCGCTAATTGCTGATTGCTAAGCCCTAAGCTCTAAGCTCTAAGCTCTAAGCTCTAAACTGACCGCTGACCGCTAACCGCTAACCGCTGACCGCTAATTGCTAATTGCTAATTGCTGATTGCTGATTGCTAATTGCTGATTGCTGATTGCTGATTGCTGATTGCTGATTGCTAATTGCTAATTGCTTTTCCCAAACAAAGTTTGCTCCGAATAAAATCGAAAAAGCCGCAGAAAAATCTGCGGCTTTTCGTTTAACCGACATGAAGCGACTTATCGCTGCGGTTATTCGGCATCGTCTTCCAAAACATCCGAACACGCCGTTTTATCCGCATTGCAAACCGTATACGCCGTTTCTTCGTCATTCACGCAATACACGCCGTCCGACATATAATACAAGTTCGCTGTCTTCGTACCGTCTGCCGTCTCAAATTTGGCGCACGAATAAGTCAAAAGCGCATCATGCCCATAATAACCCGAATCGTCACAAACCGTCTTTGTCGACGGAATCGTGCAAGCATACGATTCCAAATCCGAATCCGCATAGCAATCGGAATAATTGGCGCCCGAAGATACATAACACGCCGCCGTTTCCCCGTCATCCGTCGTACCGTCGCACGAAAACGCCGTCACAACTTCATCATAGCAGTAAACGACGGTATTTCCGTCGCAGCGTTCGACAAACCCTTCTTCATCGCATTCCGATCCTTCGTCATCGACCAATTTCTTGCACTCCGTATTGTCTTCATTGCAGCCGTTCGCGCACTCTTCTTCGTCGTAGCTCAAAACGAGATTTCCGTTGTCGGCTTCCACGCATGTCAACGTAATTGCATAATAGCTGTCTTGATATTCATCGCACGTATTTTTAACGTCATCTTTCTGCGTGCATGTTCCGTCATGGCACATCTCCGAGCCGCCGACAAGCGCGCATCCTTTGTAGCCATATGCCTCGCAGGTCGCCGTCATGGCCGTCGAGCATTCGCCCTCGACCGCTTCGTCGGCGGCGCAAAGCCCCGTCGCCGTGTCGCAGATTTCGTCGCAATATTCCGCATCTTCGGCAACATACAATTTCGTCGCGCCGTCGTCGGCCAACGTGCAAACATTCTTCACCGAGCTGTAAATGCCCCAAGTTGCCCATGACGTATCGCATACGTTTGCTTCCGCGCCGATATTCTGGCATTTTTCGGAATTATAATAACACGTCAATTCGCCGCCGACGAGCGCGCAGCTGTCGTAATCGTTAGCGGTGCAAAGATTCGTCGCCGCATAGTTGCACGTTTTGCCGTTGTCAGTTATCGGCTCGCATTTGCCGTCGGCCGCGTTGCACGTCAAATCGCACGATTCCGACGTCGCGACGTTCACCAGCGTCGTGCCGTCGGCCATGCGTTTGCACGATGTCGTCACCGATACATCGTCGCCCCAATAATCGGTATTGCACGCATAAGACACTTCATTTTCGTCCGTGCAAACATCGCCTGACGCATAGCACATCACTTCGCCGTCATAGATGGCGCATTCGTCGTATTCATTCGTTGTGCAATACGCTTTCGCATCCGTCGTGCACGTTTTGCCGTCTTCGGTCGCAATCGCGCATGCATTTCCATCGGCATTGCACGCGAAATCGCATTGTTCGAATTCGATCCCGACGAGACGCTTCGTTCCGTCGCTCAGTTCTTCGCACTGATACGTCGACGTCACATCGCCGTACCAACCCATCGATTCGCACGAAACGCTTTTCTCTCCGATATTCGTGCAAACCGATTCGTCTTTTTCATAGCAATCGGCGATTTTCGACGTCCCCGAAACCAAACAAACCGTGTCTTCGCCGCATGCATATGTCTTGACCTTGCCGCCCGAACAATACACGGCAGAATTGCCGTCGCAGCGTTCAACAAAATCCTCGCCGCACGAATTGTCGCTTTGATCGGCAACGCATGTGCCGTTGCTGCAAACGGGCTTCGACGCATCTTTGCAATCGTCATTCGATGCGCATTCCGCCGCCGGCGTGCTGTCGGCAACGCATGTGCCGTTGCTGCAAACGGGCTTCGACGCATCTTTGCAATCGTCATTCGATGCGCATTCCGCCGCCGGCGTGCTGTCGGCAACGCATGTGCCGTTGCTGCAAACGGGCTTCGACGCATCTTTGCAATCGTCATTCGATGCGCATTCCGCCGCCGGCGTGCTGTCGGCAACGCATGTGCCGTTGCTGCAAACGGGCTTCGACGCATCTTTGCAATCGTCATTCGATGCGCATTCCGCCGCAACATCGTCAAACGGTTTGCATGCCGCCGATTTCGTCACCGTTCCGTCTTGTCCGGTTGTCTCCGACTCGCGGCACACATACGTCGTCCCGCATTCCATCACCGTCAGAACGCCGTCGCGGCAAAACATGTACGAATTGTCCGCCAAGCACTCCGATTGATACGTATCAGAATCGCAATCCAAATTCTTGTGTTCGCCTTCGTCGCATGCGTTCATGCACGAAACAAGACAAAGCGCCATGCTGATTTTGAAAAATTTACCGTTCATTCCGACTCTCTTCCTTCGATTTCCGTTATGAGAATGACTGTGCCGCGAAGCCGGCTTCGCGGCTGCGCCGCTATATATTCTGCATGCCGGCGGCGGTATCCCCCATTATCCGACATCCGCCCCATGCGCCCCCGCCTTTTTATAAAAAATGCATGGCATCGTCAACATTCCATCATTGCGCCGGCTGCGCGGTTTCGCTCCGAAAACCGCAACAAACATGCGCATGTTTTCACATAAATATGCATATATTCATATAAACGGCGCTTATTTTGCGTTCGGGCAAAAAAACAGTTCATTGCCGAATAGCGCAAAGCATATAGTCAATCCCACGCACTTATGTCGAATAAAATTCAAATAAAATTGAAATTTCAAAATAAAACGCACGCCAACCGATTCGCGCATATCTTAAGAAGGATTATTTCTTTCGCTTTTATTTTTTTTGCCGGACGAAAAGCGGAATGCGAAGCTTCGAAAAAAAAAAAAAAAAAGCGCGGCGTATGCTCGCAGGGTGTCGCAGAC
>CAVGZQ010000217.1:0-5329 GCA_963633515.1 Bacteroidaceae bacterium
CTTAGAGCTTAGAGCTTAGAGCTTAGTCAGTGATCAGCGGTCAGTGATCAGCGGTCAGTGATCAGCGGTTAGCGGTCAGCGGTCAGCGGTCAGCGGTCAGCGGTTAGCGGTCAGCGGTCAGTTTAGAGCTTAGAGCTTAGAGCTTAGAGCTTAGTCAGTGATCAGCGGTCAGTGATCAGCGGTTAGCAATTAGCAATTAGCAATTAGCAATTAGCAATTAGCAATTAGCAATTAGCAATTAGCGGTCAGCGGTCAGTTTAGAGCTTAGAGCTTAGAGCTTAGAGCTTAGTCAGTGATCAGCGGTCAGTGATCAGCGGTTAGCGGTCAGCGGTCAGCGGTCAGTTTAGAGCTTAGAGCTTAGAGCTTAGAGCTTAGTCAGTGATCAGCGTTCAGCGGTTAGCGGACAGCGGTCAGCGGTCAGTTTAGAACTTAGAGCATAGAACTTAGAGCTTAGTCAGTGATCAGCGTTCAGCGGTCAGAAAAACGCGGCCGGCTAACGGTTGCCGGCCAATGTCTGCGCCCGTCCGAATCGGCGCAAAAATCGTCGAAAATTACGCGGCATTCGGGCAAAAATCGTCAAAAAATAAGCGACGTCCGCCCAAAAATACGGTATAAAACGGCGGGTTTTGTGGAGGTTTCCCGATGGCGAAGTTGAATCCGAACATCAAAAAAGCCGCGCAAATGGGCGGCGTCAGGGTCCCGCCAAAGCCGCGCGTGCCCGGCGTCAAAACGCCCGATCAAATCAAAAAACAGGCGCAGGCTCGCGCGAAATCGCGCCTCAAACGCCTCGTCCGCGTCCTCATCGTCGCCGCCTGTCTCCTCGTCGTCGGGCTCGTCGTCTATTTCGTCAAATTTCACGGACGCATGCCAAAAGACGCATGGAACAAATGCGTCGAATACGCCTACAAAGACGACGTCATGAAATTTCGCGACTGCTTCACCGTCGATTCGATCGAAATGGTCGAAAGCAGCGACGGCGCAACCGACCGAAAATGGGAACATCTCATCGAGGGCATTACCCCCGTCGCCGGACGCCCCAAATTCATCCGAAGCGATATCGCCGACGAAAAAGGCATCAAAAATGCCGAATTGGCCGTCAATATCGACGGAAACGAACGCACCGTTTACATGCGGCAAGAAGACGGCGCGTGGAAAATCAATTTAAACGTCGCCATCAACCCCCGAAAACTCACCCTCCCCGACGATATCCCCCCCGAATACCTCGACAATTTCGACGTTTCCGACGAACCCGAGGCTTGGTGGGAAAACGAAGATGCCGACGCCGACGGCGGCAAAAAAAAGAAATCCGGCGGCTTCTTTAAGAACTTTTCGTTTCGCAAGTTTTTCAGGTCATCGTAGCGAATCGGATTTGGCTTAAATCTCCGTGCGTTGAACAATAGGCGCAAGCACGCCGGAAACCGAAATCATCGGCCGCTTGCGCCGATAATCCGATACACCCCCAAACTCCCCGACGATGATGCGCATATTCCGCGAAGAGAGGTCATCATGAATAATGCATCACATACGAATAAAATTCGATGCGCCGGCGATCCTCGCGCGATTGCGCCGAAAACGCGGCGCGCCGACCGAATCGGATTCACGCTCATCGAAGTCATGCTCGCCGGCGCCATCTTGGCCGTCGGATGCATCGGCGTTTTGGGCATGATGCTCGCCGTGATAAACCAAAATAACATTTCTCAGCGACGCACCGAAGCCATGTATTTGGCCGAAATCTTGCTCGAAAGGCTCGAAATTCAGGCAGTTAATCAGCCTTCCGCTTATCCGTGGGCAACGATTAAAAATGCTTCGGGGCAGAAATGGACATTATTTGCCCAAAATAATGCGTCTGCGATATGTTACGATGCCAAAGGGCATACCTACGCCGATGCCGACTGCAACGCCAAGACATATCGAGCCCAATATATGACGCTCGCTTCGAACGACGCCTACAAAGATTACGTGCGCGGCGCGCTTCGCGTCGTATGGACGCCGCCTGACGCCCGCGGCAATTGCGCGATAGACTCCGACGGCAAAATAAACGATTTTTGCGACTCCGTCTCGTTGCCCTTTGCTTTCAGAAAAACGGCGGAAGCCGAAACCGCGAAATGATGCGCGCGCCGTTTTTTGCCCTTTGCTGCACGCCGCCGAATTATGACGGCTCCCCCGCCTTTGAGGAATACGATATGAAACGCCGCGGATTTTCGCTCATCGAATTGCTGGTGACCGTGCTCATTACATCGATCGTCGTCATCGCCGCATATCAGTTGCTCACGAGCACGACCGGGTCTTTCGGCGACGAAGACAGCCGCCGCATCTTGGAGTCGAACTTGCGAAATGCCGAGCTGCTCCTTCAGCGCGACATCGCCCGCGCCGGCTACGCCTACGGCTATGTCGCCGACAACGCGACAGGCGTGCGTCAGATCGGCAGCGTATGCCGCGCCGGCTTCATCGGCTCCGGCCCGCTCAAACAGGTCGCCTTCATGCACCGAAGAGACGGCAATTTTTCTTCCCTTCAAATCATCGCTTCGATTTCCGATTACGACGATTTTACGGTCAGCTCGTGCACCGGAACTTCCGTCGTCCTCGACCGCTCCGTCACGCTCCCCCTCATCGCAGGGCAGGTGTTTCAGGGCGATTTGAACACAAAAACATCCGACGACGGCACGTTTCAGTCGATTTTCAGCCGCATGTTCCGAGGCGCAAGCGCCATCGAAATTTCAACGCCCGACAGCGGCACCGCCATCGCCCTCATCGACGATCTCGGCAATACGGAGCTCAATTCCGGCAACACGCTTGCCCTCAAAAACACAAACTGCGCAAATCTGTCGAACTATTGCAGCATCGATCCCGAGCGTCCGCTCGCCGAAAATACGATTAATCCCATCATTTCCGTCATCTATCGCGTCAACGGCGACAACCTGGAACGATGCGTCGCCCGCGTCGATGCTCCCGATTTCGATGTCTCCGACGCCGCTTGCGACGTCTTGCTCTCTGGCGTCGTCTATTTCGACGTCTATCCGCTTGTCGGCAACATGGCGTTTTCCGATATGGCCATCCCCGACACGCCTTTCCAAGGCAACGAATGGAACAACGTCAAAATCAAAGAACTTCAAGGCGCGATGTTCCGGCTCGGCGCAACCGTCCGTTCGGCTTCGATGAGAAACATTCAGAACGCTCCGGAGAACGAGTATTCGGCTTTATATAAACAATTCGCCGACAGAGACGGCATCTATTTGCTTTCGCATGCCCGAGGCGTCGCGCTTTTCCAATCCCCCAAAGACGAAACGATCAGTGAAACGGACGGCAATCTTTCCGTCGTTCCCGCGACGGCGCATTAACGGCGAACGAAGCACAGGAGCTTGCAAACGATGAAACGAAATATCAAAACAAAAGGCGTTGCGCTCGTCACCGTCGTTCTCGTCATCCTTACCGCCACGGCCATCGCCCTCATGTCGATGAAATTGATGAAAGGCGAAATCCGCATGAGCTCGGCGTTTAACTACAATCGCCAAGCAACGCGGGCGGCGCATGCCGTCGGGTTGGCGCTCGGTCCCGTCGCGCAACAGCAAGCCGAACAAACGTGCGCCGTACAGCGCGTCGAATCCGTCCGCGAATCTCTCGCCGGCGGCTCCTACGTCTCTTCTGCCGACAAAGCAACCGCTGCCATCACCCGAAGCGAACTCGAAACGTTCACCGGCATGGGCGAAACGCCCCAAAAGAAAGATGAAACCGATACCTCCAAAAAACGCCTCTCGGGCGACCTTTCCCGCCGCACCTACTTGGCAGGCACCACCGGAAACTTCACCCTCAATCTCCAGCCCGTCGCAGGCTTCTCCGACGGCGACGCCTTCTCACGCTATGACATGAGCGCCAACAGCTACGCGCTCATCGGAAGCCCCGCAACCGTCCAATCGGGTTCGGGCTCCGAATTCTACTTGCTCAGCGAAGTCAACGCCCGCATTTCGGGCTTCAAACGCGAGTTCGGCATTTACGAAGTCAAGCCGCTCTCGTGCAAATAAGTTATCCCTGCAATAACGATGTTTTTTGCGGGGCTTCTTTTGCGCATGGCGCAATGCGAAGCCCGGCCGCCCTATCGCAATGCGATACGGGCGGCTTTTTTGCTCCGGCTTTTGCGGATCGGCGGCGTACCCGCCGCCGCCCGCAATACGCCTTCGCTGCCGCGCTGTTGCCCCCGGGCAATACGCGCGGCGTTCGCGCCGACGGCGCGATTTTTATGCAATATTCTGCGACGCTTTGCGCATAAAATTCATGCACGCGCCGTTTTTTGCGCAAGATATGTGATTTATGCGTCTTTGTTGCGCATATCTTGCGCAGAATCATCGCCCGAACGTCTATCGTTCGAAGATCGTTCTGCGTTTATCGGATTAAGCGAATTGCATTCGTTTGCACCTTCGGGCGCGCACGTTTTATGCGATATATGCGCGCGCGGGTGCGCGCTGTCGTAAACTTTGACCATCCGTTCGTAATGGTTGTGCGTATAGCGCGCTGTCGTCGACAGTTTGCTGTGTCCGAGCATATCTTGGATGGCGCGCATATCGGCGCCGGCTTCGAGCAAATGCGTGGCAAAGGCGTGGCGCAGCCCGTGCGGCGACACGTCGCCGCTGAGCCCTTTTTCGATTTCGTCGTCGCGCAAAAGACGCCGAATGCTTCGCGCCGTGATCCGCCCGCCTTTGGCGTTGAGCAAAAGCGCATCGGGGTCTTGCGCGCCGTTTTTGTCGGCGAGATACGGGCGGACTTCGGCCAGATATCGGCTCATCAAATCGATCGCCGACGTCGTGACGGGAATTTCGCGCGGTTTGTTCCCCTTGCCCACAACCCTTATCCATGCTTCGGCAAAGTCGATATCGTCGATATCGGCTTTTGCCAACTCGCTTACGCGAAGACCGCTCGAATACATCAATTCAAATGCCGTCAAATCGCGGATGGCGAGCTTGTCGGCGTTTGGCGGGATCGACAAGAGCACGTTCATTTGATCGACCGAATACGTCGGACGCAGCGTTTTGGGCACTTTGGGCGATTGCAAATCGGCAAACGGCACGCCGTCGATGATCTCCTGACGGCATAAGTAATGGATAAAACTCCGCACGGCCGAAACTTTGCGCGCCCGCGACGCCGGTTTGAGCGTCAAAAGATCGTCGGCGAGCCATTGGCGCATGCGAACGCGCGTGAGATCTTTGTCCGAGAGCCGGGCAAAACCTTGTTTTTCGAAGTAATCGACCATTTGCGCCAAATCGCCCGCATACGACGAAACGGTGCAATCGGAATACCCCTTGAGCCGCAAAGCTTGAAGAAATGCATCGATATAATC
>CAVGZQ010000218.1:0-5289 GCA_963633515.1 Bacteroidaceae bacterium
CGCCGCAGGCGTAGAGACCGGGGACACTCGTTGCGCAATTCTCGTCGGTGACGATGCGGATGCCGTCGGTTTGGGCGCCGGCTTTTTTGGCGAAATCTGCGCTTCCGGCAATGCCGACTGCCATAAAAACGCCGTCGGCCGGCAACTGCGCGCCGTCGTCGAACTCGACGGCGCAAACCGAGTCTTCGCCCAAAATGGCAGCGATTTTGCGCCGATCGACAACGATGTTCGCGTCTTGACGGCACAATTCGAATTCGGGATCTTTGCCCATGGTCACGATGCGCACCGAATGCGATCCCGCAGCCAACTCGCGTGCTTCGTGCAAGGCATAAGCACCGCTTCCGACGACAATGACCGTTTTGTTTCGGTAAAAAAAAGCATCGCACACGGCGCAATAACTGACGCCGCGCCCTTCGAATTCATGCAAGCCCCGTATTTTCGGCGCAACGCGCGCCGCGCCCGTCGCCAAAACGACGACATCGCCTTCGTACGTTTTGTCTTTCGTCATAACGGAAAGTTTTTCGCCCCAAGCAAGCCCAACGGCTTCGTCGCAAACGGTGCGCACACCGACATTTTGGGCTTGAAGAAGTCCGCGATCGAACAGCGCTTCGCCCGTCAAACCGTCGGGAAAGCCGTAATAATTGGCGATTTTTTCGGCTTTTTCGAGCGCGCCTTTGCCGCGATAAATCATGGTGACGGCGACGCCGCCGCGCGCGAGGTAAAGTGCCGCCGAAACGCCCGCAGGACCTGCGCCGATGATGATTGCATGTTTCATTTTCTGCTCCTTTGGCATCAATTGCGATTGATTGCAAACACCCGAATCCGTTAAACGCATATGCCCGGGCGCAGACCGTTTCTGTCCCGCTTTTGGGCATATCATCATGGAATCTCAACGCATACGTCAATTTGAAGTCCGCATCAACGAAGAAGGTCTTCGGCTCGACGAATTCTTGGCCATCCGCATCGGGCGCATGTCGCGGTCGCAAGCCAATCGATGCATCAAAAACGGCGCTGTCGGCATCGAACCGTTTCGAAACGTCAAATCGTCGATGAAAGTCAGGGCGGGCGACACCGTCGTTGTGACGCAACTGCTTTCGGGCGATGCGGCAATGTACGGCGAAATCGCGCTTATCGGCGAAACCGACGATTTCTGGGTGTTCGACAAGCCGGCCGGCATGGCCGTGCATCCGACGGCAAACATCTATAACAACACCGTAACGCGCTATATCGAAACGCAACTCGGCGCGCGGCCATACGTCGTCCATCGGCTCGACAAAGATACGTCGGGGGTTCTGGTCGTTGCCAAAACCCCCGACGCCGCCGTCGAATTGGGCGCCGTATTTCTTTCGCACGATATCGACAAACAATACGATTGCGTTTGCATCAACCCGCACGGAAAATTTTACCCGGGGGCAACATGCGACATCGACATTCCGTTGGGATTTGCGGGCATCGAACTGCCGCGCATTACGATGGGACCGGGCGCGCTCGACGCGCTCACGCATATCCGTTGCGCCGAAATCTGCGGCGACGCCGCCTGGCTGCGCGTCAAAATCGACACGGGCCGTCAGCATCAAATCCGCGTCCATCTCGCCCTTAACGGAACGCCGATCGTCGGCGACAAGCTCTATTTTTTCGGCGAGAAATTCTATAAATCATGGCTCGACGGCGAAGAAACGCCGCAGTTTGCGCCCATGCGGCATTTGCTTCATGCGTCGCATTTGGGGTTTCGGCGGCACGGTCGCGATTTCGAATGGAATGCGCCCGTCCCCCCCATCATGCGCGAAGTGTTTCGAAGCGCTGCGGCGCAAAGCTGGTTCCCGACCGATTATTCGCGGCTATTTTTAAGTTAAACGTGCATTATATTTAAATATACAATCGCTGTATTTAAATCAACCAAACGTTATATTTAAATGTATTAATCTTTTTTTTTAGTCAATCGGGCTTATTTTAGCGAAATGAGCTTCGCGCATTGCCCTGCATGAACAAGCCGGGCGATGCGTGTTTGCTGCCCGGCAGGCTGAAAAATAGAATTCGTTTTTTCGAATTTTTTAATGCAACTGAATGGCGGCAAGCCCGAACGCGTTTCGGGGCGTGCCGAACGTACGTCCCCGAAGCACGGGCTCCGATGAAAACGCGCAACCGTCAGTACGTGACGGCGTTGCATTGCGCGTCGATCGCGCATTCGAATTTGTAAAGACCGCCGTTGGCGCAATACCCCGGAGAATGGTTCAGCGTCGGGCACACGCTCTCTTCGGTCTCGTGGGTTGTAACTTTGTCGTGGAAAATGAGCCGTTCGCCGTCGGTCATCGATTTTTGCAATTCGTTTGAACGGTTCTGCGATTTTCCGGTCGCGGAGTTCGGCTTTCGAATGGCTTTGGGGCTGACTTTCGCGCTGTCGCCGTCGTCGGTCAAATACACTTCATAATAAGAAGAATTCGTGATTGCGGTGGCAGTGGGAAGACCTGCCACGCTGAGGCATCCGACGGGAAGCCCCGGCATGACGTCTTTCGAAACGACGATAAAGCTGTCTTTTTGGACGACGCCTTTCAGGGGGATTCTCGTCTTATTGTCATCGGGGCATTCCGTTTCATTGGTGCATTTTGTCAAAATGAGCGTAATGCCGTCCAAAGTGACGGCTTTGTCGTTAGCATTAAGAATTTCGACAAATTCAACTTGTTTTGTGACGCCGACAGACACTTCAAAATCCGCGTCATTTTTCGGCGATCCCATCACTTCATTGACAAATAGTTTGGTCACATCGGCTTTTGTCGGGTCTTCGCCCGTGCACACCTGGCTCTGGCAATCGCCCGAAAGACAATCGGAATTCGTTTTGCATGCTTTTGTGACAGGGCAAGCGCCGCATGCAGAACCGCCGCAGTCGACGTCGGTTTCGTCTTGGTTTTTGATCCCGTCGTCGCACGTCGGTTTATCTTCGCAAACATGCGTCGTTTCGTTGCAAATTTTCCCTTCCGGACATGGATTGTCGGCGCCGCACGGTTTTTCGGCGCATTTCTTCGTATTGCCGTCGCAATATTGCGAATCGCAATCTCCGTCGGCGGCGCAGTTCTTGCCTATCGCGCAGGCCGGGCATGCGTCGCCGCCGCAATCGATGTCGGTTTCGCCGTCGTCGAGCTGATTGTTTTCGCACTCCGTAATGCAATCATTGCTGAACAAACCGCCGTTGGCGCAATATCCCGGGGAATTCTTAAAAGATGTTCCCGCTTTATCATGCAAAACGAGCGTAGGATCGGCATCGGAATTGTCGGGATTGCGATTCTGCGATTTGCCGTTGGGGGTACCGAGGGCAGCGCGTGTGACGCGGGCAGATTCGTTCTCGCCGTCGGAAATGGCAAACGTATAGAGCGCGGCATTCGCAATCCCGAGCGTCGCTCGCGCAAAAACGCCGTCGGACGGCATGGGAATGTCATTTTCGCCGACGACGAAAACGCCTTTGGCTGGGATATTCGCCGAAAGCGAAACATTGATCGATGCAGGTTCGGCGTCATCTCTGTATCCGACGAGCGAAAGACCGCTCAAATCGAGCTGTTTGTCGGTTTTATTGACGATTTCGACGAATTCGCACTGATCGGTTTCGGCTTGGAGCTCAAATTTCGTTTGGGATTTGGGCGACCCCATCACTTCGTTGATAAAAACGTCGTTAATCGTCGCTTTGTCAAACACCTTGTCGGAACATGCGCCCGAAACGCAATCCAAATTGACGCAATCGCGGTTGACGGCGCATGTTTTTCCTGCGGCGCAGGCACCGCATGTTGCGCCGCCGCAGTCGACGTCGGTTTCGTCTTGGTTTTTGATGCCGTCGCTGCACGTCGGCTGTGCAACGCATTGCTGCGTGTCGGCATTGCATTCATAACCGGGGTCGCAATCGGCATCTTTGGCGCACGTTTTGACGGCGCATTTGCCTTCGCTGCACAATCCCGATTTGCAATCGGAATTATCAAGACAATTGCCGGCAATTTCGCATTTCGGGCAAAGCTTCCCGCCGCAATCGATATCGGTTTCGTCGCCGTCGTGTTTGTTGTTCGAACAAGTGTCGGCTACGACGCAATTGTCGATAAACATGCCGCCGTTGGCGCAATACCCCGGGGAATTGCTGTAGATCGATATCGTGTTGTGTTTGACGAGTTCTGCGGCATCGTCGCGATCGGTTGCCCGGTTCATCGAAACACCGCTTCCGCCGTTCGTTGCATGAACTTTTGTGCCCTCTTTGCCCGATGCGTCGCTCAGCCACAAATCGTATTCGGCAGGGCTTGCGACGAGGAAATTGTCTTTGGCATGCTGATTGATGCCGACGCCTTCGGGCGCCGTTAGCGAACAGCCTTTGTTTAAAACGACCAATGCGCCTTTTGCCGGCAACGTGCCCGTCAGCGCATGCGCCATCGAATCGTCGCTCTTGCCCCCTTCGACGCGCATGATATGGAGCGTGATGCCGTCGAGCGTTTGTGCTTTGTCGCTCTTGTTGACGATTTCGATGAAATCGCATTGCGCGCCCGACGATTGAAGATCGAATGTTGCTTTGGTGTTGGGTTGCGCCATTGCCTCGTTGATGAGCATCTTATCGATATCGCCGGCAATCGGCGCTTCGCCCGCGCAAACGTTGCTTTCGCAAGTCCCGTTGACGCAATCGGAAGCCGACAGACACGCTTTTCCGTTGATGCACTTTGCCGAGCACGATCCGCCGCAATCGATGTCGGTTTCGTCGCCGTCGCGCTGACCGTTGCTGCACGACACGCAATAACCCGCATTATCGTCGGCCAAATAACACGTGCCGTCGGTCATGGCTTTGCAATCGGCATTTTCCGTACACGTTTTTTTGACGCATTTAAGCGTTTTTTCATCGCACGCCCCGGTCGAGCAGTCGCTATTTTTGGCGCAAGTCTTTCCTTCCGAACATGCCCCGCACGATCCTCCGCAATCGACGTCGGTTTCGTCGTCGTTTTTCGCTTTGTCCGAGCAGTGTTTGGGCGAAATCTCGACACATTTTCCCGAAGAAACGTCGCATCGGTAAACACTCGTATCGCCGCAGTCGCTGCTCACGACGCAACTCTCCGACTCCTCGCCGCTGCACCCCGACATCGCCAAAAATACCGTCGAAACAGCCAGCGCCGACAAAACTTTCGATCTTCCTTTCATACATCCTCCTTATGAAATCTCCTTGTTTGCAAGGAACCGCTCCGCCGAATCTAGCAAAATTTACGCAATTGCAACAACGATCTGCGGCAGTTTTTTTGAGGATGCACGGCTTCGGAATACCCCCCGAACCTGCGC
>CAVGZQ010000219.1:0-5288 GCA_963633515.1 Bacteroidaceae bacterium
GCCTTGCGGGGCGCGCATCGCGCGCCCCGCGTCCCGTCACGCAGCGCATCGCGCGCCGCATGCTCCGAACAAAAACCGTCATGCGGCGCCTGCGCGCCGCCGTTTCTCGGCCGTCTGCGGTTTTGCCGGCCCGGCAGGTCTAAAAAAAAAGCCCTGAAAGACTCCAGGGCTTTTGCGAAGATAAAAGCATCCTTACTTGGCGCTGTATTCTTCGACTTTGATGACTTGCGCGGTTTTGTATTTGCCGCAGCTCATGCATGCATGATGGGGAAGTTTGGGTTCGCCGCATTCGGGGCAAACCGAACATTGCGTCGCCGTGAGGCGATCATTGACGGAACGGCGCATTTTCGTGCGCGAGTGGCTGACGCGTTTCTTAGGTACTGCCATTTTAAAACTCCTATGGAATGTTGAGTCCGACTCAAAGCATTAAGCTCAAAAAGTCACTTATTACAGCCGCACGGGCCTTTGTTGAGATTTTGTCCGCATTGAATGCAAACGCCTTTGCAATCGTCGCGGCAGACGCAATTGCCGTCGACATCGAGATAAATCGATTCGAGCAAAATGCCGTCGAGATCGATGACGCCATTTTGGTATGTGACGGTATCGAGATCGTCTTCTTCGAGCGCGATTTCGTCGACGGCGCCGACGCTCGAAGCCTCGATGAGCCTGAGAACGGGATGCAAATCAAACTCTCTGCGAAAACGGCATCCGCAACGGTGGCATGACAGTTCCAGCGCCGCGCGGATATCGGCTTCGAGCGCGATGAATTTGGCATGCGCCGTCAGCCGCGCATCGTACGTCAGCGGCGCCGACGCTTCGCATCCGTCGTCGGCATCGAAATAGACGGCAAGCCCCGACGCGGCGATTTCGCCGCGTACGCAAAACGGTTTTTTGTTGCCGATGCTGCTCGCGTTTATCTTCATTGCCCTAACCGTCGTCGGCCGAGAGTAAAAATCGCCCCATCTTGGGCGGCGGAAATATAGGTATGCGCGGCATGCGTGTCAAGCGTTTTGTATTTTCCGGCGGTTATGTCCGATTCTCAGGAATCTTTATGCGATTTGTTTGTTGAATTTTGGAGCGGGTTTGTTAAACTCTCTCGCGTTTTTCGGGCTGACGTCCCGCGGATTGGCTTTGAACGGGGTCGGCGATTGCGATCGCGGCGGATGCCGGGATCGGATTGTTTCGCCCCGGCGGCAACGATCCGCGCCGGGTTTCGTTCGGAGCATTTCTTTTTTTTTTTTTGCGCGGCGCGTTTCTTGGCATTATGCGCCGCATCATCTCCGGGTAAAGGAAAACATCATGAAAAAAGCATTTCTTGGTTTGACCGTTGCAGCATTGGTTGTTTGTTCGTTCGGCTGCAGCAAGAAGAGCGAAACGACGACCGCAGCCGCTCCCGCAGCCGATGCCGTCAACACGATCGAAGTGAAATATCAGCGCAACGACAAAGCCGCCGCCGATCCCAACACGGCGCTTCGCTGCGTCTATCTCACGGCTCAGAACAACGGCGGCACGCTCGCCGTTTCCAAAGCCGAAGTCAAAACGAGCGGTTCATGCAATTGGACCGATCTCCAGGGCAAAGCCGCAAGCGCCGGCGTGATCTCTGCCGATGCCGCAGCGCAAATCATGAGCTTGGTTTCGTCCGATTCCACGTTGCCCGCAAACGTCCGCGACAAATGGGATTGCACCGCCATCAATATTAAGACGAACATCCGCAAAGTCGGCGCCCAAGATTGCGCCGACAACAACGGCGTTGCCAACGGCATCGGCCGTTCCATCGCCAACGTTCTCGGTCTGTAATCGATGCGCCGATCGCATCGGGGTTCGCCGAACCCCGATGAAGCGCCGTCTCGAAAAAAGCCTCGGAGTCCGAGGCTTTTTTTTTGTCCGGAACTTCATCCGAAACGCGATTTGCCCCGACCGCGCCCGACGCAAAATGCATCCATCCCGCAACGGCGCAAACCGCTCCGGCGCCGGAGCGCATTCGGGGCAAATCGAAGCCGCCCGGCGGCGCGCCGGGCGGCTTGGCCGGGAAGCCTGAAAAAATACGCCGTTTTTTTGTGTCAAATCGCGCGAATGTGATAAGACGGCGGGCAACAAGCGCCAGACGGAGGCGGGGGAAGGGCGCAAAAAGAAAAATTCGGCATCGAACGCGCGCGTCAGGCGCATTTCTCGAGAAGGCATCATGTGCACACAGCGCAACCGCTCTTGTTTCATTCGTTTGCAACTTTTGATTTTCATTGCGCTTTTGTGCTTTGGCAGCGCCGACGCATGGGCTGCGCCCAAAAAGAAAACCCAAACGGCGAATGCCAAACAAACGATTACTTATGTCGTTGCGAAGGGCGACAGCGTCGACAAAATTGCCCGCAAATACGAAGTCCGCACCGACGATATCGCGCGCTGGAACAACTTGGCCGATGCTTCCCGCATCAAAATCGGGCAGAAATTGCGCATCCGCGTCCCCAAAGGGTCGGCCGTCGAATCGTCGGGCGGAAAAAATAGCGCTCCCGTCATTTCGCAAAATGTGAATTACGTCGTCAAAAAAGGCGATAATTTGGGCAAAATTGCGCGAAAAACCGGCGTTTCGATCGAAGAGCTCAAAAAGAACAACAAGGCATTGCGGAAAAATCCCGATAAATTGCGCGTCGGTCAGACGATCGTTTTGCGCGTCAAAAAATTCGACGGCGCAACGGGCGTTTCCCGCGGTTTGGCAAACAACGGGTCGCTGAGCGGCGGCATTCAGCTTCCGCCCGGCGCCGGCTATGTCGTGCGAAATCCGAAACGAAGCTACGGCACGGCGCTCTCGGTCGGGCTCATTATCGACGCCATGGCGTCTTATGCCGCCAAATATCCCAAATCTCCGCGTTTTGCCATCGGTGACTTGTCGGCCGAGCGCGGCGGAAAACTCACCCCTCACCTTTCGCACCAATCCGGACGCGATGTCGATATCAGCTATATCAACAGCAATAAAAAAGAATTCGTCGGTTTCGCAAAGATGAATGCCTCAAACCTCGATGTCGAAAAAAATTGGCATGTCATCGAATACTTCCTGAAATCCCAAAAAGTTCAGTATATTTTCGTCGATTACGAGCTGCAAAAACTCTTTTACGATTATGCCAAAAAACAAGGGTATTCCGATGCGCGGCTAAAAACGCTCATTCAATATCCCAACGGCAAAAAAAGCTACAGCGCCGTCATGCGGCATGCCAAAGGGCATGCCGACCACATGCACGTAAGGTTCGTTTGTTCGGAAAGCGACAAAGATTGTCACTGACATCGAAAGCCCCCGACCGATGCGTCGGGGATTTTTTTTGCGCGTTCATCGGGAAAAAACGGAGTTTCATGCAACGAACGACGCAAATCGCCGTTTTTGCGCAGTTTGTTTTTTTTTATAATTCTTATCGATACTGCCGCTAGGCTGAATTTGATGCGCAAAACGGTGCTTGTCGACGAATTTAGCGCGTTTTGTTGTACTTTTCCCAGAATTTGTCGTTTCTTCGTCCGAACGGCTCGCCGACGGTCATGGAGAGGAAATTGCGCGCCAGCCGCGTGTACCATTCGTCGCCGCAAATCTTTAGACCTTCGAGACCGCCGTTTTTTGCGCCCGAATAGACGCCGACCCATCGCGGCTGCACGTCGAGACAGACGCCGTATTCGCGGCCAAGCTGTATAAAGCCCTGAATATGAAAATTCGACGGCGATATGACGCTTGCCAATGCTTTGAACGGATCGAGATGGCGTTGCGTCGAAAGCCAATAGGCCGTGACGGCGCCCGTCCGGTCGGCGCCGTGAAGGCAATGCAAATAGACCGAATGCTCGGGAGCCGAACGCATGGCGCCGATGATTTCTTCGATGCGGAGCAAACGCGTGCGCAGCGGATAGCTGTAGAGTTTAAGCCCCAATTTTTGGGCGCGTTTTCGGACTTCGGGCGGAAGCCGATGAAGGCTGACGATCGTCGTAATGCCGAGGGTTTTGAATTCGTCGAGATCGTCGAGGTCGGGCATGGCTCCGACAAAAAACGTGTCGACGTTGCGGAAATTGCGCGGCAAAGCCTCTGCCGCATGCGCATTTGCGCACAAAAGCGCCAACGCCAACATCGATTTCGTTATCCAACGCGGCATCATTTTAAACCTCATACCCGGCGCGCCGCCTTGCGCGCTTGGCATTTATGCGAAGGATAGGGCGAAAAATCAAATAAAAAACGATGCCCGGAACGGTCGCTCCCAAACGGCATTCCGAAGAAAAATGCGCGGCGCGCCGCGCGCTCTCCGGAAGCCCGGCGCGCATCGGCCGCTCGGAATCGCCGGCTATTGCGGAGCGCCGGTTTGCGTTTTGGGCGGGTTTTTCGGTTTGGGCAACTTTTTGGGCGTTATTTTGCCAAGCCGTATCGCGTCGTATTCGTAAACATCGCTCAAAAATGCGACAACGCCCGAATCGTCGACGCGCGCGTTGATATAGACGACGTCGACGTCGACCGGGTGTTCCAGATCGACGGGGGTTTGTTCGGGCGGATCGGCGTTGAGTATTTCATCGACTTTCTTCTTGTCCCATTGACCGTCATAAGTGAGCAGAATTTCGGCAAATTTCAGCGGATCTTGCACGCGCATGCAACCGTGCGACAGGGCGCGCATCGGATTCTTGAACGCCGCTTTTGCCGGCGTGTCGTGCAAATACGTGTTGTGCGGATTGGGATACATAAACTTTACTTTTCCCAAACTATTCTTCGGATTGGGCAATTCTCGCACGTAGTAAAGTTTCGGGTTGTCTTTGTTCACTTCTTCGTAGTTATTTTCGATGTAATAATTCGGATTTTCGGCGAGTTTGGGCTCGAGCTCTTCGATGCGGATGCGCGGCGGCACATTCCAATAGGGGTTGAAGATGATTTCGTTGATTTTCGACGTCTGAAGCGGCGTGCGGTTGGGATAAATCGGATAGAGCGTTTCGGGATCGGGAACGGGCTGCTTCGTGACGGGATCGCGCTGCATCTTGTTGTTGCCGACGATAATCTTATGCCGGGCAATCCGTTGTTTGCCGCGCCAAATCTCGGCATAAAAATCGGGCACGTTCACTTTGACATAATAAAAAAGCGATCCGATCGCCTGCTCCCGATACTTTTGCAGCGCCAAATCGATCGTTTCGAGCCGTTTTTCCGGACCTACGGCCAAATTCCTGAAAAGCACGGCATCGATGAGTTTTTTGTCCGACAGCTGATGGACATCGCGGTATGCCGACACGGCGCGCGCAAGATCTGCGTCGAAGACGTCGGATTCGGTATCGGCGATATCGTATCC
>CAVGZQ010000220.1:0-5285 GCA_963633515.1 Bacteroidaceae bacterium
CCATGGCACAACTGCATTCATCTTCCTGAGGAAGACGTCTTTGCGGCTCTTTTCTGTTTCAACGGAATATTCAGCCTCTCCAAAACTCAACGGATGAGCCATGCTTCGTCTGCTATATGCGAAATCCCCCGATGACGAAATGTATCACATTTTATCTGCTTTGTAAATCGCTCAATTATTCAGACTTTCCCTGAGCAAAATCAATGCATCGCATTATAATAATACACGCATTGCAATCCGCATATCATATATTCCGATATATATGCGACGCATAGCGGCAGCAAAATCCCCGATCGGCGCAATATGACACTGCAATGCGCACGATAACATCGCCCGATATATTTTGTTATGGCGCGCCGCGCGAAACCCACGCCGGCATGCGCAGACTCCGCGCAAAGCGCCGCCGGTTTGCGTCGATGCAGTTGCGCGCAGACGCCGTTTTGCGTCGATGCAGCGGCGCTCGGACGCCGTTTTGCGTCGATGCAGCGGCGCTCGGACGCCGTTTTGCGTCGTTACAGTTGCGCGCGGACGGCGTCGGCAAAAACATTTGCAACCGATAAAACCGTCAATTGATTCGGGCATTTTTCGGGGGGCAACGGAATAGAATCGGTGACGATAATCTTCTCGATGGGCGCCGATTGCAGCCGCTCAGGCGCCGCCCCCGAAAACACCGGATGCGAACAGAGCGCCCATACGCGCCGCGCGCCGCGCGCCATGAGCAATTCGGCCGATCGGCATATCGTCGCCCCCGAAGCGATTTCGTCGTCGATGAGTATCGCCGTTTTCCCGCATACATCGCCGACTATCCCGTGCAAATGCGGCGTTTCGGTATCGTCGACGCGGCGTTTGTCGATTACCGCCATGGGCAAATTGAGCAATTCCGTATACGGCACCAAGTCTTTGACTTCGCCCGCATCGGGACTCACCAAAACGGCATCATGCAAATCGAGCAACTTGAGATAATCGGCGAGCACATGGCGCGCCGTGAGAACATGAGCGGGAATGCGGAAAAATCCTTGCGCCTGCGGCGAATGCAAGTCCATCAAAAGCGTCGACGTCGCGCCCGATGTTTCAAGCAAATTCGCCGCCAGACGCGCCGTTATCGCAACACCGGGCTTATCCTGTTTGTCGGATCGGATATACGGAAAATACGGAATGACGGCGCATATCGAACGCGCGCCATAAGCGCGCAGCGTGTCGCAAAACATAAAAAGCTCCATCATATGCGCATGAAGCGGCGACGATGCCGTTTGTATGACGCACGCATCGCAGCTGCGGACATCCTCTTCGAGACGAACGACGATGTTTTCGTTGGAAAACGAAACGATCGACGAACGCGACAACGGCAAACCGAGCGCCTGCGCTATCGACGCCGAAAGCGACGGGTGCGACGATCCCGAAAATATCTTTAATGTTCGCATGACCGATTTATCCTTAGTGATTGCATTCCCGGTTTGGTTTTATATCTTTCCGCCATGCAAGGCATCCGCCGTTATATCGCAGTCTGCCATGCATGATATATATATATTCGGCGCTTGATATATATTCGATATTATATTGCCTTCGTCTTAATTTATTCGATCGACGATTTTGCGACGGGATATTCATCGGGTTTGAGCTGCGCCAACGACTGCGCCGAAAGCAGCGCCGGCGGCGTATACGACTCGAGCTGCACCGTGATTTGCCGGGCGACGTCCAAAAGCGACGCCGCGGCATCTTCGGCCGGATAAACGAGTTCGTCTTCTATCCATGCCGTGTATTCTTCGAGTCCTTGGGGATCATTTTCGAGTTCGCGCGGCGGCGGCAATTCCCTGAACGCATCGCGGAAATGAAGCGCCATTTGCGCCATGGCATGCGCCGCCGCCGTCGATATCCGCGCATTGCGGTAACTTATCGCTTCTCGGTAATAATTTTCGGCGGTTTGACGTTTTTTTGCTTTTTCTTCGATGCGTTTGCGCAAAACGCGAATCGGGAATTCGAGCGCAACATCTTCGAACGCCAGCTGCGCGCAACGCCCTTTTTCATACGCCAGCCAAGCTTTGTCGCCGCCGCCGGCATCGTCGCCGGCAGCGACTTTGCCGATCAGCGTCTGCGCCGCATCGCGCTTGCCGGCATCGTTTGCATAAGACAGCGTTTGCAACAGCGCATGCCGTGCCGAAACATCATCGGACGACGCCGTCAATTCTTCTATTTTCGCCGACAAATAATCGTATTTTTCGGCCGCCGAATGCATCAATTCGGCGCGCTCCGTTGCCGCCGACAGCCGATTGGCAACGATTTGCATTTCGGATGCGTTGTCTTGCGCCGTATCCTTTTCGGCCGCGCACAAAACGATATCGGCGCCGCGCCGGCATATATCATAGCGGCCGTCGCCATTGTTTTGAATATATAAATCGAGGAGTTCTGCAGCCCCCTCGGCGTCGCCTATTCCCTTATGCGTCTGAGCCCCGTAAACAACCGACAAACTCGCTTTTATAAGCGAATCGGCGTCGGATGAATTATATAATTCGGGCGGTGTTTTTGCCGTTCCGGGCGATGTATTTTTCGATGATTTTCGGCTCGCTTTCGGCGATGTTTCGGATGCGGCAACATCGGTTTGCGCCGACAATTCCCGGAAATATAGTTCCGCCGCATCGCGCCAACCTTGCGCCGCTTCGGCGTAGCGCGCAATTTGCGACAAATAGCCCGCGCGGCGGTATGATGCAAGCGCTGCGCGAAGGTTCGTGTCGGCGCCCGTGTCCGATGATCGGACAATCGGCTGCAACAAATCCGCCGCCGCGCGGTATCCTTGGCGCGCTTCTTCGATCGAAGCCGCCTTCAGACGCGCCGACGTCGCCAAATCGCGGCGCGCGGGAAACGACGATTCGATGCGCAAAAGCGCCGATGCAGCGCCGTCGGCATCGCCCTTTTGCGACAGCTCCGCCGCTTGCCTGTCGATTGCAAACGCCGCCGTGTCTTCGAGCTCTTGCGCCGAATAATATTTATAATTCTTCCGATCGCGCATGTATTTCGCCCAATATTCGATCTTGTCGAACCGATCGGCTTTGTAATAAAGCTCGAACATCGACCCGACCGATACCGCCGCATATTCGTGATCGGGAAAATGCGTGATGATTTGATCAAACCGCTGCGCGGCTTGGTCGTAATCGTTGCGCGATCGGTATATTTCGGCGGCGCGCCACAAAAACGCAGGCGTTTCGCCGTCGGTCGGATACCGCGCCGCATATTGCTCGGCCGATTGCGCAAATGAACGCTCCGATTCTGTCAGCGCTTCTTTCGCCGATATCTTCCCGTCGCGCTTTTCTTCGACAAAGTTCTGCGTCTTGGCCGATCGTTCGATCGACCACGATGGATCGTCGGCGGCCAAAATATTCGCATATACAAATACCTGACGGTTGGCGGCTATGCGGATTTGTTCTGACGTTTCGCCATCGGGTTCGGGCCAATCGATGAGCTTTTGATAAACTTCGGCAGCCTTTCTCAAACGCGGCAGCAACGCCGACTTTTCTTGCGCCGTCATGCTTTTCTTGCCCGCTTTCGACGACGAAAGCGCCATATCCGACAATTCGTCCAATACATATGCATAACTGTAATAAACGTCGAACGCCGGAAGTTCGCTCAGGTATGTATCGATGGCAAGCCCCAAAAGCTGCTCGGCATCGGCGAATTTTTCGTTCCGTTCGCTTCGGGACTCCGACTTTTCGCCGGCGCCAACCGATCCCAGCGCAAGCGCATAAATGCGCTCTGCGCTGAAACGGCGCGCCGCGCGGACGGCTTGCTGCGCATCCGCGTTGGCGCGATGCCACGCCCCCGTCGGCAGCAATGCCTCAATGGCGCGCCGCGTCTCCGCTTCTGCCTCGGCTTTGCGATTCGACGCTTCGAACGCGCTTATCCGCGCCATATGCCAATCGGCAACCCGTTCCGCAGTCGGATGCGCTTCCAAAAGTTCGCCGTACAGCGCGATTTCTTCTTCGTACTTTCCCTTCCCGTCGAGAATCGCGCCCAATTGATCGATCTTGTTCAATGCCTTGTCGGGCGGCAATTTGGCTTGCAAATAATCGCGCGCTTCTTTCCACCCGTCGGGAAGTTCCGCATAAGTCGCGCTCATATCGTTGAGCGCCTGATTGCGAAACGATACTTCCCCGATTTGCAGCTTGTTTTCGTCGATTAAACCGTCGCTGCCTATCGCCGCTGCATGCGTTCGATCGATCGATTCCACCGCCGATTTAAACAATGCAATCGCCTCGCGATAGGCATCTTCATCGCCCAAATTCAAATACGTCCACGCCAATTTGTATTCCGCATACCGCCGATACGGCGACGACGGATATTCCGCGAGTATTTTGCGGTACGCCGCCTGCGCCGTTCCCGTATTCTTTTGAGAAAAATAATACTCGCCTATCGCCAAATAGGCGGCATCGAGATCTTTGCAATCGGGATATTGCTGCGTCAGCTTGTGCAAATAACTTATCCCTTCTTTCGCCTGACGGTTGCGAATGAGCGCATCGCCCAAACGAAACAAGACGCTGTCCATTTTTTCGTACCCGGGGTACGTCGCATAGAGACGCCGATAATCGGCGATCGATTGGCTGTAGTCGGCAACGGGCTCCGGTTCGCATGTTTCGGCATCTTCGCCGCAAGTTTCGAGCCCCGCCATCCAAGCGCGCCGCGCCCGCAAATACGCATAATGCGCCGTTTGATAATGAAATTCGGCAATCTGAGACAGCCATTTGGGCGCGTCGGGATTAAGCGGATCTTTCTCGATCAAATGCTCGAATTCCGCAACAAGCGCGCCATTTTGCGCTTCGATCCGCGCCATGAGTTCATCGGCATCGGCAGGCGCTTCTTCGCTGTACGCATACGGCGCCGGCTGCGCTTCGGCTGCGGCGCTGCGGCGCGTCTCCGCATGCGCCGACGCAGAACGGTGCTTCGATGCCATCTTGAGCAATGTCTGAGCAACGGCGCTCTTGCCGAAATCTTCTTCGGCATAAGCACACGGCCTGCTTAACAAAGCAATTAAAACGACTGTCGGCAAAACCATTCTGCGCATGATGCGATTCCTTTATTTCGCCGCTCGGCGATTTACCGCCCGCGCGGTCCGGTTTTCGGTTTCATTCCCCCGGCAAACGGGCGTTTTTTCCCCGCCGCGCCGCGCGCAGGGCGATGTTCGTCCCGCGAAAAAGACTTCCGTTCGTCGCGATCCCCCCGCGGGAACGATTTCCGCTCGTCGCGCTCCCCCCGCGGGAACGATTTCCGCTCGTCGCGCTCCCCCCGCGGGAACGATT
>CAVGZQ010000221.1:0-5250 GCA_963633515.1 Bacteroidaceae bacterium
GCTTAATGTTGCCTTTATCGGAGCGCTCGATTCGACGATATTTCAAACGACAAAGACCGGATCTTTCGGGGCAATAGGCATCGACGCAGAAATGTGTTCGGTCGTCAACGAACTCGAATATGCATACAACGAAAACGCCCGCGTCTTTTTTATATTGGGTCATATACTGTCCGAGAGCGAATCGCATACAAATCTTTTGAACGCCATTTTTACATTCAGCCAACCCAATATTAAAAATTACACGGCCGGCGGCGGCGCCGCGGCTTCGGGCGATGCATCGGCGGCGCTCAAATATCTCAGCCGCTGCGACAGCAAGATTATCGTGCCTCCCGAACGATTGGCGCAAGAATTCGGCACCCGCAATGTTTCCAAACTCGATTTTTCCGACGCCGGCATCAAAATGCGGTATGCCGCGCTCATCGACACAATCCGCATGGAAATTTTTCAAGGCATTGTCGGCGTGTTCGGCGAAGTATCTTCGACGCCTTCGTTGATTGCCTATTACGAAGAAACGTCCGAAAACATCGCGAATGACGGCACAAAATGGAGCGCCAAAGAAAAAACGGTTCCGATCGATCTTTTTAAATCATCGCAAAGCTGCAAAATCGATGACGGGATTTTAAGCGGTTATGCTTGCAGCCATATCGATTTGGCATCGGGCGGCATGGGCATCGATCATCCGATTTATTACATGCAAATCCCGGGTCAGGGCACGCATACCGCCAAACTCACCGTCAGCGTCAAGAGAATAGCGAACATCGATAACGGCGAAGATGCAGCCGGCGCCTACGTCGCAAAAGCCGAGAGCATGACGCTCGTGCCGGTTCTTTCTTCGCCCGATGATGTCATCGTTCAAGCCGAAGACACGCGGATTGATATCGTTTCTCCCGATTATGCATCATGCGAAAGCTTTATGAAAAAAGCTGACGCCGCGATCGGCGTCAAGGAATCGGCCTGTTCGGAATATTATGCAAAGATTTCGCCGATACCCAAATCATACACATCGATCGACGAGCTCGCATCGGACAACCTGTCGCAAGAAAACCAAAAGCTATACGATTCCAAAACCGGCCATGCGCATTACGAAACATGCCTGAATGCATTTACGCCGTACATCATGTCGGCCGACGACGGCAAATCGCTCGGCGATAAGCTCGAATTTGCATCGGCTTTTTGGTCTTGTCTCTATCACGCGACGTCGGACTTGCTTTGCGACGACGAAGGCAAGAAATCATTTCTCGCCCCGTATATCTATGAATTCGAACATTACAGCCCGTCGAAAATGATCGAAGATCGTTCCCGAACGACTTACAACACAAATATTATATCGAACGGTTATTTCAATTACATGGCACACCTGGCAAAAGACAATCCCGATTTGACATACGACGTCGGGATCATCAATTCGGGTACGATGCGCGAAGCCGATTTCAGCGGTTTCAGCGCGTCAATGCTTGCGCAGGCCGTGCCTTTCGAAAATAAACTCGCATCGATAAAACTCCCTGTCAAAGACCTTATTCCGATTCTTCAGAAAGCCGTTAAAAACGGGCTTGAAAAGTATAAGAGCGATTTCGGAGGGTTTCCGTCGGTCAACCGTCTGGCGATTGCATACAAAATAGATTTTGCCGACGACAACACGACGATCAAAGACATAAAAGTTACCGAAGTTTGGCAAACCGACGCTTACGGCACGCTCACCGATTTGCTCTATTTGCGTTCCGAAGATAATCGCTATTTCGCCGATTACGCCGTAAACGAAACGGGCAGCATCAAGATAAAGGCAACATTCGGATCCGGCAACCCTTGGCTTTGCAATATCGGCAACGGAAACGATTACGCCGATTGCAAAAATCAGAACCATGAAATGACGGGTTTTGTTGCATTGAGCAACGATCCGGGCGATGAAACAAACGATAAACCGCCCGCCGGTTATTATAAAGACAAAACGCTTGCGCTTCTGACGCATTCATTTTTGAGCAACGGCGGCGATGAGTATCCGCTGAATTTCAGACAAAAAACCGAAAACGTCTCAATTCTGTCGGATTATGACTTACGTCCTTCGATATATTCCTATTACAATCGGGACAGCGGTTCTTTCCAAGGCGACGGCTTCATCGATGCCGAAAAAGCATGCGAAGCGTCGCGCAGCGGAACAAAAGAATACAAAACCGTCGACGGGTTAACGCCCAAGCAGCTCAATTGCATGCTTTATCTGAACCATTTCTTTGCAATAACCGACGATAACGAACGAGGCAAAACGCGATGGATTCAGTCGGCAACCGAGTCGGTTTCGGCAGAGCTGGACGAAACATGCACGGCATCGGAACTCAAGCCGGACAATGCGTAGCCGTCATCCGCGCTTAAAAGGGTCACGCCATTTATATAACATCGTTTCAGAAAACACTTCGCGCCGGGGATACCATTATGCAAAACATGATATTTTTCATCCCGAAATGCTTTTGCGGCAGAAATCGATCGAAATGCGCAAACCGAAAATGCGCGGATCGCGGAAACAACAAAATGCGCATTTTGTGCGCAAAGACAGGGAACACGACGGCGCCGTTTCGAATTCTAAGCGTTTATTCTTGGACGCTTGCATTATTGCTCATGAGCATGTCCGGCGCCGCGTCGGCGCAAATCGGTCCCGATTTGCGCCCGCCCGGACTCGATCCCGATATCCCGCTGTCATCATACGCGAGCGATTCCAAATTCATGAACCGTCAGTTGCGGCAGAGTTGGGAACTTAACGCCGACGACGTCGTTTTTTCGGCGGCCAAAAAGCGTCAGCTCATCAGCGAAGCGCCGTCAACCATTCACGTTATCACCGACAGCGACATCGCATTGCACGGCCGGCGGTCGCTCGCCGAAATATTGCGCCACGTTCCGGGCATTCAGACGCTCGCGACGCGATCGCAGTTCCAATCGGTGATGATACGCGGTCTCGTCGGGACAGAAGACAACAACTCGCGCATCTTATGGCTTCAAAACGGCGTTCCGATGAACGATGTCCGGGATTCGGGGATTTGGATCGACGAGACATACCCGGTTGAACTGATCAAACGCATCGAAGTCGTTCTCGGTCCCGGATCGGCGCTTTACGGTTCTGGGGCGTTTCAGGGCGTCATCAATATTTTTACGAAAGATCCGACCGACGTTCATCCCAACGGCGAATACCGTCTTGTCATGCAAAATAACCTGACGTTCAAAGCCTCGGCGATAGCCGCCTATGAATCGGACGATAATTTTTGGGGCATTTTGGGACACGCATCGGGGAATATGACGAACGGTCCGGGATTGATCGGCGATTACGCCTACGTTAACTATGCGATGGACGAGGCAGGCAATACGCTGTCAAACAATACATCGCTTCAAGACAAATACCGATATAAGAGCATCGATGCGTCGTCTCAAAAGCATTGGTACAACGTCAATTTCAAAGTGCACGTTGCCGATCTCAAATGGACATTGGGATTTTCGGATATTTATGCACAAAACGACGGATCCGAATATGCGCCCGGCATCGATTATCAAGAGCCGTCGCTTGACTATGAAGCCATGAAAGCCGCAAGAGACGACGCATTGCAGCTTAAGATGTCGTCGCATTTCGATCGGCGGGAATTTTACAACGATTTTGTATATGATACCCAACTCGCCGATTCGCTTTCATTTTTGGCCGTTCTGTCTTACCGATTCAGCCAATATCAGAATCGGATCGATTATGCGGAATCGATAGATTTTGACGATATAAACAATCAAACATTTCAGCATAAACTTTACGGATTGGCGCAATTTGACTGGCAAATATACGAAAACAACTCGCTCATTGCGGGACTTGTGCTCGAATATCAACGGATAGAGGCAGACGATTTTATCAAAGGCAATGCGCTCATAACGGACGGCAAATTTGTCGTATCGTCGGCGATCGACGCAACAAAACTGGCGCATGTCACGCCGTCGATCTTTTTGCAAGACGAACAAAGGTTTTGGAATAACCGCATTATTTTGACGGCAGGCGCGCGTTTCGATGCCTACCGCATCTATCTCGACGACGAATATCCGCCCGATTATGCGCCGTCATGGCGATTTTCATTTCTCGCAAAATGGACAGATTGGATGAACATGCGTCTTTCCTACGGATACGCATTCAAAGCGCCGTCGCTGTATCAGCTTTATATTTACTCCGACACGCATGTCGGGAATGCGCGTCTGAAGCCCGAAACGCTGCATAATGCGGAGCTTTCATTTTTGTTTTCGCCGATTTACCCGATGAAGATACGCGCCGGCGGTTTCATAACGTTTATGAAAAACGTCATTATCATGCAGCAAGACAGCGGCGTGAGGACGAAAAATGGGACAAACGGCGCCATAACGCCCAAGCAAGACAATTCCGAAGCGACGATCGGCGGATTTGAATTATCGTTTGATTATGCGATCAATCCGCAATGGAATGTCTATGCATATTACGATTTTTTGTACAGCCATCGCGATTACGGCATATCGACGGGAGACGAAAACATGAGCGAAACAATCGACCGTCATTTGGTTGCGTACGATGCCAAACACCGAGCCAAGCTCGGCGCAAGTTACATGACCGATGCGCTTCGCGCCGATATGGCATTTTTCTTGGTCGGGGGATATCCGGAATCGGAATCGGAAGACGGACGCAAGTCGTGGAAAACGCCGATTTACGCGATTGCGCAGCCGCAAATCACGATAGCGCTGCCTGCGAATTTGGGTTTGATGTTAAGCGGGTCTTATGCATTTTCGGAAGGGATGACGAAATCGCCGACTTATCGGTATTATTATGAACGCGAAGGCATTCCCGTTTCGCGGTACAGCATGTCGGTATCGTTGCAATATCCGTTTAAAAACGAGAATTGACAGATATGCACCGAAGCGGCAGCGATTGGCTCATATATATATATCACGCCCTGCCTGCCGTATTGAGCCGAAGGCGAAACAGACAGGCAGCGGAATCGGATCTCTTTTTTCGATCGTTTGATGCAGATGCCGGAAAGCGAGCCAAAAAGCGCAAGGGGGCGTACCGGCGTGCGTTCCCGCAGACGGAGCGGCGCAGCAGACGCCGCCGTTGCTCAGAATATCGAAAAAAAGCGCGGCGTATGCTCGCAAGCCGGATCGCAGAGCCGGCGAGAACATAGCCGCGCCGGCCGCGCGTATGCTCGCACCTGCCTGCCGGCAGGCAAGGCAGGGAGAACATAGCGCGGCAAGCCTGCCGTATTGAGCCGAAGG
>CAVGZQ010000222.1:0-5214 GCA_963633515.1 Bacteroidaceae bacterium
ATGTATCACATTTTATCTGCTTTGTAAATCGCTCAATTATTCAGACTTTCCTTAGTTATATGCTCATTATAATATTATATATTCATTCCGTCGGTTGCATGAAAAAAAATATTTTTTTTGTTTTGGCTTCGGCTTTTGCGTCTCGGCGGCGTGACGCCGAGACGCAATACGCCTTCGCGGCCTGCCTATTTGCGCAGCAAATGCGGCAGGCTTGCGCGGCTATGTTCTCGCGGGGGCTGCGAGCATACGCCGCGCCAAGCGCGCTATGTTCTCCCTGCCGCCGGCCCGCCTGCGGCAGGCTGACGGCAGGTGCGAGCATACGCCGCGCTTTTGTTTCGGTGTTTTTGAGCATGAATCAACCTGCTTCTCAGTACCGAAAGCCCGGATTGCAGAATGTGTTTCGGCGTTTTTGAGCATGCATCAATCTGCACCTCAGTACCGAAAGCCCGGATTGCAGAATGTGTTTCGGTGTTTTTGAGCATGCATCAATATGCTTCTCAGTACCGAAAGCCCGGATTGCAGAATGTGTTTCGGTGTTTTTGAGCATGCATCAATATGCTTCTCAGTACCGAAAGCCCGGATTGCAGAATGTGTTTCGGTGTTTTTGAGCATGCATCAATATGCTTCTCAGTACCGAAAGCCCGGATTGCAGAATGTGTTTCGGTGTTTTTGAGCATGCATCAATATGCTTCTCAGTACCGAAAGCCCGGATTGCAGAATGTGTTTCGGTGTTTTTGAGCATGCATCAATATGCTTCTCAGTACCGAAAGCCCGGATTGCAGAATTTGATAATTCTGATGCAATGCTCCGCATTCGGCGGCTCTCAGTTCTAAGATCTGAGCCCTAAGCTCTAACCTCTGAGCAAACGCCGGCCCGCCGACCGCCTTGCAAGGAATAATATGCCATAAGACGCAGTTTGTGCCATAATGAGTCGTTTGGGGCGTCGGCACAACGCCGCCCCAAACGATGCCGGCTCGGCGCTGTGCCGACGGCGCGCATGGGCAAATGCAAAGGGTAAGCATGAACAAAAAGCGTATTTCGATGTTATGCGCGGCGGCGATTTGTCTTGCTGGCTGTCGGTCGGGCGCTCTCGGGCGCGCGCCTGTCGCCGACAATGCCGATCCGCCGCCCGCCTCGGCGCAGGCGCCGCAACATGCGCAAGCGGCGGCGAAATCTCTGCGGCTTATGCAATTTGCGCTCATATTCATGAATGCAAGGTATGTCGACCCGGCGCGAATCGACTGGAAAAACATGACCGTTCATGCGATCGATGCCATCCAAAATATGGTGCCCGAAGTCGTGGCGCATTTCGACAAACATATCGACAGCATTCCCGACCGCGTGCAATTGCGCGCGGGAAAAGCTTCCCGCGCGTTCGACCTTTCCGGCGCAACCTCGCTCGCGCGCGCATATCAGATCGCCGAAGACGTTTATAATTTCGTGCTGGCGAATTTAATCGAACCGAAAGACGAATCCGAACTCGAATATGCGATGATAAACGGCATGTTTGCGACCCTCGATCCGCATACGAATTTGCTGCCGCCCTACGCGTTCGAAGACGTTATGACCGGAAACGGCGGTTTTGCGGGATGCGGGTTTGTCGTCGGGGTGCGCGACGAAAACTTGGTCGTCATATCGCCCATGGAAGGAACGCCGTCGTGGAAAGCCGGCATAAAACCGGGCGATGTCATCGTTCGGATCGACGACGAATCGACCGAAAACATGCCGCTTCAAGACGCCGTCGACCGCATGCGCGGCGATGCCGGAACAACCGTGACTTTATATATCAAACGGCGCGGATGGGCCGAACCGCGCCCGATTGTCATCACGCGCGAACGCATCCGCATTAAAAGCGTCGCGTCTCATGCTTTTGCCGCCGACAAAATCGGATATATCAAAATAAAATCTTTCGATCAGACGACGGCGCAGGAAGTTTCGGCGCATCTGGCGCAATTGGCTTCGTCGTTCGGAAAGGATCCGATGCGCGGGCTGATTATCGATCTGCGCAACAACTCCGGAGGCTTGCTGACGCAATCGATCGAAATTGCCGAAATGTTTCTCAAACGCGGCGAAACGATCGTTTCGGTCGAAGGATCGGCGCCAAATTCGAAAGAATCGACAAAAGCCCTGCGCGACGGATCGCAAACCGGCTATCCCGTCGCCATATTGCTCAATGTCGGCAGCGCATCGGCGTCGGAAATCGTCTCCGGCGCATTGCAATATTATCGCCGCGCAACCGTCATCGGACAGCGAAGCTTCGGAAAAGGCAGCGTGCAGATTCTCAAAGACAATCCCGACGGCAGCGCCGTAAAAGTCACGTCGGCTCAGTATTTGACCCCGGGCGATATTTCCATTCAGGGCGTCGGAATCGTCCCCGATATCGAGCTCGCCGCGGTCTATATCGACGCCGACGCGCTGAGTCTGACGCAGAGCCAACGCGAGCGGCGCGAAAGCAATCTCGAACAATCGCTGAGCAGCGACAAAACGACGGCGCGTTCTTCCGCCCAAACCATTCATTACATTTATCGCGAAAACGGCGACGACGAAAAACGCGCAAAAGAACTCGGGCTGTCCAAATACGATTTGCGCTCGGCCGAAGATTATACCCCCGATCCCGAAATCGATTTTGCGCGCCGATATCTGGCGCAAGCCAAATCCGACGATGCCGGAGAAATATTGATGCAATCCGCCGCCTTCTTCCGTTCCCGGCACGACGATTACAAAAAAGATCTTGCACGGGCGTTCAAAAAACTCGGCGTCGATTGGTCCGATCAAAACGGCGCCGTCCGCACGTGCGACAAATTCGAATGGACCATGGCATACGGCGGCGCCGAAGCAAAAAATGGCGATACGCTCGATTTTTCCGCCGACGGCGCGGAAAAACCTCTCGTCATGCGCGTCAAAAACACATGCGATGAAGGCGATTTGACGCAGCTCTCGGCCGTCCTCTCGTCCAATAACCCTGCATTCGGCGAACGCGAATTTGCCTTCGGAAGAATCGCCCCGGGGCAAACGCGCGAATGGCCGATCGACATCGCAATTCCCAAATCGATTTCTTCGCGCGACGATATCGTTTCGATCCGGTTCATGAAAAACGCCGAACCCGTCCGCGCCGCCGATAACGGCGAAAACGCCTTCCGGGCGCGAATCAGGCGCGACGGCCGTCCCGAATTTGCCTATGCGTACTGGATCGACGATATACGCAGCGGAAACGCCGACGGACGCCTCTCGCGCAACGAATCGGCCGATATGTATGTCCGCGTCAAAAATACCGGAACGGTCGCTTCGCAAAAAGTCAACGTGCACATTGCAAACGAATCGGGCAACGGCGTTTTGCTCGTCAAAGGAAGCGCGGCGATCGACGGACTCGAACCGAATCAATCGAAGCTCGTTCGGCTCTCTTTCGCCGTGAGCAAAGATCGGCCCCAAAAACCGCCTTCAAAACGCATAAAACGCGACAAACCGTTTAATCCCGATGCGGCGGTTTTCCGTCTGACCATCGCCGACGACGCATTTGACGCCGCTGTCGAGCAAGATATCGCCTTCGATGTCGATGCCGCGCCTTTGGAACATCAAAATCCGTCCTTTGCGCTTCAAACGATTCAGGCGCAAGCAAATGTTTTCGCCGCGCCCGATCAACCGAATGCCGGCAATTCTCCCGCTGCATCGGCTCAACCGATCGGCGCGTTTGCCGCGCAAACCGATGTCGAAGTCAGGCTGCGATCGACGCAAAGCGCCGCAGACGATGCTTTTGATGCGATCTGCTGGCGCGAAGACGATTTGTCGCCGTGCGCATTTGCGCCGCATTCGGCGCTGACCGGACAGCCCCGCCACGTTCGCGGTGACACGCCCGATGCAAACCGCAAAGATATTTCCGACACCGCAAAAAAATCTGCCGATAATTCCGATTCCGACGTCAAATCCGCAGCCAATGCCAAAAAATCCGATAATGCGAAATCAAACGCAAGCCGCGATCAACATCCCAAGTCTGCAGACGACGGCATAAAACCTTCCGAAACGCATGAAAACCCGCGTGTTTTTATCGGCGAAACCCGGCTGGCTGCGCCGAAAATCGCATTTCTCGGTTTAAATCACACGATGAATGCCGATCGCGCACGCGCACAAATCGTGCTCTCCGACAACGACGGTCTCAATCACTTCGAAGCTTATGTCTGGCTCCAAGACGATCTCAAAATCAAAGCCGAAAAACTCGCTTATGATATCGTCTCGGGCAATGAAGCTCGCGTTTTTGCCGATGTGCCGCTGCGAATCGGCGATAACAGTTTGGTCGTCGTCGCCCGCGACAATCGCGGCGCGGAATCGGTCGGCATCTATCACATTAACCGCGAAAAATAACGGAGCGGCCGATGGTTTACCGAAAATTATATCTTTATGCGGCCGTCTCGGCGGTTGCCGTTTGCGCCGCTTCGTGCCAAGACAGCAACAACAAAGACGATGACGGCGCAAACGGCGCAAACGGCGCAAACGGCGGCAATAACGGAAACGTCATCGTTCAAAAATGCGACCCTGCGCAAGATGCGTGTTTGTCGGAAAGCGAAGTTTTGCATTGCGTCGGCAATATCCGAAAACGCGAATATTGCGCGGCAGACGAAAAATGTTTCGAAGGAAAATGCGGAAAAATTCAATGCGAACCTTACGAAATACAGTCGTGCAACGAAGACGGAACATACCTCGGGTGCAATCCCGCAGGCACGGGCATCGGCGATTACGATTGCCCCGACAATAAAACATGCGCCGACGGCGAATGCCGAATGCGTTTATGCGAAAAAGGCACAGGAAACTGCCGCGACAGCGAAACGATATTGCTTTGCAACGCCGCCGGAACCGGATTTGACGACGAACGCAAATGCAACGATTTAAAAGAAAAAACGGTTTGCGAAAATGGCGCGTGCGTATCGATATGCGACCAATCGACGAAAAATGCGAGTTACATCGGGTGCGAGTATTGGGCCGTCGATTTGGATAATGCCATCGACGGCGGCACTTACGATGCCGCCGGGCAGCCTTTTGCCGTCGTTTTGAGCAATACGCGCGAAGATTTTTCGGCCAACGTCGAAGTTTACATGAAAGACGCAGGAAAAATAAACCGAACGTTAAACTTCGAAGTCCCTCCGGGCGCGGTGCGCACGATCTATCTGCCCGACAGCGCATGTTATGAAGGGACAAAATGCGCGCGGGCTTACAGCATCAACG
>CAVGZQ010000223.1:0-5196 GCA_963633515.1 Bacteroidaceae bacterium
GGCTTACAGCATCAACGGGACGACGATTGCCGACTCCGCCTATTATATCAAATCCGACATTCCCATTACGGCGGCTCAATTCAACCCCCTCGACAATGTCAATGTTTATTCCAACGATGCATCGCTGTTGTTTCCGACAACGGCTCTCGGACTTCGTTACATGATTATGGCGCGGCAACAGCATTACGCGGGATTTCACGCGTTTGTCGCGGCCGTTGCGACGCAGCCGGGGCAGACGCGCGTCGAAGTCAAATCGTCGTGCAAATTCATGCGGGGAACCGACAAATCCGGAAACGAAATTTATGCAATGAACAAAGGCGATACTCAAATTTTCTATCTCGATCAATTCGATATATTGAATTTGGAAACGGCCGGAATGGCCGAAGATCCGACCGGCACCGTCGTTTCTTCCGATAAATTGATTGCGGTTTTTGCCGGCGTCGAAGCGACGAGCATTCCCGAAACGACCCCCGTCACATGTTGCGCCGACCACATCGAACATCAGCAATACCCAATGAGCGCGTGGGGAAAACAATACAATGCCGTAAAACTCAAACCGCGCAACAAAGAACGCGACATGTGGCGGATTATGGCGCGAACCGACGGCACCGCCGTCAAAACCCGGCCCAATGTCTTTTCAAACGCCGACGGTCTTGTTACGCTCGATTCCGGGCAATGGATCGACGTTTTGACGCGGGAAAGTTTTAATATTTCCGCGACCGCGCCCGTGCTCGTCGGGCAGTTTATGGTCAGCCAAAACGACCCAAATCAAATCGAAACCCAAACCGCAGGTCCCGACTCGGCAGGCACCGGCGATCCGTCCTACATTATCGGCGTCCCCATCGAACAATACCGAACATCCTATCAATTCCTCGCGCCGTCGAAGTACGAATTCGATTATATCACCGTCGTTGCGCCGTTCGATGCAACCGTCACGCTCGACGGCGAAGTCATTCCCGACAGCGAATTTTTTTCGTTCGGCGACGGATCCTATCGCGCCGTCTATCGAAGAGTTTCCGACGGATCGCACAGCATTCGATCAAACAAGAAAATCGGCTTATTTTCTTATGGCTACGATCAATACGTTTCGTACGGCTATCCCGCCGGTCTCGATTTGAAAGATTTGTCCGAATAATTCTTTTTTCTTGCTTTTTTCGCCGCATGTTCATGCGGCGGCTGCGGCTTTTGCGGATCGGCGGCGTACACGCCTGCCGCCCGCAATACGCCTTCGCTGCCGCGCTATTGCCCCCCCCCCGGCGGGCAATACGCGCGGCTTGCCTGCCTGCGGCAGGCTTGCGCGGCTATGTCCTCCCTGCCTTTGGCAGGTGCGGGCATACGCCGCGCTTTTTTCGTTTTATCTGAGCATCAATAGGCTTGAGCTCCGATCCCAAAGCGCAAAACCCGACAAACATCAAGCGAAGCTCCGCATCCAATCCTCACAACCCCGGCGCTCGGATCTACTCGTAGACCGAAGCCCATTTCACGCGTCGGCTTGTCGCCTTAATGCCCGACAAATTCACCCCGAATGTATTGAGCGATACGTTTGAGCTCGCAAAATTGTTCTCATCTGCCTTGTCAAAACCGTTGACGCCGTTTGCAATCCCCGTTTGGGCGACGAGCTGCGGAACGGCGAATTTGCCATTTTTGCCGTTCCCGCAATACAATTGATTCGTAATTTGCAATCCGTATATTTTCGTGCCCGAATCGAGCCGATAAACCGAAACATCTCCGTTCATGAATTTGACAAGCCCGGGATTTGTTGCCTGTTCGCTGTTTTGCGCGTTCGTCGATTCGAGGCTGCCGTGTTTGTAAGTTGTCGATGCGTCGCCCGTTCCGTTGTCGCGGATGGCATAAATTGCCGCGCGTCCGTAACTGCAAGCCGAATCGCTTTGTTTGCTGTCGGTTGAAATATACGTCGGAAAATACGTATCAAAATTGTATATTATCGGCGATCCGGTCATCTTTTGACGCGAATCGAATTTATCGGCCGCCGATTCCGCCCCGCCTTCCGCCGTAACCGTCGCCGGATCTCGCGGCGCAAGCAAAAATCTTTGCGTTCGGTCGTATTCACGCTCTTTATCCTCAAGCGTGACCGTCTTGTTTGTATCGGCTTGCGTGTTAAAAACGATGAGTTTCGGCGTTGTAAGCGCGTCTGTCCCGTTAAATGAATAATGTCCGTCGGAAGTCGGAACGTCATAAAAAATGCCGACATAGTTCGGATCGTTGTCTTTGATGTTGAGATTGTCGTTCGACCCCGTTCCGATCGCAATTTGTATGACCGGGCGGTTGCCGGACATATGATGGAGCGCAACCGCAGGCTTATGCGTGATTTCTTCGAAAACTCTGTTCCCCGTGTCGGCGATTTTCGACGGGTCAAAGACTGGAACTTCGTACTGTAACGTCGACTTTCCTATGCGTTTTCTGTCTTGGCTGCCCCATGCATCGGGCGATCCCGTCAAACTCAGACGATAAACCGCACCCTTGTTGTCGCCGAAGTAAACATGTTGCGCCGTTGCGTTAAACGTATTCGGATATACCGACGGCGCGCCGGTAATTTCATTTTCGAAATAAAACGTTTTGACGAGCAAATCTTTGCTCGTCTCGGGGAAAAGCCGAACAATGTACAACGCGCGGCCGATAAGGCTGTCTGCGAGAGAATTGCCGGCCAAGCCGCCCGACAATATGGCGACCGGCTCGATAATCCCGTCGATGAGAACATTTGTGACAATCGGCGCGGCATACGTTTTTCCGAGCAAACTGAACGGAAAATACGCCGCATCCGTTTTCGCCATATCGTTCGCTTCGATAATATAATTGACCGTCGTTTTATTCGTATCGTCGGGATGCGCCATGTCCGACGCCCCCCGGGCGCCGGCCGCGCTCGAAACGGCCGTTGGCGAATCGTCTTCGAATTGAAACGTCGGATCGATTTCCCACAATACCTTCGGCTTGCCCGGGTTGGTAATATCAAGCGCATAATACCCCCGAGCGCCGTCGCGAAATCCCCCGACGGCTACCGTCCGCCATTGTATGAGCACAGAATCGGCTTTTGTCGGATCCGACCGGTCTTCGTTTGCCTGATAATACGTTTGAGGCGCACGAACATCGGCAACGGTCGGCGGCGCATTGACGTTCGACATCATCCCCGCTCTCGATACTTCGCGGATTTTCGGCAATATCGCTTTGGGAACGAATCCCCAAAGCTCATCGCCTTCTTCGTATGCGCGGTTAAACGCCGGCGACGTCGCGCCGCCCGGAACGATTTCGCTGCTCAGCGAATACAAATCGCTCCCGATCGTGTAGTCTGCGTCATTGTTTTTCCCGATGATAAAACTGTGCAGCATCCCGTCGTTTGCGCCGACCAAGAGCATCGTATCGCGATCCCAATACTTCTTTTTGAATAAATTGTACGACGCATTTTTATACGCTTTGCTCGGCGGTTCGACGACAACAGGCGTCGCATATTCGATCGTCCCCAACCGCTGGCTTGCTATATATGGGCGAATGTCGCACGCAAGAATAACCCCGGGCAGGCACGTCATGCTCTGATCGGCTTCGTTGTAGTGGCACACTTCCCCCTCATTGCATCCGGAATGCGTTTTGCCGTCTTCCGTATAACTGCGATGGCGCTCGCACGGCCGCGTTCCCTTAACATTGCCGATTTCTGCTCTTTCGGCGCACCGTCCGCTCACGCAGAAATACGTCTTTTGCCCCGTCGAATCGATCCCGCAATCCGGATCGCTGAAGCATTCAAACGGACTCAAAATATAATTTTCGCGCCTCGAATCTTCCAACGTATTCTCAGGGTTGAATTTTAGCGCTTCTTGGCATTCTGACGCCGACGATTCGGTCAAAAAATGGTAATCTGCGCCGTTATTGCCGCCTTTGACCGCTCCGAACCTGACATTACGCGATACCGACGCGCTGTCGGCTTTGTGCGTATCGATTTTGCCGTCGTGAAGCTTTGCATTGCCGGGGTATAGCTTGTCGCGATGTTCGCTGTAATCGCCGGCAAAAATAATGCGCTTTTCGCGGCATGTATTCGTTTCGGCAGTTGCGCACGCCTCGGCCGGCTGCGGTTTCCCCGTCGCATTCCGTTCGCCGGTTCCAAATTCGCACGTTCGGATGTCGCAGTCCAGCCGCTTCGAAAGATTCGTCGCAAACGCAGCCGAACCCTCCTTTTCGATAAATCTCCCTTGCTCCGGATCGCATATATACATCGACCGCTCGAGCAAACTGTTGCGGTTGTTGCCCACGCCCAATAACACATTATATCCCGAATATATATTGCTGAAACCGTTATGATATTCGCCGCCCGTCTGAGCCGTTTTAAACCCGATCGACGCCGTCGTGACGGCGGGCGTTTTCGATACCGTCCCGCCCAGCGAATCCGATATCGCATTGACTATCGCCGTGCGCAGCGAATCGGCCGTCACGGCGCTGTAAAAACACAATTTGTTATGAACCGGATATGTATCGACAAAATTCTCAAATGCCGTTTCGCCGGCGTCGCTCGGATCGATGAGATTGCCCGACGCATCGTAACACGTTCCGCCGCGCCACGCCGCTTTGCTCAGACGGTATGCCGCTGAGGTCCTGTCGGCGGGGTTAAATCCTGCTTGACTCGTGTCGAATTCACCCGAATACCCGATCACAAACGTTTTCATTTCGAGATCTTTATACAAATGCGCCGTATCGTGCCATATCTCGGTCGAATGCCCATGCTGAAGCGGATCTCCGCCGCCTTCCCGATTGGAATCTTGAATCCCCGAACCGTTCGGATCGCCGTCGGTAATCAGAATGACCGATTTATGACGCCCTTTGCAATAAAATTTGTTGTCTTCCGCAACTTCGCCGTTATCGTTTTTGTACTTCAAAAGCCCTTCGTCGGTTCCCTTGCCGCTGTCGCCCCCAAACATGTAATAAACATCGGCAAGCGCCTCGCCCAGCGGCGTCGCCGCCGTCCCCATATACGTCCGCGCAATTTGGATGATCCGTTCGTTGTTGGCGGTTATGTCCCTTTCTTTGTCCGATGCCGTCGGATACACAAGCGGCGCATCCGCTTCCTTCTGCATCGACCATATCCCCTTGTCATACGTGCAGTCGATGTTCCGCTTGTATTCCAAATCTTCCAAATTCAACCCATACCGAATCCCGTTGATCGTTGCCATCGACGCCGCATAGCCGTATATATGC
>CAVGZQ010000224.1:0-828 GCA_963633515.1 Bacteroidaceae bacterium
CAAATTGACCTGTGCCGACGGCAAGATTTGCGGCGCAAATTTGACGTGCATCGAAAAGACCGGAACGAAAGTCGGTTACGGCGAGAAATGCGCGAACGATGACGCATGCGCCGAAGGCTTGAAATGCAGCGGAGAAAAATGCATGACGGAAGGCGAAATCGCCGCAAATAATGCCGATTATTGCAAAGCCGATGGTTTGACGTGCTCCGGCAACGTCCTCGTCGAATGCGAGAACGATAGCGATTCCTCTTGGGAACCCGACTATCAAATCCATGCGACAGTTTGCGCCGCAGGCAGCATTTGCGCATCAGAAAACAAATTGACGGGGTGCTTGATGCCCTGCACGGTCGCAAATGCAACGTATCGCGCTTGCGAAACCGTCGGCGAAACCGACGCTCTCGTGACGTATACGTGTACGGTCAAGGGCGAAAAACTCTACTTCGTTCCTGCGATAACGAAGATGTGCGACGGGATGGGCAGCTATTGCGCAAAAGTCGACGGCAAGTTCAAATGCGTCGGCATGTAATCGGCCGATGCATTGCCGCCGCCCGCGCCGCGGGCGGCGCATAACGCCGAAAAGATCGCTTTTCGGCGTTTCGATCCGCAAATGCCGGATTTTATAAACAGCGTCTTTGTTTTGTCCCTTTTGACAATTCAAATGTTTATATAATAAAAAAGCTTGCATCTTTTGGACATGAGGTTTCTCGGAATTTTATGCGCGTCATGCCTTTAAAAGCGCCGGCTTCGCGAATTTTAAACGGATAACGTTTTGCAAATTGCGTAAAATTCAAAACGCCTGTTTTAATGACGCCCAAAATGATCTATAGG
>CAVGZQ010000224.1:838-2267 GCA_963633515.1 Bacteroidaceae bacterium
CCCGAATTGCGCGCAGGCGAAAACTCCGCCCGCGCAACGCAATTTCTCGGCCAAAGCCGGGGGTTTGCCGATTATTCGGCTTTCTTTTTGTGTACCGATTTGGGCCATTGCCCGAGGATTCGGAAGATGTCGAAACGAATCGCTTTGTGCGTTTTTTCAATGATCGCTTTTGTTTCGGGATGCGGCGGCGCCGATAATTCAAATAACGTCATTGCTTCTTGCGATGATGATAATCCGTGCGGCGACGCCGCAAAAGTTTGCGTCAACCGTCAATGCATCGATCGATGTTCCGACGGTTCGTGTTCGGCGCTGCAGTATTGCAACGCCGACGGATTATGTGCCGATCGTTCGATCGAAGGTCAAAATTGCAGCGATGATAAGCCGTGCATATCGAATTTAATTTGCTCTGACGGCGTGTGCGCAGCGCAAAATTCGAATGTTGCCGAATCATGCGGCGCCGCAGACGATTGCTCCGGCAACATGCTTTGCGTGAACAATGTATGCATTGCGCGTTGCACGGCGCAGTCGTGCAAAAATGGCCAAATCTGCGCTTCGTCGGGGCTTTGCGCCGACGGCGCCGAAGCGGGCGGCGCATGCGGCGCCGATAAACCGTGTTTATCGCATTTGACGTGTCAAACCGGCGTGTGCCGCCAAAAACCGTGCAGCGCCGAAAACCCCTGCAGCGGCGAAAACGAATATTGCTCGGGCGGGGCATGCGTCGCCAAATGCGACGATGCATCAAATCCGTGCGCGGGGCGATTGGTTTGCGGCGATGACGGAAAATGCATCGAACCGTGTTATGCGGGCGTTTGTCCTCAAGGCACGGTTTGCGGCAGTCCGAAACGCGTATGCATTCCCGGCGAATGCTCTTGGTACGACGATTGCCCCGAGTCGTCGCAGATTTGCGATTTTGCAACAAATGCTTGCGTCGCCAAATGTTCGAAAGGCACGTGCGGCGCCGGAAAAGTCTGCGGCGACGACCGGCGCTGCTTCGAAGGCGAATGTTCGGCCGCCGATCCGTGCGCCGGCGATGATGAAGTCTGCGATGACGAAACCCATGTTTGCGTCGCCAAATGCCGCGGCAACGACGGCTGCGGCGACGATAAACTGTGTTATGCCGACGGCTTGTGCCGCGCCGCGTGTTCGAAAGGAACGTGCGCCGAGGGCATGGTTTGCGGCCCCGACGGCATTTGCATCCCCGGCGAATGTTCGGCGATCGACGATTGCGATATAAGTTACAAAGTGTGCGACAACGCCAAATGCGTCGACAAGTGCAAGAAAAACGCCGATTGCGGCGCGGGCAAATATTGCAATGCGTCGAGCGGCCTGTGCCGCGATGCATGCACGGCGTCGTCGTGCCCTCAGGGAAAAGTCTGCGGCGAAGACGGCTATTGCATCTCGGGCGAATGTTCGGCGGTGACGCCGTGCG
>CAVGZQ010000224.1:2277-5193 GCA_963633515.1 Bacteroidaceae bacterium
ACCGAAACGTTCGGCAGCAACGAATGTTATTTCTACGCCGATTGCTCGGATAAATGCGATTGCTCCGTTGCCTGTTCGCCCGAAAAGCTCAGCATCGAAGACGAAACAAAGCTTCAGCAAGCCGTTGATGATTGCCAAGCGGCGTGCAAAACGAATTGCTCCGCCTGCAACGCGCGAAATAAACTTTGTCCCGACGGCAAACAATGCGACGCATTCAATAAATGCATCGAAAAAAACGATAAAAAAGGATTGGGCGAATCGTGCGCGCTCAATAAGGAATGCGACGACGATTTGACGTGCGTCAAAAATACGGTGACAGGCGCCGGCGTGTGCAAATCGAAAGCTTATGCCGAAGATCGGACTTCATGCTCCGAGAGTTCGTATCAAGACCGATGCGTCGGAAATATCATCGTCGAATGCGTCGACGGGCAAGTCCAAGTTCAGGATTGCAAAACGTTCTATCAAGATTATTCCGCAGCGACGCTTTCAAATTTCTACGGCGACATGTTCGGCTGCGTCAGCCGTCCGAATTCGAATTATGTCATGTGCGCGAAATTGTGCGGCAAGCAGCAGCTGGGACAAGAATGGCATGTTTGCGGCTGGGATGTTGACGATCCCGACCTCGATTTCAGCGATCGGTACGTATGCAAATACAACGATGACGGCCGCGCCGCCTTTTTCCCCGCCGACAGCCAATACTGCGCGCCGTCGTGCGATCCCGCAACGGGGCAATGCGAATAATTCTGCGCGCCGATGCGTTTTTTTTGCCGCACTGTGCGACGTTCGCCCGAAAAGTCAAGAAAAATCGACGGCGCAATGCCCGTTTTTTCGGCGCAATCCGCCGTCATCCGTCTGTTTGCTTTATATTCAATCTGTATATCTGTATATCCGGACTTGAGCCCGGGTTCTGTTTCACATAAAGAGGTCTCTATGCGATTGAAACGCGCAATTCTTGTTTTGTCGGCGTTATCGTTTGCCGCGGCGGGCTGCGGCGAATCTTCCGAAGCGCAAAAAACAAACGGCACCCCGTGCGCGGAAAACGCGGAGTGCCGTTCGAATTTGTGCGTCAACGGCACGTGCATCGCGCCGTGTTCGGTATCGTCGTGCGGCGCCGGCGAAATCTGCGCGGCTTCGGGGCTTTGCATATCGGCCGCATGTTCCGACGCCGCGCCGTGCGCCGACGCGGCGAAAGTCTGTTCAAACGGGCAATGCATCGATCCCGAGTGCTCCGACGCCGCGCCCTGCGCCGACGAAGGCAAAGTCTGCCGCGACTATCGGTGCTATTCGCCCGAATGCTCCGATGCGGCGCCGTGCGCCGGCGGCAAGATTTGCGAAGACGGCTATTGCGCCGATCCCGAATGCTCCGACGCCGCGCCGTGCGACGGCGGCAAGATTTGCGAAGACGGGCGTTGCGCCGATCCCGAATGCTCCGACGCCGCGCCGTGCGACGGCGGCAAGATTTGCGAAGACGGGCGTTGCGCCGATCCCGAATGCTCCGACGCCGCGCCGTGCGACGGCGGCAAGATTTGCGAAGACGGGCGCTGCGTTTACGAATGCACGGCGGCAAAACCTTGCGCCGACAGCGCAAAAATCTGCATATCGGGGAAATGCGTCGCCGAATGCGACGCCGATCGCCCGTGCAGCGACAATCTGCGCACATGTCTGAACGGGCGCTGCGTCGTCCGTCCCGAAGATGCATGCGCCAAAGGTACGTGCCCCGACGGCAAAGTCTGCGGCGAAGACGGCGCCTGTTTCGACGGCGCGTGTTCGGTCATCGATACGTGCGATGACGGCTTGTTTTGCCAAAATTTGTCGTGCGTTTCGCGCGACAAAGTCGTTTGTTACGCCGACGGCGACTGCGGCAGCGGTTATGCGTGCGACAACAAAAAATGCGTCCCCGAATCGTCGTGTTCCATGACGCGCACGTGCGCCGGCGATCTCGTCTGCCATAACGGCGTTTGCGCGGCGCCCGTTTCGGCCGCGTGCAGCAAAACGAAAGCATGCCCCGACGATGCGCAAACATGCGTCGAAGGCCAATGCGTGACGTGCGCGTGCGGCGCCGGCGAAATCTGCGCGTCCGACGGATCGTGCTTCGACGCAAAAACATCCGACTCCGGAAAAGTCTCCGTCGGCGACGATTGCGTTTGGGCGACGTTTGCGTCGCATTGCGACCGAAACCGCCGTTTCTCGTGCGTCGACGGCAAAGTCTCGATGACCGATTGCGGCGCCAAAATTTGCGCAAACGCACCCGAAGAAGGCCTCGGCTGTTATGATCCCTGCGAAAATGACGGCGATTTCTTCGGCGAATGCATCGGGTGGACCGATATCATCCAATTTACCCGCGTTTGTTCCGACACATCCGACAATAAACGCGTTTGGTCGCTCCAAAAAGGCTACAAAGACTGCGCGTCGGGATGCTCAAACGGGCGCTGCAATTTCGTCCCCGAAGAATTCGGCCGACAATGCACCGAACAATCGTATCCCGACGCTTGTCAAGGCGATTGGCTCACCTACTGCTACAGCGGCTATAGCGCCGGAACCGATTGCAAAACGTATTCGGCGGCGCATTTCTGCGCGCTTCCGAGCGAAAATGCGCAAAAACTATACGACGCTTACGAATCGTCGTCGCAACTCATCGGCGCATGCGCACAGGCGTGCAGCGAATCCGGAAAAACGCATTTCGAATGCCTTCGCGACAGCGACGGAAACGTCGTCAGCATGCGCTACTTGTGCGCAACAACCGTATCCGGAAAACTCGCCGACTTCGAAGCCGGCTATACGCAATGCACAGCCGGATGCAATGCCGAAACGGGATTGTGCATTTAGCCGTGAGCTCAGTCAGCGGTCAGCGGTCAGCAATTGGCAATTAGCAATTAGCAATTAGCAATTAGCAATTAGCAATTAGCAATTAGCAAT
>CAVGZQ010000225.1:0-3150 GCA_963633515.1 Bacteroidaceae bacterium
GTCGGGGCTGCTTCCGGCCGCCGGCCGCGAGACGCGCGCCGAAGTCTTTTTGCAGGGCACGCAGCCGACCCGGCATGCATCGATGCCCGACGAAGATTCCGCCCAAAATTGGATGATTCGGCAAATTCAGACGCCGACCGAAGCAGAAACCGACGCGCAAGACGTCGGCGGCGAAGACGAATTCTGATTGCCGGCGCCGGCGCGCGGCGCGGTTTTTCGGATGTTTGATGCGTTTTTGACGGTCCGGCGCGCGATCCGTCGGCGGCGGTTAAACGCGATGAGGGAGAACACTTGAAAAATACGACGACAGCCATTGCGTTAGGCTTTGCATTTGCTCTGACGGCGCCGTTTTCCGCGTTCGGCGGCGAAGTTTCGGACGGGGCCGCGCAGGCGCAGACCGCCGCCGACGCCGCGCCGCAGAGCGCTCACGACGATGCCGCGCCGGCAAAAAACGCCGACAAAACCGATTGCAGCGAGACGTTTGCCTATGCCAACGCGCTGATGCGCGCCGAAAATGCTTACGTCAGGCGGCGCTATACGACGGTTATCGAAATTCTCAAGCCGATTTACGAAAAGATCCGGTGCATCGACGATTCGGTGACGGCGATCGAAATCGAACTGCTCATGGGCGTGGCGTATCACGAATTGGGCAAAAGCGCGCTTGCCGACACGTTTTTCCTGAACGTGCTGCGCAGCGACCCCGACCACGTCGTCGGGTCGATCATCACGATCCCCGAGCCCGGCGCGCGGCGCATCGAGCAGCTGCGAAACGAAAACGCCGAAGAACTCAACGCGCTCCGCGCGCAGCTCTCCCCCAACACGGTCATCGAATCGCTCTACATCCTCGTCGAAAAGGAGCATCATCCTTATTGGCTGAATTTCTTGCCGTTCGGCGCCGGGCAGTTCCAAATGCACCGAACGGCATGGGGGGCGGTCTACGCAAGCACGCAGCTGGCGGGCATTGCGCTGTCGGTATTGGGCGGCGGCATGGCAGAGTACTGGCGCGGCGACAATTTCACGTATACGGCGCAAAATCGGGCGCGCGCCAAAAACTGGCAAACGGCGCAAATCATCGGGATAGCGCTTCTTGCGGCGAGCTACGTTGCGGGCGTCATACATGCGCTTGCCATCCACGAAGATACGTCGCTCATCATCCATTCGCCGTCGCAGACGCGCCCCGACATCGCGCACCGCGCCGCGCCTTTTTTGCTTCCCGACGGCGGCGGCATCGCCTACGGCACCTATTTCTGACGCCGCAGCCCGACCGTCATGCAAGCGCCTGTTTGAGCGCTTGGGCGATTTGATCGGGGCACGACGTCGGTTTTTCTCGGCATTTGATGTTTTCGAGCCGCGCAATCGCATCGGCGACTTTCATGCCGGGCAAAAGCGCGGCAATGCCTTGCAAATTCCCGGGGCACCCTCCGACGACGCTGAGGCTTTTAATCGTGCCGTCTTCGACTTCGATGGCGAAATGCCGCGAGCAAACGCCCGACGGATCGTATTCGATAATCATTTTTTTTCTCCTTTTGGCGAAAATAAGTTGCCGAACCGAATGTTTCGAATTTGATTCGAAACACTGTCCTTAAGATCAATTATTTTTTGTTCTTCGGACGGGGCTTGCCCGCCTTGCATTTGCGTCAAACCCCGGAAAAAACGTTTTTTTTCGGGGTCTGCCTGCCTATTTCGCGCTTTGCGCTCAATACGGCAGGCTTGCCGCGCTATGTTCGCGCTTGCGCTGCGAGCATACGCGCGGCCGGCGCGGCTATGTTCTCCCTGCCTTGCCTGCCTGCGGCAGACCGGCGGCAGGTGCGAGCATACGCCGCTCTTTTGCCGTTTGGCAATGCGCAATCAGCGGTCAGCTGTTAGCAATTAGCAGTTAGCAGTTAGCAGTTAGCAGTTAGCAGTTAGCAGTTAGCAGTTAGCAATTAGCAATTAGCAGTTAGCAGTTAGCTGTCAGCTGTCAGCGGTCAGCAATGCGCTTTGAGTTCCTTGTTCTGAGCGCTAAGCAGTTCATTCTGAGCTCTGACACGAACAAACGCCGCTTTTGAGAATAATTGAATCGAAGCATGAAAATCGGTATTATTTTCCCGATTTGTTGCGTTTGCGGCGGGGAACCGCAGGCGCGCAGGCGTTTACAGTCAGACAACTGTTCATCTGTGCCGAAGCAACGCCGCAGGCTTTTTCATGTTTGCCTGCGGCGCTTGCCGCGGCGTCAATGTCGGAGGTATTATGAAATTGAATAAGCAGGGTTGTGCGCGCAGCGAGCTTGCAATTGCATTGCTGGCTTCGTTAGTCGGGCTCGGGCTTGTCGGTTGCAGCGACGATGTGCCGGGGTATTACACGCCGTCGGAAAAGTGCCAAGCGTGCGGCGAAAATCAGGTTTGCATCGCCGAAACGTGTCTCGACAAATGCGGCGAAGCCGTTTGCTCGGCCGAGCAGACATGCGTGAGCGGCGTGTGCAAAGATAAAGAAAAATGCGGCGAAGCCTATTGCGAATCGACGCAAATGTGTGTCGGCGGCGCATGCAAAGAAAAATGCGGCGACTCCGTTTGCAATGACGATCAAACGTGCGTCGGCGGCGCATGCAAAGAAAAATGCGGCGACTCCGTCTGCAAAGACGATCAGATATGCGTCGGCAACAATGCATGCATGGATACGCGATGCGGCGATCAGACATGCATCTCCGGCATGGTCTGTTATGAAAATGCATGCATCGATCCGCTTTGCATCGGCGTCAAATGCGAAGACGGCCAAATTTGCGTCGCCGGCCAATGCAAAACCGACGATTTGTGCGCCCGCGTTCAATGCGAAAACGGCAGGGTTTGCCTGCCGGCGACGGGCAAATGCCGCTACGAAGGCGTGATTGAGGTCGATGCGACGGTGACGAAGTCCGAAACAAATCCGACGACGAACAAACCGCAAACGACCGAAGACGGGAAGACGACGGCGACCGTGAGCATCGTGCTCGATCATGCGCCCGAAGGCACGGTGACGGTGTCTTGCGCCGTCGATCCTGCGACCGAAGCCGAAGCCGATTGCAGCGGCATCACGTTCGACGAAACGAATTGGAATGTGCCGCAAACGGTCGTCATTTCCGGCGTTCCCGACGGCGTCGTCGACGGAGACAAAAATTATACGGTCACGATAACG
>CAVGZQ010000225.1:3160-4037 GCA_963633515.1 Bacteroidaceae bacterium
ACGACGCACAGCGAAACCGACGCGCAGTTTGACGGTCTCGATCGCGTGCTCGAATTTACGAGCGTCGACACCGATACGGCGGAAATTTCCGTTTCGGACGAAGTCTACAAGACCGACGAAGCGGGCGCTTCGGCGACGGTGCCCGTTTCTTTGACGTCGAAGCCGTCGCACCCGGTAACCGTCACGGTAACGTCCGACGACGTAACCGAAGGCGTTTTGATCGGCGCCGACGGAAATCCCGCCGACTCGATCACGCTGACGTTTACGCCCGACAATTGGAACGTGCCGCAAAATGTCACGGTCAAAGGGCAAGACGACAATATCGTCGACGGCACGCAAGCTTATACGGTTTCGATGACCGCCGCGTCGGAAGATGCGAATTTTGACGGCAAGACGGCTCAAATTCACCTTTCGAACAAAGATAACGAACCGGGCATTTCGGTCGTTCCTGCCGATTCCAAAAATCTCGAAGAAGGCGGCACGAAAATCTATGAAATATCGCTCAATACCGAACCGACGAGCGATGTCGCCGTCGATGTGTCGAACGCGGGATTCGGTTCGAATGTGATGGTGTGTTTGGTCGATGCAAACGGCAACATCGTCAAAGACGATGACGGCAACGACAAGTGCGCCGCGAGCCAATCGATAACGATTTCGAAAGACGAATACGAATCCGGCGCCCGGATCGCCGTCAAAGCCGAAAAAGACAACACCATCAACGATACGCCCCGAACGTTCGAAGTCAGCGTGACGGTCGACGCAACGAAAACGGCCGATGCCGGCTATGCAGGCGTCACAGGTCAGAAAATTAACGGCGAAATCGCCGATATCGATACGGCAGGGGTGACGATTGCAACGCCTGCCGAAACGGTCGTGT
>CAVGZQ010000225.1:4047-5189 GCA_963633515.1 Bacteroidaceae bacterium
AACGGTGACTTTTACGGGCGTGCCCGATTATGTCATCGACGGCAATCAAACGTCGTCGGTCGATTTCGTGCCGAGTTCGGCCGATGCGCATTTTAACTACGACGAAGCGTCGAATGCGGGCGTGAAAACGACCGTATCGGGCATTGTGACCGAAGATTCCGACAAAGCCGGATTCGTGTTGACCGGCGTCGATCCCGTGCCGTCGGTCGGCGAAGCCGATGCTGCCGGCACGGATTATACGTTTGCGCTTTCGGCAAAACCCGAAAAACCCGTTACGGTGACGATCAAAACGGACAGCGATCGCGCGCAAGCGACGTTCGGCCCCGGCGTAACGGTCACAGACAACGGCGACGGTTCGTATTCGGTCACGATTGATCCCGACGCTTGGAACACCCCCGTGACGGTACACGTCGCCGGCGTAAACAACGACTTCAAAGACGGCGACAAAGACGTCGCGATTTCGATGACCGCCGCCTCGGAAGATGCGAATTTCGACGGTCAGACGGCTTCGGCGACGGTTAAAATCATCGACGACGATACCGCGAGCATCGTTTTGCCCGAAACGGTGACGTTCGATTTGACCGACAGCGAAACGATTAACGTGACATTGTCGTCGGCGCCGCAGCAAGATACGACGGTGACGTTTGCCGACAGCGTGTCGGGCAAAACGTATACGGCCGAATTCAAAGCCGGCGAAGATACGTGGAAAACCGGGCAATCGGTCACGATCGAAGCCGATTCGGCGCATCCCGATAACTACGGCGCGAAGCTGACGGCAACCGTCGAAACGTCGGGCGACGATTATAACGGCGTAACGAACGAAGCGAAGATCGTCGTCGTGCGCAGCAAAGGGTTTGAAAGCAACTCATGCGCCGTGCAAGATCAATTGCTCAAGCCCGGCAAATACCGGCTCCAAGTTTGGGGCGCTGCCGGCGGCGATCTCGTCGACAACGACCAAACGAAAGGTTCGCACGGCGGCTTGGGCGGTTATGCCGTCGGCACGCTGACGGTAACGGAAGATGCGACGGTTTACGTGACGGCCGGCGGCATGGGCAAAAAGTCGGCTGCGCTTGAAACCGGCAGCGTCGATGCGAGCAGCGCCGGATGCAACGGCGGCGGCGGCGGGTGCGGCGTTATGAACT
>CAVGZQ010000226.1:0-431 GCA_963633515.1 Bacteroidaceae bacterium
ACCGCAGGAAGATCCGAAAGCGGAATTGAACGCTCAAGACGCCGCCGAAGACAAAACCGCGAAAAAATCGAAACATAAGCCCGAAAAATCTGAAAAAGCTGCAAAAACGGACATCAAGAAGTCTGAAAAATCCGCGAAATCGGACGGCAAAACGTCTGAAAAAACCGCGAAATCGGACGAATCGGCGAAAATGGCAGAGAAACCGGACGGCAAGAAGCCTGAAAAAGACGCGAAATCGGATAACAAGAAGTCAGAAAAATCTGCGAAGCCGGACGGAAAGAAAGCAGAAAAATCCGTGAAATCGGACGATTCGGCGAAGAAATCGGAAAAGACGGACGGAAAGAAAGCCGAAAAAGCCGCGAAATCGGACGAAAAACAATCCAAAAAAGCCGAAAAATCGGGCGAATCGGCGGAAAAAGCCGGCAAACCGT
>CAVGZQ010000226.1:441-5168 GCA_963633515.1 Bacteroidaceae bacterium
GTCCGAGAGCGCGAAGAAAAGCGCAAAATCCGAAAAAACGGCTGCCAAAGAAGCCAAAAGTTCGGGCGACGAAGAAAAATCGGCGAAGAAAACGAAAAAGACAGACATCAAGTCTGAAAAAAGCGCGACCTCTGCCGAAGCGAAAGCCGAGAAAAAGACGGCTAAGATGCCGGAGAAGAAAGCGGCAAAGGACGAAAAGCCAAAGAAAAAAGACGACGATCTCATCAGCGTTTTGAAAGCCAAACTCGACAAAGCGCCCAAGCGGATGGGTGCGCCGCTGCCCGAGACGGCGAAATTCGTTCCGAGCGTAAAGCCGCCCAAGCCGCTTGAAAGCGATCCCGAGCTTCGCGACACGGGCGTTGAATCGATCGATCGGATGTTCGATCCGAACAAATCGATGACAAGCGGCAAGGGATTGGGCGATCTCGATCCTGCCGATCTCGATCCGACCGATCTCGATCCGACCGATTTGGACGAAGACGATCTCGCCGGCGACGATTTCGACGTCGATGATATGGCCGATTCGGGCGTCGAAATCGGGAATGCAACGTTTGACGACGAAGTCGATCCGACCGGCGACGACGAATACGGCTTGCTCGACGATGCCGAACGCGAAGACGGCGAGGGCGACAGCATGGAAGAAGGCGACGAAGAAGCCGGCGACGAAACCGATGCCGAAAGCGGCGTTTCGGTTTCGGCCGATGCAGAGGCCGATGTTGCCAAAGAACACGACAAAAATGCCGATCCCGTCCGTCAGTATTTGACGAAAACGGGGAATGTGCCGCTGTTGTCGCGCGACGGCGAGGTCGAAATCGCAAAACGCGTCGAAGACGGCGAACAAAATGTGCTCAACGTGTTGCTGCAAAGCGCGTTCGGCGTGCGCGAGATTATCGGGATTGCCCAAAATGTGGAACGCGGCAAACTCAAAATGCAAGACGTTTTGCGCGATTTTGAAACGGATTATGCCGCCGAAGACCGTTCGGAGAACGAAATCCGCGACGAGTTTTTGGAACACGTGAAAGTTATTCGCGAAATCAATTGCAATGTCATCCGTTTGCGTCAGAAACTCGAAGATGCGCACGGCATTTCGGCGGTGTATGTCCGGCGTCTGCGCAGCGATTTTGCGCGCAATCTTCATGCGCTTTACGATTTGTCGCTGCAAGTCCGATTGTCGAAAAAACTGAGCGAACGGCTCGTTTTCAAGCTCAAGACGATGATCGAAAAACTCGATATCGCGGCGCACGAAATCGGGCGCTGCGAGAAAGAGTCGGGCGCAAGCGCGGAAGAGATCGTCCGGATATACAAGGAAATTCAGGCAAATCCCAAAGATACGCAGAAAATTTTGCAAGGGAAACGTTTTAACGAATCGCGAGTATTTAATTATCACGACACGATTTTGAAACACCAAAAAGAAATCGAAAGCATCGAGAGCGATACGCATATATCGTCGGAAGCGCTTCACCGGACGTATCAGCGCGTTCAGCAGGGGCAGCGGATTGCCGAGATAGCCAAAAGCGAGCTGATAAAAGCGAATTTGCGTTTGGTCGTATCGATAGCCAAGAAGTATACGAACCGCGGTTTGCAATTCTTGGATCTCATTCAAGAGGGCAATATCGGTTTGATGAAAGCGGTCGACAAGTTCGAGTACAAACGGGGCTATAAGTTTTCGACGTACGCGACGTGGTGGATCCGTCAGGCGATAACGCGGGCGATAGCCGATCAGGCGCGAACGATCCGCATTCCGGTTCATATGATCGAGACGATCAACAAGCTCATCCGCACGAGCCGGTCGCTGGTTCAGGATTTGGGCCGCGAGCCGACGCCCGAAGAAATCGCCGACAAAATGGATTTGCCGGTAGAGAAAGTGCGCAAAGTTCTGAAGATAGGCAAGGAACCGATAAGCTTGGAGACGCCGATAGGCGAGGAAGAAGATTCGCATTTGGGCGATTTTATCGAAGACAAATCGGTCGTATCGCCGGCCGAGGCGGTGATATCGCGCAATCTTGCGGAGCAGACGCGGAAAGTTTTGGCAACGCTCACGCCGCGCGAAGAAAAAGTGCTTCGCATGCGTTTCGGCATCGGGGAAAAGAGCGATCACACGCTCGAAGAAGTCGGCCAAGATTTTGACGTCACGCGCGAGCGGATCCGTCAGATCGAGGCAAAGGCGTTGCGCAAGTTGCGTCACCCGACGCGTTCGAAGCAACTCAAGCCGTTTGTCGAGAATTAAAAAGCGCCTTCGCGCCGGCAACGGAATTGCAACGCCGCGCATTCGGCGCGGCAGGCTTCGGATCGCAAGCGAAGCGCGCCGGAAGCGCGCCGTATTGCCCTGCGGGCAATAGGCGCGCAGCGCAGGCGTATCTGCCGCAGGCAGATAGCCGGAGCCCCGGGGCGCGCCGTATTGCCTTGCGGGCAATAGGCGCGCAGCGCAGGCGTATCTGCCGCAGGCAGATAGCCGGAGCCGCCCGAGAAAGCATCATCGGCGGATAATCTGCGATATTTGCGCTGTTTTGTTGCAAAATATTCGAAAAAAAAACTCTCCCCAGTAATTAATCGGAGGACATGATGAAAAAGCTGATGTGGGTTTTGGCGTTGAGTTTGAGCGCGGGATGCGGCATGTTTGCGGAAAACGCGCAGGCGCAGACGCAGGAGACGGCGCAAAAGCAAGATGTTTCGGCGGTTGCAAACGACCCGAACCAGATGTTGCCCGGCGAAGTTGAGGCGCGGTTTAAGGCGGTGCGATTCGACCCGGATCCCGATCAACTCGTGCGCAATGCCCATTATTGGGTGTCGAACGAGAACGCGCATTACGTGTGGCATAAAGAGATTAAAGACCGCGGCGGCGTGCTTTCGGGCGTTGGGACGGATCAGGTGTATTTGTTGGCGGGGTGGGCGAATGCGTCGATTGTGCTTCCGATGGATTTTGACCGCCAAATCCGCAATCTGCATGTGGCGTACGGCGCGGCGTTTATGGCATCGCCCGACATCGCGGAGTTTCGATCGTATTGGAAAAAAGACGGCGCTCAGAAGATGAAAGCGGCGTTGGAGAAGTATTTTCCCGACGATGCCGAGGCGGCGATGAAGGCTTGGAAATCGGGCAACCGCGAAGTGAATGCGCGCTTTAACCGCGTGATCAAAAAATACGGCAATTCCGACAGCGCATCGGGCGCAAGCGGCGTGCCGACGTTTTTGACCGACGAAACGCAGTACGGACGGATTCGCCGGCTGTGGCAAAACCATCGCGTATTTCCGATTTGCGGCGATTTGACCGGCGACAAAGCGATGATCGATATTGCAAAGGCGCTTCGCGACAGCGGTCTGACGATGACGATATTGTATCCGTCGAACGCCGAACATTATTTTGAATACGGTCCTGCTTATCGCAGAAATATTATAAATATGCCATTTTCGGACAATTCGCTTGTGTTGCGCACGCGTCAGATGCAATCGCTCGGATTGGCCGAGGAAGGCGATTATCATTACAATATGCAGACGGGAGAGAATTTCAAAATTTGGCTCGAGAAGACGCAAATTGCCAACCAACACAAAATGTTGCGCAAGCGTTCGAAGACGCCGATTGCCGGTCTTTCGGTTTTGGATTACGTCCCGGAGCCGTCGAAAAAAGCGCCCGAAATCGCGCCGATGCCTTGACGGCGGATATTTGACGGTTTTGCGGTTTGACTCCGAACGGAGTCAAGCCGTTTTTTTTATCCCGCCGGCCGATAACAGCCATTATTTGATATCAATTGCTTTGAACGTGCGGTTTCGGCGCAGCGGCAGGAACGGACGCCGGTTCGGCTTCGGCGCATGGCAACGGAAGCGATGATCATTCGGATTTGCATGCGCCGAAACGACGCCGAAGATTAAAATAATGCGATGCATTTGCGGGTCGGCATGATGATAACGCGTTCGGATCCGATATCAACAATGCAATCGGAATTGTTATATCGCGCATATTCCTATCAAAAGTCCAAAGCCGCTCGGGGGCGATTTCGGCGGCTTTGGGGTTTGTCCCGATATCGCCGAATGCGCAATATATATGTTTCGGCAGAGGGAAGTGTTTAAATTATTTTACGATCGGTTGGGATCTGCGCATCGGCGCGGAATAGGAAACGGGCCAATCGTCGATCCACACGATGCGATCGACGAGCATCATGCGCCCGGGCGGATATTTGTCGACTTTGCCCGCTTGCCACGAATGGTAAACGTGAACCCATTCGCCCGACGGCGTTTGCAGCACCGAACCGTGTCCGGGACCTTGGAAATAGCCTTGAGCCTTGATGATGGGATCTCCGCGCTTTGCATAAGTTCCGCGCACAGACGTCGATCGCGCAACGCCCAATGCATAGCGGGCGTCTGCGTATCCGTTTCCGCTGTAAAACAAGTAATAATAATTTCCGCGCTTGATGAGCCACGGACCTTCGACGAGCGCGCCCTCCCAGCTCAATGTGTTTGTGAGGATTTCGGTTGCCGAACCGACGAGGCCTTTGCCGTCGGCACTGAGCTCTTGGATGTATATGGGCGTCTTTTTTCCGACGGCGTTGCCGTCGTCTTTCCATAAAACGTAGTGTTTGCCGTCGCTGTCTTTAAAATAGCTCGCATCGATAAGCCCCATGCCGGATTTTGAGACAAGCGGCGCGCCGATGTCGTTGTAGGGACCTTCGGGTTTGTCGGAAACGCCGACGCCGATGGCGTATGTCTGATTTGAACGCTGCCGGGCGCTGTAATAG
>CAVGZQ010000227.1:0-5115 GCA_963633515.1 Bacteroidaceae bacterium
GACAAAATGTTTTCGTGCCCGGCGTTTCCGACGACGCGCGCCGTCGATCCGACCGGGTGCGGCGATACGTTCGCGGGCGGGCTTTTGGGCACGTTGGCGCGTCACGGCAAAGTCACCGACGAAACGTTGCGCGAAGGCATCGCCGTCGGAACGGCTTTGGCGAGTTTTACGATTGAAAATTACAGCTTGGACGGGCTCAAATGCGCGACGATCGAATCGCTGCGCGAACGTTACCGCGCCATCGAAGCCATGACGAAGTTTTGCGCGCTCGATTTGTAAGCGATCTTCGGGGAGCGGCGGTTTGGATGCCGCCGGCAAGAAGTTTTGCGCCCCGCTTCAAACCGTTATCATTTGCGGCGGTTTGATTTCCGTCCGCAATCGGCAGGATATCCCGACGGCAGCCGCGATAGGATTGACATAATTTCGCCGGGGAGTTTCTGCGCAATGCAAACATCATTTTTTCGCATTATGCCCGCGCGTATTGCCCTTTGGGGGCAATAGCGCGGGCGCCGGAGCGCATGCCGCCCGCCGGCGGGCGGCACAGCGGCGGCACGGGCGGCGTATGGGCTTTGCCCATACGCCGCCCCCGATATATTATCGCGCGTATGGCGCATGCCATAGCGCGATGGCTGCGCGTATTGCCCTTGGGGGCAATAGCGCAGCCGCCGGAGCGTATGCCGTCCCGGCGGGCGGCATAGCGGCGGCTAACGCAAAATGCATAAATCTTGCTGCATCATCGGCGAATATTCGGCGCATGGCGTTTAATGCGAACGGATATTCGATTTTTGGAGGTATTCATGTCGGTAAAAGAGCAAAAACTTGGCGAATTGCTGCTGCGCAGCCAAATCGTTACCGGCGCGCAACTCGAGGCGGCGCGCAACGAACAACGCAAAACCGGCGGACGTCTTTCCGGACAGTTGACAAAACTCGGGTACGTCCGCGAACAAGATATGACGAATTTTCTGAGCCGTCAGTTCGGCGTCCCGAGCGTCCATCTCGACGAAGTGCAGGAAATCGGCGAAGATTTGCTCAAACTCATTCCGCGCGACAAAGCCGTCAAACATTGCTGTTTGCCGATTAACCGCGTCGGACAGACGCTCGTCGTCGCCATGAGCGACCCGACCGACATGTTTGCCATCGACGACCTCAAATTCATGACGGGGTACAACATCGAAGTCGTCGTTTCGGGCGAACAAGCCATCTTGAGCGCCATCGACCGCTTTTACGAAAAGAAAGAAAAACCGTCCGGCGCGCAGCAAGACGGCGATTTCGACATGTTCGGCGGCGGTCTGGACGATTTCGACTTGGATGACGTCGAATACGGCGAAGACGAAGAATCGGTCAACGCGGTCGACTTGCAGAATATGGCCGAAGAAGCCCCGGTCGTCCGTTTGGTCAATGCCATCCTCATCGACGCCATCCGAAACAATGCGTCCGATATTCACCTCGAACCGTACGAAAAATCGATGCGCGTGCGTTTCCGAATCGACGGCGTCCTCAAAGAAGTCATGAAACCGCCGCTAAAGCTGCGAAACGCCATCGTCAGCCGCATCAAGATTATGTCCAACCTCGATATCGCCGAACGCCGGCTCCCGCAAGACGGCCGCATCAAGCTCAAACTCGGGCACAATCGGGAAATGGACTTCCGCGTTTCGATTTTGCCCTGCCTGTTCGGCGAAAAAGTCGTTATGCGTTTGCTCGACAAATCGAACTTGCAGCTCGACATGACAAAGCTCGGGTTTGAACCGCGCGCGCTGAAAGATTTCAAAGAAGCCATCCACCGTCCCTACGGCATGGTCCTCGTCACGGGACCGACGGGGTCGGGCAAGACGACGACGCTTTACAGCGCCTTAAGCGAGCTCAATACGATCACGGACAATATCTCGACCGCCGAAGACCCCGTCGAATTCAACCTCATGGGGATTAACCAGGTGCAAATGCACGACGCCATCGGGCTGAACTTTGCCGCGGCGCTGCGATCCTTCCTGCGTCAAGACCCCGATATCATCATGGTCGGCGAGATCCGCGACTTCGAAACGGCAGAAATCGCGGTCAAATCGGCATTGACGGGGCACATGGTGCTGAGCACGCTGCATACAAACGATGCCCCGTCGACGATAAGCCGTCTTTTGAACATGGGCATCGAACCTTTCTTGGTGACGTCTTCGGTCAACTTGATTTTGGCGCAGCGTCTTGCGCGAAAATTATGTCCGTTCTGCCGAAAACCGGCCGCCGTCGACGCCGAAACGCTGCGCAATGCCCAAGTTCCCGAAGACAAAATCCCGGGCGCGCAAATCTACGAACCCGGTCCCGGATGCGACAAATGCAACAACGGTTTCAAAGGCCGCATCGCCCTCTACGAAGTCATGGTCTTCGGCGAAGAATTGCGAAATGCCGTTTTGCAGGGATGGTCGACCGCCGAGCTCAAAGCCGAAGCCATCCGTTTGGGCATGCAGACTTTGCGCATGTCGGGCATCAACAAAGTCCTCGAAGGAACGACGGGGCTTGCAGAAGTTTGCCGCGTCACCGCCCCCGACTGATCGCATGCATGGATCGGCAGGATGCACGATGCGAAAACCGATGCATTCCGCGCTTGTCGTCTCACAGAATTCGGACGCGCGGCGCTGCCGGCGCTTTTTATGCCCATGTCAGGGGCTTCCCGACGGCGCGCCGGATCTCTTCCGGCGGCGCGTTGGCGCTGACGGATTCGCAGATCATATACTTGATAGTTAAAGCCCATGCAGGCGCTATCGGAAGCGTCGGCTCTTTGTGATTGTGGAACTGTCGCATGAAATTTCGCAGTTTATGGATTTCGTTGGCGTGTCTGGCGTGTTTGACGGCGAAGCCCGAGTTTTCTTTGGCTCAAGACGGATATGCCGATCCGGAACCCGAAGCATACGGTCGGAGCGCGCTGCCCCATGTTTCCCCCGGACGCTGGCTTTGGGCAGTTTCCGACAATGCATTGCTTCGCGACGGCGCCAAAACCGCCGCTTCCGCCCAAGGCGATCCCCAAACCGTTTACATCGGCGGCTTCGGATCGATTCTCGTTTCTCGCGACGGCGGACAGACTTTCAGACTTTCGCTGCGATTCGATGCCGAAAACGCGTCCGATCCGATCGTGTCGTTTTCCCAAGACGATCCGACGCTCATCACGCAGCGCGCCGAAGCCATCAGGGAGTATTTGCGCGAAAATCTCGAAGAACAATTCGACTCGGGATACGTCGATTCGCTCTTGGATGAGATTACCGACGATGATTTGCTCGAAGCAAACGAAGTCACCGATCTCGAACCGCTGCGAAATCTGACGCTCGACATGGATACCGATTTGCGCAACGCCCCCATCGAACTGCCCGCCGCGGCGAAAGTCACGAATTTGTCGGATTTCGACAGCTTTGCGCACCGTTTCCGCTTGGCGCGAAGCGTCGTCAGAGACACGGCGCAAGCCATCGAATATGCCGCAAACGCGCAAGGCGTCCTGAAAATCCGGGCAATCGGATCGGCCGCTTATGCCGTCACTGCGTCGACCGTCTACATGACGTCCGATTCGGGAAACGCGTGGAAAGCGCTCGTTCATTCGGCCGAAGGCGAATCGTTTCTGTCGATCGATGTCACGCCCGATTATCGCATCATCATTATCGGCGCGTCGAACGGTTTTATCTTGTCGCAAGACGGCGGCGTCTCTTGGACGCGCATCGGAAACGATATCCGCGCCGCCGTCTATGACGTTCAAATCACGGAATCCAACGATATTTGGGCGCTGACGACGCGCGGCATTTTTACGACCGCCGGGCTCGAAAACTTCTTCGCCGCGCAAAATTCGGCGATCCGGGCATCAAACGAAGACGACGCCGATGCCGATAACGGCGAAGGCGAAGACGAAATCGGCGATACTCCCGCCGCAATCGCAAACGATCCCGCGCGCAGCCAATGGAAACACTTGGCTGCCCCGCTGCATAACAGCGAAATCGCGCTCCGCATTCGGGCAGGCGCCGACGGCAGCATTCTGCTGCTCACAAACGAAGCGCTCCGCAAAACCCAAGACTTCGTCCGATGGCAAGTCATCGGCGCCGACGTCTTGAACGACGCTTATCTGCGCGATATTTATGTTCGCGACGATGCGAACATGTCGTTTATCGTCCTGACCGATTCCCAAGTCTTGGAATACGACAGCGGCTGGATCAATCAATCGAAAGGCTTGCAGCGCGCGCACGCAGCAACCGTCGTCCCGCTCCCGAACGAAAACCGCCTCGCGCTGATCGCCGCCGATAGCGGCGTATACTTCGCCTACGACGCCAAACGCATCGAACGGGAACAAGCTTACGTATCGCTCAAGGAGCAATGGTCGGGCGAGCCGTCGTACGAAGAAACTATACAAGCGGCCTTCCGCGCGCATTATATCGACGACGGTTCGAGCCGCAATTGGCGGACGCGTTCGCGTCTGGCTTGGATCTTGCCGCATGTGCGCGCGCAATACGAACATCGCCAGAAACGCGACGATTATTATCAAAACGTCGAAACGAAAAAAGATACCGGAGCCGTCACTATCGAAGATAAGTACAGCTACAAACGCGAAACATACAATTATTGGCAAATATGGGCGCTGTGGGATCTTCGCATCGAAAAAGCGTTCAAAGACGATTTCTCCGCTTATCGCGTCGACGATTATCGGCTGCGGCAAATCGACATTGCTAACGAAGTCGTTGCGGCGCTCGACCTGCGCCGTTCGCTGCAAATCAACCGCATCATCCGGCGAATCGAATCCGGCGCGCCGACGTTGCTCGACGAAATCAATTCCGAGCTTGCCATGCAGGAAATCGAAGCGACGTTGCACGGTTTGACCGGCGGGTTCTATCTCCCGGCGCTCCATGGCCGCCGATGATTGTCCGCCGTTGCCGACTTTGTGTTTTAATCCTTCTCGCGCTGTTTCGCTGCGCATCTGCGGCTTTCGCCATATTCATCCGTCATTCTTTTGCCTTTAAAAGGGGAGACATAAAATGAAGCGTATTTTTTCAATTTGTTTGCTCATCGGGCTTGCATCGGCGCCGGCAAATCTTTTTGCTCAAGAAACCGCGCAATCGATTTTGGCGCGTTTCAGCAACGAACCGACCATCGAAG
>CAVGZQ010000228.1:0-5050 GCA_963633515.1 Bacteroidaceae bacterium
ACATTGCGCGGCACGGCCACAGGCGGCGCGTTTTTTTGCCTTTTGCCTGCGCCGCGCTTTTTTCCTGCCGCAGCCGTGGCAGATTTATCGCGCGCCGGCGCATTTTTTCGCTCTGCGGCGTTTTTTTTGCGCTCGGGCGCGCGCGAAGGTTTACCGACTATGATGATTATGACGATAGGGCTTGAGCCCGATTTAAAACTCGTCGAGCGCCTGACATTTTTGCAGGAAGACCTCGGCAAGATTTTGGCGCATCGCGGCGCCGATTCGCGTTGGTGCCGCCCCGAACACATCGCCCTTGCGCTGATTTGCATCGGTCGTCAGGAAGACGATGCCGTGCCGGAAATCGCGAAAATCATGACGGAAGTTGCATCCGAAATCCGGCCGTTTTCCCTGACCGTTGCGGGCATTTCGGCGTATCCGTCGCCGGCTTGCCCGCGCATTGTCGAAGCCGGTGTCGCCGGGGCGAGCATCGCCGTTTTGCGCGAAAAGCTGCAAACGGCTTTTTCGGCGGCGAATTTCTGCTCCGACAGCCGTCCGTATCGCGCCGCAATAATGCTCGGACGCGCGGTGACTCATGCCGGACGCGTCGATTTGACCGATGCCATCGAAGCTGTCGGAAATCTCAATTTCGGGAAATCGGACATCGCCGAAATTGCGCTCTATGGCGCGGAATTGCTCGATTCGCGGACGGCGCGCCGCGTTTTGGCGCGATGTCCGTTGGGCGCCAAAACTTGATGCGCAGCGCGATTTGAGGTAATCGCAATAACCGTTTCGGACATCTCGGTTTGCTGCCGGCTTTGCCGCGCAGCGCAGTTTTTTCATCGCAAAAGGATAAGTTTATGAAACGTGCTTGCTTGTGGATTTGCGCTGCGCTCGGCGCGGCATTGTGGGGATGCGGCGGCGCCGACCTGACTTGCGACGCGGCAATGTTCAACACGGAATGCATCAACAATTATCAGCGCTATATTTGCACTCACGGCGAAAAAGCCATCGAAGAATGCCCGACCGGATTCAGCTGCGCCGATTCGGCCGGAAAAGGCGCGCGCTGCGTCGCCGATAATTCGGCCGGCGAAACGGAAGAAAGCGAACAAAACGCCGAAACGGCAAAAGGCGAATAAACCGGCGAAAACGGTCATAATCGGCGATGCCGGACATGACGGAAATCAGGCGGATTTCGCGTTCAAATCCGTTTTGTCTGATTTTATGCGATCATAGTCATGCGTTATCGCAGGAAATGGTCCTCAATATCGTTTCATGTGCATTTAAACCGAGCAATCCGCGCATGGCCGATGGTTTGGCCGGCGCATTTTGGGACATGAGCGCAAATAAACGATGCAAATCGTGTATATTTTTTGATTTTTTGCTAGTTACGCGCGGCGATATTTTGAGCGCAGCCCGATCGCAATGGTGCGATCGGGTTTTGCCGCGCAATCGGCCGCGCAGCGGCGCAATAACAGGAAGCGGGTAAAATGGGACGACGGGAATTATTGGCATTGGGATGCATCGCAGCGCTTTTGGCCGGGTGCAATGACTCCGACGGCGACAAGAAATCGTGCGACGTTCAGACATACAAAGCGACATGCGAAGGCAACCGCGTTTTGCGTTGCATCAACGGCGAAATTGCCGCATCGGACTGCGCGCTCGGATGCGAAAACGGCGTCTGCCGCACAACGCCCGCCGCCGAAAGCTGCAGCCCCGACGGCGCAAAGCAATGCAGCGGAAAACAGCCGCTGATTTGCGCAAACGGCGCATGGCAAAATAACGGCAGCGCCTGCGAAGTTTCGTGCGAAAACGGCGTTTGCGGCACAACGCCCGCTGCCGAAAGCTGCAGCCCCGACGGCGCAAAGCAATGCAGCGGAAAACAGCCGCAGATTTGCGCAAACGGCGCATGGCAAAATGACGGCGCCGCCTGCGAAGTTTCGTGCGAAAACGGCGTTTGCGGCACAACGCCCGCCGCCGAATGCAGTCCCGAAGGCGCAACGCAATGCAACGGAAAACAGCCGCAGATTTGCGCAAACGGCGCGTGGCAAAATGACGGCGCCGTCTGCGCCGATTACTGCGCGAACGGCGCTTGCGAAACATCGGCGCCGGCTTGCGGAGACGGCGGCGCAGTCTGCGACAAATCGAATTTCGGCGGCAAAACATGCGATGATTATGTCGATGTTCCGTCAAAAGCAACCGTCGCGGGCACCCTTTCGTGCCGCGACGATTGCACCATCGATTCGAGCAAATGCGGCTATACTTTTTGCGGCAACAACAATCTCGATATTTATGAAGACGAATTCTGCGACGTCGTCGACGGAAACGTCGAATTTTATTCGTCAAGCGATCCGAAGTGCGAAGACCTGAACGCCAAAAACTGCGGCGCCGCAGGTCAGCCGACGTGCTACGAATACGAAGAAGGCGGCGTGCCCGGGTGCAGCGCCGATTGCAAAAGCATCTCGAAGGGAACGTGCAAAATCAAAGCGCAACCCATGGACGGCATCAAAACATGCGAGTTTTCTTCGCTTTCCTTCGATGAAACGACGCGCGAGCTCTCCGCAAACGCCCGCGTCGTCACCGACGAAGGACTCGGACAGACTTCCGTGACCGGTCAGCTCGTTTGCGCAGCCGATGCCGATATCCCGACCTATAAATGGAATTTGGGCAGATCCGATGCGCGTCACTTGGACTGCGAAGATTGCGCCGACGACGAAAGCAAACTCATCGCCGACACGACGCTCGGAGCGCTTCCGGGCAATACGTATTCGTGCGTTTTCTTGGTTCATGTCGATGCCGGCCAAGCTTCGTCGTCCATGTACGTGTGCCCGACGTCCGAAGGCTATCCCAATGTCCAAGGCACCGTTTCGGACGATTATATCCGGACGTTTGATATCGCCGAAACCCCCGTCGAAGGCACGGTGCTTGCGAAATGGACGTTTATCTCTTACAACGGCACCGCTAAAACGCCCGTCAATTCCGTCGCTGCCGAAAGCGGCGAATCTGCGGCGTCGGCCACGCTCAAAGTCAGCGACGGGAGCGGTTTCATCGTCGCCGCAGGAACGGGCGGAGCGACCGAAGGCGCGGCTTCGATGTCCGGACTGTCCGCAGGTTCGGCGCTCGATTGCAAAACGATGAAACATTTCGTCATTTCATTGGATACGACCGGTTACGAAAATATTCGGATGATCTTCGCCGCTGCCGCATCGGGAAGCGGAGAAATGCAAGTCGCCGTCACGCAAAACACCCAAGATGCATGCACGCAATTGGGCGCATTCAGCGTGCCCGGCGAGCGCGAATTCAAAACATCTCCCGTCATCGATGCGGCCGGTGCGTCCGATCGCTCAGATGCTCGCTTCGGCATCTATATGTGGAATGACGGCGATCAAAATCAAACCCTTCGCATCGACGATATCATCATCACGGGCGAGCCCATCGTCATTGCAACGCCTGCGCAGCAGTAATCCTCGGCAAGTCCGTCTGCGGCGCCGCCGGCGCAAAAATCTTGCGCCGTCTCGGGCGTCCCGTCGCGGCGGCGCTTTTGTGCAATGTCAGCATTCTTTTTTCCGTCAAAAACTATGAAACGTTCTCATCTTCTTGCAAGCGCTCTTTGCGCAAGCATCGCTTTTGGCGCGATTGCATGCCAAAAACAAGACTCTGCCGCCCCAAAAATCGATCAAGATGCGGCGCAAAAGCATGCCCAAGGCATGGCCTACAACGAATCGCTCAAAACTTCCGGCGATATCTCCCCCGAAAAAGCCAAAGAGCTCCAAAAAAAACTTAAAAACGAGCATCGCATTCTTCCGCCCAAACCTATCGTCAAAATGACGATCGACGCCCTCAGCGATCATCTGAGCCACGCCGATGCGCAGCGGTCGTTTCTCTATCGCGAAGCCGCCGTCAAACGTTGCTATATCAATGCAATCGCCGCCATTCCCGATGCCGAAGGCACGTTTTCGCTTGCGCTGTCGCGTTCGGACAATGCAGCCGAAACGGCGGTCGACCGATACGACGCGCAAGGAACCGTCGCAAACGATGATTTCAAAAATTGCATTCTCGATATGGCAAAACGTTGGCCTCTGCCAAGCGGCGCAAAGCTCGCGGCAACATTTGCCCTGAGTTCTGTTCCGCCGCCGACAATCGAAGAATTGCGAAAACAAGGATCCGGCGGCGCTTATAAAATTCTGCAGCAGCCAATCGCCGGCAATGCAGAAAATGCAAACAACGGCGCTAACAATGCAGAAAATTCAAGCAACGCTGCCGCCGCTCCGGATAATGCAAACGCCGGCGCCTTCCCGGCCGCCGCTTCCGCACAGCCCGCGCCATAAGACATGTACGCAAAACTCATCCGCATTTTCGCGGTCTTGGCCGCCGCTGCATCGCTGTGCGCGATAATGTTGCCGCGCCAAGTCTGCGCGCAAGATCCCGCTTGGATATATCCCGAAATCACGCGTCAAAAATTATCATCGCCTGCATCCGATCCGCAGCGCATTTCGGCGCAGGCCGGCTTTGCCGCGCTTTTTGGCGCCATTGCAGGCAGCATTCCCCTTGCGACAGGCATCGGCATTCAGATTCACGACATTGTCACCTATCGCGATGCCGCCCATCGGCCTTATGTCATGGAAGGTTCGCTCATCGCCGCCGCCCTGCTTTACCCGGCCGGCGTTGCTTCGGGCGTTATCTTGGGCGGATATCTCACCGACTCTCGATCGCATTATTGGGAACCGTTCGTCGGCGCCTACGTCGGCGCTGCTCTTGCCGATATGACGGCCTATTTTCTCCAAGAAGATTGGCCTATCCTCTCGGCCGTTCTCGTTATCGTATTGCCCGCCGTCACGGCAACCATCGCCGCCGAAGCCTCGCATGAACGCCGAAAATCTGCCGAAAATTCAAAAAAACGCGCTTTCATGCCGCTAAATCTTCAGTTTAGCTTCTAGGTGCCGAATTTTATTTGTGCATTTTGTCGCCCTATTGCCTGCGGCAATACGGGCTCCGGCTTCGGCTGTTGCGCTTTGCCGCAATGCGCCTTCGCGCGGCGCAAGCGCCGTTTTTGGGGGCGCCCTATTTCGCC
>CAVGZQ010000229.1:0-5029 GCA_963633515.1 Bacteroidaceae bacterium
GCGGCTATCCCATTGATTTTGTCATGGAGTTTTACGGCAAGTCCTTTCCCGAAGCCGTCCAGCTCCTGACCGGCGAAAGCGGCGAGGGACAGACCGAAGCAACCACAACACCGCCCACAGAGTTTCACTTGCCCTTGCACAACAGAACAGCCGACAGAGCAATCCAATATCTCACAGAAAGCCGAGGTCTCAACAAAACGCTTGTTGAGGCTTTTCTTCTTTCCGGGGATATTTACGAGGACGCAAAGCGGCACAATGTTGTGTTTGTCGGCAGAGACCGAAGCGGTACGCCGAGATACGCCCATGTGCGAGGAACGGCAGACCCATTCAGACAGGACATTGCCGGGTCTGACAAGTCCTATCCGTTCCGCTATGAGGGAAACGGCAACCAGCTCTTTGTCTTTGAAGCACCGATTGACCTGTTATCGTTCATCTGCCTTTATCCGCAGGACTGGCAGACAAGGAGCTATCTTGCCCTGGGCGGCGTTTCGGGCAAAGCCCTTGACCGTTTCCTTTCTGAACGCAAGGACACCCGAAAAGTGTTCCTCTGCCTTGACAGCGACACCGCAGGAAGTGAAGCCTGCACCCGGCTGGCGCAGGACATTCCCGGCGAGATCGCCATCATTCGCCTTGTCCCGGCAAGGAAAGACTGGAACGATGTTCTCCGTCAGCAAGGGGACATACCGAGCCGAAGATTTATAGCGGAAACAATCACGCTGCGAGAGCTGCCAACTGCCCAGCCTGTCCCCATGCTCCGTATGGCAGATGTGGAGCTGACGAGCGTGGATTGGCTATGGTTTCCGTATATCCCCTTTGGAAAGCTGACGATCATACAGGGCAACCCCGGCGAGGGCAAGACCTACTTTGCCATGCGTCTTGCGGCGGCTTGCACCAACCGAAAGCCCTTGCCCGGTATGGAGACACTTGAGCCTTTCAATATTATCTATCAGACCGCCGAGGACGGTCTGGGCGATACCGTCAAGCCCCGACTGATGGAAGCGGACGCAGACCTTGAACGAGTGCTTGTCATTGACGATAGAGACACGCCGCTGACTCTTGCCGATGAGCGCATAGCAAGGGCAATCCGTGAGAACAACGCAAGGCTGGTTATCATTGACCCGGTACAGGCGTTTCTGGGCGCAGATGTGGACATGAATAGAGCAAATGAAGTCCGTCCCATCTTCCGCAGTCTGGGAGACATTGCACAGGCTACCGGGTGCGCTATCGTGCTGATCGGACACCTGAACAAAGCCGCAGGAACGCAAAGCACCTACCGGGGATTGGGGTCTATCGACATTACGGCGGCTGTCCGTAGTCTGCTGTTTATCGGCAAGCTGAAGGACCGCCCCACAACGAGGGTGCTTATCCATGAGAAAAGCTCCCTTGCGCCGCCCGGACAGTCCCTTGCCTTTTCTCTGGGAGACGAGAAAGGCTTTGAATGGATAGGAGCTTATGACATTACCGCTGACGAGCTTCTTGCCGGGACGGACACCGCCAAGACCGAGAGCAAGACCGCACAGGCGCAAATGCTCATTCTGGAACTGCTTGCGGACGGAAAGCGTATGCCGAGCGCAGAGCTGGAAAAGGCAGTCAATGAGCGTGGGATTTCCTCACGCACCATGAGAACGGCAAAGAGCCGTATCGGGGACAGACTTGTGACCGAGAAAGACGGCACAGCATGGGTCTGCTATCTCCGAGACTGACAACAGGAACGCGGCAAGCGTGGCAAATACGGCAAGGTTTTTATAGATACCTTAATGTTGCCGCCTTGCCTTGTTCCCTCATACCGACACCGCCCGATGATGAACAGTCACCGGGCATTTTTCATTTACAGGAGGATTTTGAATGAACAATACCGCAACCAACACCGCCACTTGCCCTACTGTCAGAAAGCAGATTGGCAAGACAACCTATATCGTCCGTGTGCATTTCAGCCAGACCGCAAAAGAGACGATGGAGGACAAAATCAAGCGTCTGCTCCGTGAAGAAGTCCGCAAAATGTAACTTCTTTTTGAATTTGATGAAAAAGTTCTTGACTTTTCGTCTCTGTGGAGACGCGAACATGCGTTTTATTGCGAAAAAAAACGAAAAAAAAAGCGCGGCGTATGCTCGCACCTGCCGAAGGCAGGGAGAACATAGCCGCGCTCGGCGCGGCGTATCGGCGCATGCCGATAGCCGCGCAGGCTGCGCGTATTGCCCGCCGGGCAATAGCGCAGCAAGCCTGCCTGCCGACCGGCAGGCAGGCGGCGGAGGCGTATTGCGTTGCGCGCAATAGCCGGAGCGCCTATCCCGGCTTTTGCGATGATTATGTTAATTCGATGCGGTCGCAGTTGCGCATGAGCGATTTGAGCGTGTTGCGCAACGTTTCGGCGAAGGCGTCGATGTCGGCATCGGTTTCGAGGCAGGCGGGAGGCAAGACGAGGTCGCGCCGGCACGTTTTGATGCGCTTTGCGGGCTGCGGGGCTGCGGCGGGGGCAAGGGCGGGCTTTGGCAGGGCGCGGCAGAGCAGCTTTTCGATTTCGCGGCAAGCCGTGTCTTTTCGGGCGCGCAAGAGCGCGAATAAACCGTCTGAAATCGCGAGCTTTTCGAGCGCGCCGATGCGTTGCAGCATTTCGGCATAGAAGGCGTCGGCGTCGGCGCAGACGGCGGATGCCGCTTCGTTGTTGCCCGCCGCCGCCTTGATGAATTCGCGGCATTGCCCGACGGCTTCTCGCAGTTCGCGGCGCTTTTCCGAGAGCAGGCGGTTATGCCCCGCGCTTACGGACGCTATCAGCGCATTGAGTTCGGGGATGCGTTTGTAATCGAATTTGTCTTGCGCCGCGACGATGACGCGGATGCGGGCAAGCGCCGCTTGGGCGTCTTTTTCGGGCGCGAAATAGTCGAGTTCGTTTTGCAAATCGGCGATCATTCCGGTTGCTGCGTCGAAGAGCGGAACTTGGGTTTTGAAAAAGTCTTCGACATCTTGCATGTCTTCTTTGCTGCCGAGAAGCGCGTCTTGGTTTTTCAGAACTTCCGACACAAGCGAAGCAGAGTCTTTGCGCTGCGAAAGCACGCCGGCAGCCAAATCGGCGGCGGCGCGCGCGGCCGATTTGCCGGGATAGTTTTTGACTTCGCAACGCATGAGCAGTTCTTCGCAGCGTGCTTTGTGCGCCGCGAATTTTTCGGCAATAAAGGCTGTCAGGCCGTCTTCGCCGTCGGGCACATCCATGGTATCGAAGAAATCGCGGAGAAAAGCGCGGACTTCCCGCATTGCCTTTGCGGGGATGCTGCGGCGAAGAGAAATCATCGTTTTGCCGATTTCGGCCTTTTTGCGAAGCAAATCGGGGAGACGGGGATCGGACGGCGCAACGGCGCAATCGCCGCATGCGACCGCGACTCTTTGATCGCAAATGAGCCCCGCAACCGTTGCGGCAATGTCGATTTCGCGCCAGCCGTAGGGAATTGCGCGATAGCGCTTTTGGATATCGGCCATCGAAACGGGTAAATGATTTGCGGCCTGCAATTCGAGAAAACTTTCGATCTCTGCGGCGGCTTCGCGATTGGGCTTCGCGTCTTCGCTGCATTTTTGCCCGGTTCCCGCAAGAATGCCGGCGATGTCGCCGTCGGTTTCGGCATATCGATCGATCTTGCCGAGGGCGCTGTATACATGATTTGCGAGATATTCGAGTGCTTGGCCGATTCTTTTTTTTGCATCGCCGTGTATTTGGCTGATATCTTCTCCGTCTGCATAAAATTCGGCGTTTTCTGTTTGGCGTATCGGCGAATTTTCATGGCGTATTCGAGCGGCTCGAAATAGTCGGAACCGGCGAGCACGGCGATTGCTTGTCCGGCCGATTTGAGCTTCATTTCGGTTTTTGTTTTGCGGCAGGCATCGGACGAAGCCGACAAAAAATGCAATGTCAGGCCGCCGGCCGGCGCGCCGAAAAATAATCCGTCGACTGCCCCGGCAAACGAAAAACTGCATTTGCCGCAGCGGATTTTCTTGCATGCATAAATATCGCCGAAAATAATTTCTGCAATCCGCGCCGAAACCGACGGCGCGTCGATCGGCGTGTTTCGGATTTCGCGCTGCATGTCTTGTTCTTCGGCGGCGAGGAAACGATAAACATCGCCGCTGCGGGCGATGTAATGATGCTTTTCAAGCCGCATGAGCGACTTTTCGACCGATTCGCGCAGCGCAATCTTATCGGCTCTCATATCGTCGGCCATCAATATGACGATGTTGCCGATCGTCGGTTTTATGCCGTCGGCATAGCCGATTAAATATAATATCTTTAATGCATCGACATCGCATGGTTCGATCCCGGCGCCGGCGTCGGCATCTTTTTGGCAGCGTTCGGCTGCGCGCCGCATCGATTCGTCCGATAATGCATGCGCCGCATCGAAGAATTGAAATAACGGCACGATTGCATATTCGCCGCGATCTTGGACTTTTTGCGCCGCATCTCGGAACGCCGGCAGCATCGAACGCGCGCCGTCCGAAAAATGCTTCCCGACGCAGCCGCGTTTGCGGATTTCTCTGAATACGCTTTGCATGACGGCGAAGTGACAGGGCGCAAACGGATAGTCTGCGACAAATTCCGACACGCCGTCATATCCTCGGATATCGGGCATGCAATCGCCGAAGGCGAACAGATTGCGCAGAACGGTTTCATATTTTTTGAACCGGTTTTCGAGTTCTGCGGCGGCTTCGGGCGTTTTCGTCAGAAGCCGTTTTTGAATGATTTCGTCCGACGACGACGGCGATAGCGAAAGACGCGTTTTGAAGCGCGCCCGGATCCGCGAAAATCCGTCGTCTTGATCTTGGGCGATTTGATCGATGCCTTCTTGCCCCGTGCATATGACCCAGACCGATCCGCCGCATTCGCTGCCGATTTTTTCCGTCAGCGATTGGAGATTGATCAGCCGGTCTTTAGCGTTGCCGACGTATTGTCCCGCTTCGTCGGCCATAAAAAGAAGCCGGAAGTTTTTGGGCTTGCGCGCAACATAAGCTTTGATGTCGTCGGCCAGCCGCGCAATCGAAAAATCG
>CAVGZQ010000230.1:0-4942 GCA_963633515.1 Bacteroidaceae bacterium
GCGGCGCAAGCGCCGTTTTTTTGTCTGTTGAGTGCTGCGATAATCGATCGGCTGCGTCCGGAGCTTTCAAAAGACAGACAAAACATCCGACCGCTGCGGCAAATCCCCGCCCGCGTCTTCTCAAATATAATAATTGCAAAAAAAAACATTGCGCCTCTTGCCGATGATTTGCTTGCCGCGCTCATAAAACAGTTGTTATGCCGTGCGCCGTTTTCGTTTGATGCGGTTTGAAAGACAATGTTTCGATCGGAAGCGGCTTTGCCGGATTGTTTGGCCGGACAGCGCGCAGACCGCTGCTTATGCTGTTTTGGGGCGCGGCAAACGCAAATGCCTTTAAACATGCAAATAATCATGCTGAGTCAATGAAAAGCAAAGATATGCCTGAGGATGCAATCCGCGAACAAACCTGTTTAAACGAAGATTTTGACTTTTTCGGACCGACGGAAATACGCAGAAAGAATGATTAAATCATGGACGGACGTCAACGCCCGCGACGAATTTGAACGAAATGCGCCATGGACGCAGCCGCCGTCTCTTGGTGTCTGCCGATATCCCATCGAACAAGGCATCGGCATCAATCATCGCAATATATTCGGACCTGCGCCGTTTTCTTAATATGCATGATTTAAAGATTGCAAAGTCGATCGGCGATGCAGGCGCCGAACTTCATGCAATCGGCTTCGAAGGCAGAAATGCGCTGCCGCCGATGATATCATGCCTGAAGTTCGGCAATATCTCATCGGACAAGGTCTCGGAATTCGAGAATAAGCGCGAATTGCATTCAATCGGATGCCGGCATTCGGCGGGCGCTTCATAACTCATCGCTCAGAGATCGGATATCAGAGCTAAGATTGGATTAATCGATATTTCATAGTTTTTCGGTTTTGGCGCAGAGTTTCGAATGCAAACGGCAAAGATAAACGCCGCGCTCCGAGGGACGGATTAAAATACATGCCTATGCAAGCGCCGGCGATTCGATTGCAATATATGCAGACGCCGACGGCTGTTTTATCGGCTTTTCCGCGTTCCTCGGTTTAATGCTGCAGCGCAAAATACAAATGCGAAACTGCACCTATTTATTGCCAGCGCTCGTCGTCTTCGCGGCGATCGCGATTGCTTTTGCGATCTTCTTTGCGGTTGGTTCGGCGCGGTTTTGACGGCTCCTGTTCGGCATAATTATAGGGAGATGACGCATAATCGCGTTTTTCATGCGATCGGCGTTCGTTTGAATTGTCGCAAGAAGCATAGCGCGAAGATGCACGATCGTTCGCATCGCGGTTGTTTGACGCATGGTTTTCGCGCAAATGACGGGACGATGGATTGATTTGACCGTCGTTTGCGCCTTGCCCTGCACGTTGACCGCGATAAAGTACGGGACGTTTGGCGTTTGAACGTTCTGCCGAATCGATTCGGATGGATCGGCCGTCGAGCGTCGTGCCGTTAAGCGCCGCTTCGGCGCGAAGCGCATCGTCTTCGTTTTCGAATGTCACAAAACCGAATCCTCTCGACCGTCCGGTTTCCCGTTCGCATATGACTTTTGCCTCGACAATCGCGCCGTACGGCGCAAATGCATTCTTAAGACCCTCGTCTTTTGTCGCCCATGCAAGACCGCCCACGAATAACTTCTTCGACATCTCTCTTGTGCTCTCCCGTTAAGTAACGCCTCTGAATGCGCTCGGCATAAGGGCGGGTTGTCTGTCGTTAGGATTCCTCTGCTGCAATCTAACCGCCGAATTTTAGCACATCTTGCCTGCGGGGCGAAAGACAAAAAAACGGCGTTTTTAAAACAAAAAATACGCGCCTTCCCTATTGATATTTTTGATTTGGCGTCGTTCTTATTCCCGGCTTTTCGGCGGCGATCGCATGCATTTGCCCGCATTCGGTCTGAACATGCCTCGCGGAACGCTTGCGCCGGCGCAATCGCCGGTTTCGGACAATTGAGAATAATAAGGAATGCATATGTCATCGATCGTGGGAATAGACTTGGGGACGACCAATTCGGTTTTGAGCATTTTTGAGGGCGGTCATGCCGTCGTCATTGCGAATGCAGAAGGCAGCCGCGTGACGCCGAGCGTGATCGCTTATACCGAGAAAGAAGGCATTCTCGTCGGCGACATGGCGCGCCGCCAAAGTCTCGTCAATCCGAAAGGAACCGTCTATTCCATCAAGCGATTCATGGGGAAACGTTATGACGAAGTCCCCGAAGCCGACCGCAAGAGCGTTGCATACGAAACGTGCGATCAGCTCAACGGCGATTTGGGCGTTCGCGTCAATGGCAGAATATACAGCCCAAGCGAAATTTCCGCGCAGGTGCTTTCTAAGTTTAAACTTCAGGCCGAACAATATTTGGGGCATCCCGTCGACGAAGCCGTCATTACCGTGCCGGCCTATTTCAATGACGCGCAGCGCCGCGCGACGCAAGTCGCCGGCGAAATTGCCGGCCTCAAAGTCCGCCGCATCATCAACGAGCCGACAGCCGCCGCTCTGGCTTACGGCGTCGACAAAGACAAAGACGAAAAAGTCGCCATCTATGACTTTGGCGGCGGCACGTTCGATATCTCCATTCTCGAAATCGCCGAAGGCGTCATCGAAGTATTGGCGACAAACGGCGATGCCCATTTGGGCGGCGATGATATCGATCAGGCAATTGTCGATTATTTGGCCGACCGGTTCCGATGCGAAAATAACATGGACATTCGCGGCGATGCCCTCATCCTTCAGCGTTTGCGCGAAGCCGCCGAAAAAGCGAAGACAGAACTTTCGTCGATGGTGCAGACCGAAATTTATTTGCCGTTTCTGACGGCCGACCAAACGGGCCCCAAACATTTGCGCGTTCAATTGACGCGAGCCCGTCTCGACGAGATGATGATGCCGCTCGTCGAACGCAGCTTGGCTTGCTGCAAACAAGCATTTGACGATGCCGGACTTAAACCGTCCGATGTCGCAGAAGTCCTTCTGGTCGGCGGTTCAACGCGCATCCCGCTCGTTCAGCGCGAAGCGGAACGCTTTTTCGGCCGAGCGCCCAACCACAGTCTCAATCCCGATGAAGTTGTCGCCATCGGCGCCGCGATCCAAGGCGGCGTGTTGGCCGGCGATGTTCATGATATCGTCCTGCTCGACGTTACGCCGCTGACGCTCGGCGTCGCAGCCAACGGCGGTCTCATGGTGCCGCTTATCGACAGAAACACGACGATTCCGACAAAAAAGACGAAACTGTTCAGCACAACCGTCGACAATCAATCGAGCGTAACGATTAACGTTTACCAAGGAGAGCGTCAATTTGCGTCGGAGAACCGATTTTTGGGACAATTTGAGCTCTCCGGCATCGAACCTGCGCCGCGCGCCGTGCCGCAAATCGAAGTTTCGTTCGATATCGATGCCAACGGCGTTTTGCGCGTCGGCGCGACGAACAAAAAGACGGGCAAAGCAGAGTCGCTCGTTCTTATGGGCGCGGGCGGATTGACCGACGACGAAATCCGCAGCGCGATTGCCGATGCCGAGGCTGCGCGGCAGGAGGACGAAAAACGCAAAGAACGCCTCGTTGCAAAGAATAAAGCGCAATCGTTCATTTTCGGCATTGCGCGCATGTCGCGCGAAAACGCCGCCGATGCGGCCGAGGATCTCAAAAACGAGACAAAGTCTTTGCTCGAACGCGCCGATGCGACGCTTGCAAACGAAGATTTGACGGCTCAGGCGCTCGATGAACTCAACAATGATCTTTCTTCGTGCAGCTGCAAATGGTATGAAATCGTCTACGCCAAAGAGGCCAAAGAACGCGAGGCGCAGGCACAGGCAGAGCAAGAGCAGGCTGCGCAGCAGGCCGGACAACAGGCAAACCCGGGCAACAGCGCAGACAATGAAGATTCGCAAGAACAGCAATAATCGCATTTTTTCGTCGTTATCGTTTAAATTCCTGCTGGCGCTTTTAATCGTCGCCGTTGTGCCGGTAGGCGTTTCGTTTTTCGTGTTCGAACAAATCTCGGATTTCAATCAAAAGCTCCAGAAAGAAGCCGTCGACAGCATCGAAGGCGTTTCGGAGATTTACAAATCGTGCATGAAAAACGAATCTGAACGCATTGTGCTCATTCAGAATAATGTGATGCTCGAGTTAACGCGCGCGTGGCAGGCGCGCAAAGCGTCGGGCATGCGGGATTTGCTCCATAACGACGGTTTCAGGAGCGATGTGCAGGCGATTTTCGACAGAGCTCTCGAAGAGAATCACAATTTTTTCGACATTCGTCTTACGCTTAACCGCATGCCGATCGTCAAAGCGACAGCGGGAAAAATCGATCGCGATTCTTTCAATTTTCATGCATCGGCAATGCCGGCGACATTTATGGACGGGAGCTTGCAGAGCGCGTCCGGCAATGTCTCCGATAAGATTTCGTCAGACGAAGAACAAAGCGACGCGATGATGCTCGTCGTTGCGCAGCCGGTCGATGAAACATCTTCGTCCGACGTTTCCGGCGGCAGCGTCCGGACATTGAATGACATCCGCGCAACCGGTTTCGCATCAAGCGGCGGCGACGATCAAAGCGGCAATTATTTGCCGTCGCAAGACGAAATAAACATGCAAGCTCGGCCCGCCGCTTCGCGTGCAATCAACAAAACGCAAAAACCCGAAATCGAACTCGTCATATTGCTCGGATCGGCAAAGTCTCAAACAGAATTATACAATCGATTGGGCGAAAAAAGATATCTTCACGGTTCGATGTCGAAGCTGGAAGCCGACAAGGAGATGAATATTACCGATATATACAAAAGGCTTTTTGTATATGTTGCGGCATTTGTTTTTTTATTGTGCATGGCGCTTGCAGTCGGGATTTCTTTGCCGATGACGCGGCGTTTGTCGGAGCTTGCGCGCGTGACGCAAGATGTCGCAAACGGCGATCTCAATGCAAAAGCGACGGTAAAAGGCAACGATCAACTGACGCGTTTAATG
>CAVGZQ010000231.1:0-4918 GCA_963633515.1 Bacteroidaceae bacterium
CTTCGGGGCGATCGGCCGTTTGGGGGGCGGGGCGGACGCGGTGGGCGAGCGCGGCGGGCGCCAGGGCGCGGATATCGTCGGGGAGCACGAAATCGCGGCGCCGGACGAGTGCGCGGGCGCGGGCGGCGCGCAAGAGATCGATCATGGCGCGCGTCGAAATGCCGACGCTCAGCGCCTTATGACGGCGCGTTTCGCCTGCCAGCGCCCGAATATCGTTCAATATTTCGTCGCTCGCATGGACGCCGCCGACGCTTTGCATCAATTCGGCGGCTTCGTTTTGCGTCAGCACGGCCGCGACGCCGTGTCGGTTGCCGGGCGCTTTGAGAATTTCCAATTCGGCGTCTGCGTCGGGGTATCCCATCGCGATGCGGAACAAAAACCGGTCGCGCTGGCTGTCGGGCAGCGGGAAAGTCCCCGACAAATCGACGGGATTTTGCGTGGCTATGACCATGAAAGGATCCGGCAGCGGGCGCGTCACGCCGTCGATGCTGACTTGCCGCTCGAACATGGCTTCGAGCAAAGCGCTTTGCGCGCGCGGCTCGGCGCGGTTAATTTCGTCGGCCAACAGAACGTTTGTAAAAATCGGACCTTCGAAAAATCGGAATTGCGCCGACGGCGTGTCGTAGACGGAGACGCCCAAGATATCGCTCGGCAGGATATCGGACGTAAATTGGATGCGCCGCCACGAAAGCCCCGACGATCGCGCCAGCGCGCGGGCGAGCGTCGTTTTTCCGACGCCCGGCACGTCTTCGATGAGCAAATGACCGCCGGCAATAAAACATATCACCGCCATTTCGATCGAAGCATCGCGCCCCTTGAGCGCGGCGCGGATATTGCCCGACAGTTTTTGAATGCATGCGGCGCAGGCGCCGAGATCGACCGTCGCAGCCATAGATTATTGCTGATACGTGTATTTGGCGTCGACTTTGAGCATCGAATCGAGTTTGGCGGCTTCGGTCGGGTAGCGGCTGCCGAAATCGATGAGGAATCCGACGACGCGATTGAGCTCGGGCGTGATCTTGCGCTGCACCGTTTCGCGGTAAACTTCGGCTTCGGCCGACTTGAGCGCGCGCAATTTTTCGTCGAATTTTTTCGACGCATTGCGCATCGATTTTTCGTTTTCCTTGATAAAAGCGTCGAATTTTTCGATGAGCGTTTCGGGGGCATCGAGATGGGTTTGCAGCAGCGTTGCCATCGTTGCCAAATATTCGGCGATGACGTCGCCCGGATCGTCGGATTTCGGAGCGACCGGCAGGGCGTCGGCTTGCGGCGCGTTTTGGGCGGCTTGCGGCGCGTTTTGGGCGTCTTCTCGGACGGCTTGCGGCGCGTTTTGGGCGGGCGCCGTTTCTTGCGCCGATGCCGGCGATAAAATAAGCGCCAAAGCTCCTGCCGGCAACCATTTCAAATATCGTTTCATCTCATAACCTCTCGCAAGGGCGCCCCAAATCGGCGCATCCGAATGCATTTGCTGCGGCCGGCGCGGCGGTTTTGCCGCGCAAAAAGGCGTTCGGCGGCGATTTAAAGCGATTTCGGCGTTTTAGTCAAAAAAATAGCAATCCGCCCGGCGATGATTTTTGCCGCCCGAATTGCCCATCGAACGGATGATTCGCATCGGGGCTTCGGCTATTGCCTTGCAGGCAATACGCCTTCGCCGCCTGCCTATTTCGCGCTTTGCGCTCAATACGGCAGGCTTGCCGCGCTATGTGCTCCCTGCCTGCCGGCAGGTGCGCGCATACGCGCGGCCGACAGGCGCGGCTATGTGCTCCCTGCCTTGCCTGCTTGGCCGGCAGGCAGGCGGCAGGTGCGCGCATACGCCGCGCTTTTTTCCGTTATTTTGCGCATCGGCATCGTCTGCTGCGATCAAATGGCAGTTTTTTCGGCATTTTGCGCATTTTCGACGATTGTTCGGGAATTGTCTGCGCGCATCGCCTTGTATTTGGGCAGTTTCATTTTATTTCCGACGAAGGCGATTTCGGCGGGCAGCAGCAGAATCGATATGACGAGCGCCGAGGCGATCGTCGTCATCGTCAGAACGCCGACGCGCCGAATGGGATCGAAATCGGAAAGCAGCAAGACGGCAAGCCCCGAACAGAGCAACACATTCGATTGGACAATGGCGCGTCCGGAGCTTCGCAATGCGACGACGAGCGCCGCTTCGACCGTCCGATCGCCGCGGAATTCCTGACGGAAGCGTTGGATGATGTGAATCGAGTTGTCGACCGCCAAACCGATGCTTATCGTAAAGACGAGCACCGACGTCGTATTGAAATTGTAGCCGTAGATCGGGAGAAACGCCAACGTCATGGCCAAGGGCAGGATATTGGGCAAGATCGCCGCGACGCCCGACCAAAACGATCGGAAGGCGATGAGCAAAATGGCAAAAATGATGATAAATGCCGTCAAAAGCGACGAATACAAATCGGTCATAAAGTGGTCGAGACCGAGCGTCGAATTGTAACCGATGCCCGTAAACCGCGCGCGGAAGCCGATCGATGATGCCGAATTTTGCACGAGTTCATCGACTTTTGACAGCGTTTCCTTCGATTTTTCGTAGCCGTTATCGGGAATTCTGAGCGATATATGCATGCCGTCGGCATTTTCTGCAATGTAATTGCTGTATTGCTCGGGGTTGAACCGCTTGATGCCGAAGAAAACGGCGTTAAGTTGCGTCTGATTGGGCGGATTGTCCCAATCGACGCCGCTTTCGGCGACGATATTGCACAGCGAAACGGCCGAAATAACGCCTTCGATCGCGACGATTTCTTTCTGAAGCCTGCAAACCTCCGTCAGCCGCGCGACGTCTCGGAAACCGCCGTCGGCGTCGGCCGTCATATCGATTTCGACGGGGAGCATGCCGCCCAAATGCTCTTCGATGAGCGCGTTTGTGATGCTTACCGGGTGGGACTCTTGGAAAACGTCGTTGACTTTGCTGTTAAACCGAATTTGCGAGGCAACTGCCAAGCATGCAATGAGCAAAACGACGGCAGCGGCAAAGATGACGGCGCGATATTTGAAAGCGAAATGGGCAAGCCATTCCATAAATGCATCGAATCGGCTTTGCGTCGGGATTTCGGCTGCCGGCGCCGATTGCGCGGGGATTTCTGCCGCCGGCGCTTCGGAGGGATCGGATTGAATTGCATTGAATTCGGCATTTTCTTGAATGCGTGCATTTTCTGCGGCGATTTGCGCATCATCGCGGCCGCTATTGATATCATGGTCGGGTTCGACGGCTTTTTTTCGCTTCGGATCGAGGTTAATGAGCGACAAAACTTGGGGCATGAAGAAGATGATGGCGACGTAAATGAGCATGACGGCAAGCGCCGTAATTCCGCCGAAACCGTTGAGAATTTTTGCTTTTGCGACGAGCAGCGAACCGAACCCGATGCTCGTCGTCGACGTGGTGAGCAGCGAAGCAAGCGCCATGCGATAGACGCCGTCGACGATGGCTTTTTGCTTCGGTTTGCCTTTGCGCCGCTCGTCCAAGATGCGGAAAATGATGTAAATGCCGTTCGTCACGCCGATGACGAGAATGAGCAGCGGCAGCGTATTGTTGATCATCGTGACGGGCATGCCGTTGAGGACCATGATCGAAACCGACCACAGGATGACGCAGCCGATGCAAGCAAGCGGCATGACGGCTTGCCAGAACGAACGGAAAATGACGATCATCGCAATGACATAGAACACGGCGACAACGGGCCAAAGATGGAGCTGTTCGCGTTTCATCGTGTCGACGGTCATGGCGCGGATATAGGGCAATCCGCCGTAAGAAATATCATAGCTCGCGCGATTGCCTTGCCCGCGCCAAGTTTCGATTTGATTTTTGACCGATTCGAAGACGGGCATGAAGCCTTCGGGGGTTGCATTGCCGGGCGGGAGCGAAATCGTGATGAGCGCGTGGCGTCCGTTTTCGGAAATGAGGTTGCCGCGCAGCAAATCGGATTTTTCGATGCGGCTGCGGATTTTCTCGGTCTGTTCGGCCGACAGCGCGCCGTCGGGGATTAAATCGGGCAGCGTTCCGCGCAGCAAAGCGCCCGCGCCGGCGTCGCTGCTGTCGGGGACTTTCGCCAAACCGTATGCGCCCGATATGCCTTGCGCGCCCGAAACGGCGTTTGTCAGATCTCTGAGATCTTCGAGCGATTGCGCGCTCAGGAGCGACTCGTCCGACGAAAGCACGAGCAAAAGCAGATCGGAAGTGCTGCCGTATTTTTTTTCGAAATCGTGCTGATAGGCGATTTCTTCGTCGCTGAATTCGAGCATGGCCTCGGGGCTGAAGTCGAATCGGAGTTTGGGCAATTGGGTGGCTGCCGCAACCGTTATGACGAGAAAGATGCCCAGCACGAGCCAACGCATCTTGAGATTGAATTGCAGTATGTCTTTAAAACGCATCGTCACGAGACCTTTTGCAAAAATATTCCGCATCGCCGCCTGCGCCGCGTCAGCTGAATCTGAGCCGGCCGCGCAGCAAAAAAAAGGGCAATAACCCCAAAAAATCGACAAACGCCGATCGCTTTTTTTTATTCGTTTTTGCCGCTTTTTTGGCGCGTGACGGGAAACGCCGGTCAGAGATCGATCGGCGGCCGGCGATCGGCGGCCGCGTTTATCGTTGCCGGATCGGCGCGCGCGCCGCCGCAGAACGCAAACGAACTTGACGCATGCGCGCGGATCAATGATGTTTTTTGTCCGGAACTTCGGATTGCGTCTGTCAAAAACCGAATTTTGAATTTTGCGTTCTGAATTGACTTCGAAGGCGCGCAAAAAAACGAAAAAAAAGCGCGGCGTATGCGCGCACCTGCCGAAGGCAGGGAGCACATAGCCGCGCCTGTCCGCCGCGCGTATGCCCGCACCTGCCGAAGGCAGGGAGAACATAGCGCGGCAAGCCTGCCGTATTGAGCGCAAAGCGCGAAATAGGCAGGCA
>CAVGZQ010000232.1:0-4904 GCA_963633515.1 Bacteroidaceae bacterium
CATGCCGCGCCGCTCGCGCGGCGTCCTTGCCGCGCGTCAAGTTCGTTTTTGATCGGTTGCTTCGAACGCAAAACCTCAAAAAAACGCGTACGTTCCCGCTGCCTGAGCAACACAGCTGAAAACGCAGATGCGCAAAATATCGAAGACAAAAAAAAACTGCATCTTCGATACTTTTTTTCGATAGTTTGATGCAGATGCAAGGCGGCAAGCCTGAATGCGCGTCGGGGCGTACTGACGTACGTTCCGACCGCATGAACGGCGATGCCAACGAAGCAGCTGCGCAAAATATCGAAAAAAACAAGCCTGCCGTATTGAGCCGAAGGCGAAATAGGCAGGCAGCGAAGGCGTATTGAGCCCCCTCGGGGGCGAAATAGCCGAAGCCGACGCCGCATTGAGCCCCGCTGCGGGGGGCGAAACAGGCGGCGAAACGCATAATCCAAAGGCAAAAGATTATTCCGTCTTGTCGGGCGAAACGAAACGGATGCAAAAAAAGATATTCGGCGTGAGGGAAATACTTTTTTTGCCGGGTCAAAATCATGTATCTTGCGTGCCGCTCTGAGGAGGGGATTTTATGTCGTCTTATATCGTTTTGGCCCGAAAGTGGCGCCCGCAGACATTTGCCGATTTGGTGGGGCAGCAGCACATTGCGGTGACGCTGCAAAATGCGATTATGCAAAACCGGGTTGCGCATGCGTTTTTGTTTACGGGGTCGCGCGGCGTGGGGAAGACGTCGTCGGCGCGCATTTTTGCCAAGGCGCTCAACTGCGAGCATGCCCCGAGCGAAGAACCGTGCAATGCATGCCAAAGCTGCCGCGAAATCACCGAGGGCCGTTCGATGGATGTCATCGAGATCGACGGCGCGTCGAACCGCGGGATTAACGAAATCCGCGACGTCCTCGAGGCCGTGCGCTATGCTCCGTCGCGCGATCGGTACAAGATTTATATCATCGACGAAGTTCACATGCTCACGACCGAGGCTTTCAACGCGTTGCTCAAAACGCTCGAAGAGCCGCCGCCGCATGTGATATTCATCTTTGCGACGACCGACCCGAACAAGATTCCCGTCACGATCCTGAGCCGTTGCCAGCGCTACGACTTTAAGCGCATCGGAAACGAAGATTTGTTTGCGCATCTGACGAAGATAGCCCAAGCCGAACATATCGAATTCGAGCCGTCGGCGCTGCGGCTGATTGCGCGCGCTGCGCGCGGGGGCGTGCGAGATGCGCTCAGCGCGATGGATCAGGTCATTGCGTTTGCCCCGGAGCCGATTACGGGCGAACGCGCTGCCGAAGTTTTGGGCGTCGCGACGCGCGAAACTTTGACGGCGATGGTAAATGCCGTTTTGGACGGCGATGTCGCCCGTGCCGTCGCATGCATCGGGCGCGTCGAACATTACGGGCAGAATTTGACGCTTTTTGCCAACGATTTGCTCGAGTATCTGCGCGATGCGACCGTCGTTGCCGCCGCGCCGCAAGCCGACATTCCGACCGAACTCAGTCCGGCCGAACGCAGCGAAATCCGAGCACGGCTCAATCCTTCGTCGCTCGATCGCTTTGAGCGGCTGTTTAAAATTTGGTACGAAACGACCGACGGATTGTCGAAAAATTTATCGCCCAGGCTTGCGCTCGAAATGGCGGCCATCCGCATGTGCAAAGTCGAACCGGTCGTGCCGCTCGACAACATTCTGCGAAAACTCGACGCCATCACGCGTGCGCTGTCGGGGCAAATCCGGCTTTCGCCCGATGCGCTCGACAGCGTCAGGGCTTATTTGTCGCCGAGCTTCGGAGAAGCGCCCGCCGGCGAAAAAAAAAATCCCCGGCTGAGCGATGAATCTGCGCTTTCGCCGCTGTTCGGACGCGATGCTGAGGAATCGGCTGCGCAACCGGCGGCCGGCATCGCTTCGGGAGCGCATGAAGAGGTGTCGGATAAAATTCGCGAATCCGTCGATTCCGACGTTCATTCTTTCGATTCGCGTTTAAAACCGGAACAATCTTCGAAAGATTCGTGCGGGGCGGAGCGCGCGCAACCGGCTGCCGAACGAACGCCCGACAAATCTGCCGGCAACGGTTCGGGCGATTATGCGCACGTGTCGAATACGATTCGCGGATTTGTTTATTCCGACGTGAACGATGCGAGTTCTTGTTCAAATACCGAACAATATTCGAAAATAAATCATAATTCGGGGGGGGCGCAGCCGCAGGATCAGCAAGACGATTGCGACGGCGATGTTTTCGGCGATTGGCAGACCGACAATCCGAATGACGACGACGAAGATGCGCGATGTTTCGGCGATTGGAACGATGCGGCCGCCGGCATTGAACCGACCGACGGAGACGACGCCGACGACGACGGCTCCGATCTGCCGGAGCATGCGGCGACGGGCGAAAAAAACGAAAAAATGCTTGCAGTTTCCGTCAATCGTCTTAAAAGACCCAAACTCGACAGTTTGTCGCAAGACAATCCGGACGATTTGCTCTATGGCTGGCAGCAAATCGTTCAAAAGCTTGCGGCGCCCCTTTCGACGATTATGTCTAAAGCGCATGTCCGGCAATTGACGCGCGAATGCGTCGCCGTTTCGTTGCCCCGGACATACAAAGACATCATCAATGCGGGGCATGCTGCCGAGATTTCGCGCGTATTGTCAAAGCTCCTTGCGCCCGGATGCCGGTTTTCGGCCGATTTCGATCAGGCGGCCGACGATACCGAAACACTCGCTGCCGTGCAGGCAAAACGCGATTTCGAGGCTCAGGAAAAATCGCTGGAACATCTTAAAAATAGTCCGTTATTCAAGGACGTGTGTCATCGATTCGGCATTCGATCCGACTCGATTCGCTTCACATTTAATCAAGACAGGACATCTTCATGAGCAAAGCAATCAAAAACACCGGCTTAAACCAAATCCTTTCTCAGGCTCAAAAACTTCAGAGCCGCTTGGGACGCCTCGAAGAAGACATGAAATCGAAAGTCGTCGAAGCGACCGCCGGTGACGGAAAAGTTACGGCCGTCGTCAACGGAAACCGCGAACTTATCGCATTGACCGTCGATCCGTCCGTTCTCGAAAGCAACAACCCCGAGCTTCTCGAAAATCTCGTCATCAGCGCCGTCAATGCCGCCTTGGGCAATGTCCGCGAAATGGTCAATTACGAGATGAACCGCGCCACGGGCGGCTTCTCGATTCCCGGGCTCATGTAATCCGAACGATCCGCCGCCGGCGCGTTTAAAAGCGCCGCCGCTGCGGGCGAATTTTGCCAAAACCGCTTGACTTATGCGGTTTTGCGTGTCAAAAGACCCCCCTGCGCAGCGTCCATTTTTTTTGGGGGGGCGCGATGCGGGGATCGAAGAGTTTCAGGGTATTTTTTGCGAAATACCGCAGTTAACATACTATTTTCGGAGCAAAACAATGAAACGCACATATCAACCGAGCAAAATCAAACGCGCCCGCACCCACGGCTTCCGGGCAAGAATGTCGACGGCGCAAGGCCGCGAAGTCCTCAACCGACGACGCGCCAAAGGCCGAAAACGTCTCGTTCCCGCCGTTCCTTCGAAACATTAAGGATTACGGCGATGGATTGTGCCCCGCGCCGCCCATACGGCTGGGGTAAGGCAATTCGCTTGCGAAAGCATGCGCAGTTTCGCCGGGTTCAGTCTAAAGGACGGCGTTTGGGCGGAAAGTTTCTTTTGCTGATCTTCGCCCCCGCTTCGGCGTCGGGCGTCCGCCATGGGCTGACCGTCAGCAAACGCGTCGGAAATGCCGTGACGCGAAACAAAATCAAACGGCGTTTGCGCAACATTTTGCGGCTCCGGTCCGCCGAAGTTTCGAACTTCGATTTGGTGTGGATCGCAAAACCCGATGCAGCGCTTGCCAAGTATGCCGACCTCGCTGCGGAGGTCTCGGATCTCTTCGCGCGATTTCAAAGGAATATCCCATGTCCGCATACTTGATTAAGCATGTTTCTGCCGCGCACAAAATAGCCGCCGGCATCATTTTGGCGCTCATTTGGGTCTACCGAAATGCCGTTTCCCCTTGGTTGGGCGCCAATTGCCGATACCGGCCGACGTGCAGCGCTTACGCGCGGCAAGCGGTTGAAAAATACGGCGCCTTGAAAGGTTCTGCGCTTGCCTTAAAACGCATCTTGCGATGCCACCCTTTCAGACCCGGCGGTTACGACCCCGTGCCATGATCGCGCCGCTTCGCGCTATTGCCGCATCCCAATGCATCTCTCACTGCAAACAGCGAATCGATGCGCCGCGCGCCCGTCGATTTCGCGCAACTTTTCCGGAGCTTTTGCTTAAATCATGGATTACCTTTCCTACCAAGGCAACAATAACAACGGCAGCGGCTCGCGCTCGATGATCGGCTTCGCCGTCATCTTTCTTTTCCTCATCATTTGGCCCTATTTCTTCGGAAATCCCGCGAAAGAAGCCGCCGATGCGACGGCTAACGCCCCGCAGACCGATCCGGCAAACGCTGCCGCCATTCCCGTCACCGTCCGATATCCTGCCGCAACGCGAACGCTCGAATCGGCGAAAATCTCCGTCTCCATGACAAATGCCGGCGGCGGACGCCCCGCATCAATACGCGTCAAAGATCCCGATCGTTACGCGTTGCACGGCGATTTCATCCGATCGCAAAAACAGGAAAATCCCGATCGCGCCGGCATCTTGCCCCTCGCCGTCGAATTTCCCGCCTTCGGCATAACCCGCGATACCCAATTCGAAGCGGCTTCCCCCGACTCCGACACGCGCGCTGCTTCGTTCGCGTATGCCGATCCCGCCATGCAAAAAAAATTCGTCAAGACTTTTTCCGTCTCCGACGAACACCCTTATATCGTTCACGCTAAATTCGAGATTTCGAACTATACCGCGCAAAATATTCAAGATACGCTGTCGATGTCGCTTTTTAT
>CAVGZQ010000233.1:0-2478 GCA_963633515.1 Bacteroidaceae bacterium
GGATCGATATAATCGTTATATTCGTCGATATCAAAAGCATATTTTCGAATTGTTTTGTTGGGCTCGATAAAGAGTTCAGCCAAGGCTTTCCACGACAGCTGCGGCAACGCTTCGGCGGTGCTTTTTGCATCGGTTTGCGCGACCGCGCGGCAGGGATTTGCATAATCGATATCCGACTCGGGATCCAAAAACGCCGAATCCAAAATGCGGCGCATATTTTTACGGATTTCGGGATCTTTGATATCGCACAAACCGGCAGGCGGCGTGCCAGAGTCATTGTCATTTTCGGCAATTTCTTTGAGATCATTTTTAATATCTTGCCAAAGCTCGGCGCGCTTGGTTTCTTTGGGCAAAAGCAATGAAATAACATCGCCGGATCGGACTTCGTCTTGCGCCGCTTCGGGCATAAGCAAATCGATGCCCGAAAACTTACCGTCCTTTTTGCGCCCGAAAACGTAACGCAAACTGCGCATGAACGGAGAAATGTTATCGTCGATTTTTTGAATTTCGGCCGGCGTCAGCGCCGCCGATACCCACAAACAGTCTGTTACGTTCAAAAACCATTTGTTCTGCGCATATTCATCCATTTGCGCGGGAGAATACCGCTCGAACTCTTGCGTTTTGGACTGCTGCGAAGGAAACGCATCGCGCGCTTGCCCGACGATGAAAACCGCTCGGCAAGTCATCGCGGCTTCATCCATGCGCCGCAGCTGCACGCCGCCGAAAATCGAAGATTCGTCGCGGCGGTTGAGTTTTTGGACAATCAGGCGCAAAAACGGCGCAACATCGTCGAATGCAATGTTTTGCCGTTCGGAATCGTTTTCCTCGTCCGAAAGCCATCGTTTATGCATTTCCGCACAAATCGCGGTCATGCATTTTTCGCGATCGAAGACATCGGGACGAAGCCATGCATCGAAGAGTTCGGCGAAATACGTCCGCCATTGGCTGCAGCTGAACCGATAGCTCCGCGTTTTTCGTCTGTCGCCGAGCATTGCGCCGATGCGGCGGCTTTGGCGCAAAAAGAGCCTTGCCTCGCCGTCGTCGGCAATGGCAGGTTCGAGCAGCAAATCGTTTATATTGTTTGCCCCGATCGACAAATCGACGATGCGATCGAGTCCCTGCGCCCAATCGAACGCCTCGTCCGATCCGCCGTAAACGCCCAACCTTTGGAGCATTCCGACAAAAACCGCGCTTTCGCTCAAATCGTCTTCGGCAGCTATCGCCTCATGGAACGCAAAATTCAAAACGACGGCGCGGCGTTCGGGTTGCGTCAAAAAATCGACGAATGCTTCGAAAGCGGAATAACATGCTTCGGCCGGATGTTTAATAATATGTTTGATATTGAAGGGAATTTTGCGCTCGGTCAATGCCGCCGAAAATGCTGCCGCATATGTTTCGCATGCCGACGCCGGAATCAAAATGCATATATCGTCATAATCGATGGGCTTTTGTCCGCCATTTTGGCGCGATTCTCTGACGATTTCGGCAATTCGGCCGGCGACGTCGTCGGCTTCGTCGCGGACTTGCGCGAAGATGCGAAGGATAATGCTCGGGCAATCTCGGCGCGGTTTCAAAACTTCCGCTTTGTCTTTTTTGTCATCGATGCCGGGCACAATATCCCGATCCGAAGCATTGTCGGGCGCATCGAAAACGACCTTATAACGGTTGGGATAGATCATGCAGCCTTGGACAATTTCCAAATTCGTTGCCGGCTGTTCAATCTCCGAATCTGCGTCCGAATGATCTCTTTCGGGGGAAAACGGAAATAATGGAAACAATTTCTCGTTCCCTTCGCATTGCAGTTTTAAATTATCGATTAAGCTGCGAGAGATTTCCCATGCGATGCGTCCCCCGTTAAACGATACATTCAAACCGTTATTGCCGTCGGTCGGATCATCGTCCGCCGGGCGCCCATTTTTGGCGAAGCTTTCGGTCCAATACCATCCGATCGGACTGAATGCCGAAATCAAAACATACTTTGCTTTATCATCTTTATCAGCCAAAACCCGGCAAAGGAATAATTCTTCGAACGGCGTCAGCCCCGCAGGGTCGAAAATGAACAAAAACTTCGGAATCGCAAGGCGTTTGAAATACTCGTTTTCATTGCCTCCGCAAATCCAAGCATGCGGCAATATGATGCGAACGCCTTTTTTCCGATAATGCGAAACGATTTCGTCTATTTCTTTTCCGAATCGCCCCGGGGGATATATATTTTTTTCAAAATCGAATTGATCGGGTTGGCAATGATATATGTATTGCATCAATTGGCGGGCAAAAACTTCCGCGCGCGAAATTGCAAATTCTTCGGGCTCGGATCCGAGCGGAATGCCGCATGCCGAGCAGTTTTGCGCATCCGGCATTTCGCTGCCGGCATCGGGGGCGGCAGAATGCGATTTAAATATCTTTAAATATTTTCTGTAAAGATAATCATATATTTTCGTTTCGTCGAGCAAAACGCCCGGACGCTCGCTTTCGGGG
>CAVGZQ010000233.1:2488-4895 GCA_963633515.1 Bacteroidaceae bacterium
CATCGACGAGCTCGTAAAAATAAGCGGCGACGCTATTTTTAAAGGCCAAGTTGGCGCAAATTCCTTTGTGCCGCGCAATCGCATATTTTAAATATTCTGCCCCCGACCGATGCGCAATCATCACGCGGCGGCTTTCGGGCAAAAACCCGCTTTTGTCTTCGTCGGGAGGAATGGCGGCAACATCGGCAACATTGAGAAAATTCGCCATGAGTTCGGCGAGTTTATCCATTCGGTTCGAAAGCGCAATAAGGAGCATGAGCGATTACTCTAAATCCAAACCGGAGTCTGTCAAAAGCTGTTCAAAAGCATGCGCCAAATCCTCGTTGGTTATTTCGCAGTCAGAAACGGAGTCTGCGGGATCGTCGGTTTCTTCGTCGGCATCGAGGCGACAGATAAACTCCGATAGCGCATTATCGGCGGCAACGCGCGGATCATTTTGAAGCATCTCTCCGAGAGATTCGGGATGATGGGAATTATCGTCGGCATAGGCGGAAAACACAGCATCGGCGACGCGGATCGCAAGCGATTCCATAATGCCCGAAATTTCGGCTTGGGCGGCGTCGCCGATTTGCGCGGCAAAACCGGCGGATTTTTGGAATTCTTGCGCTTGCGCCGATATTTCCCGGCCCAATTGAGACATTTTCTCGGTCTGCATTTTTTTTTGCTCATCCGCAAAAGATTGCAAACCATGCGCGGCGCAAGAAATATCCGAAAAAACCGACGATTGATCGGCCGTCATGATGCTTTGATTGCCCAAATCGATGTTGCCGCTAATCCTTGCGCTGCCGCAATCGGCAACATCCGCAGACGCCGGAGCGTTGTCGGGGAAACCGCAAACGGCCGTATCGTCGGCGGCTTTGCGAATCGTTTCGGAGCTATCGGCAGGCGCTTTATTTTGCGCATGCAAGCATGGCGCTTCGCCGCCGTCATCGCAAACCGCGCGGTTTGCATCCTTGACCGAAACGCCGTCGTCGGGCGTGCGCGCATGCGCTCCGGCGCATGCATTTTGCCCCGTTGCAAAACTGAACCGATATGCGCGCGGCATGTGAACGACTTTGTATGTTTTTGGGCCGCCGGGGCACGGATCGCCTTCGCGCAAATCGTTTAAAAGCGCCTCGAGGCGTTCTTGAGACATCGGTCGGCTGCAGAAGCCGAAGCGCAAATGCGCATTGCCGATCGGGCTGTCGCCGTTATCCGCCGCGAGCGGTTGCCCGACGGGGTTATTGTCCGCCAACGATTGCTTCAGCGATGCCAAAATCGATGCTTTCGATGCTTGTATTTTTTCAGCAAGCGTCGCGCGAAAGCTTTCTGCGTCGAAATCGCCTTGCGGAATGTACCGGCGTATCCACGGCGCGATGGGATTATCGTTTAAAAAGTCTTCCGATTTCGCGATATCGGCAAAACCGGCGCAAAACGAAGCCAATCCGTCGACAAATGCCTGCGCGACAGATTCGATGGCAAGCGCATAAACCTCTCGCAGCGCCGCTTGCGGATTATCTGCCGATCCATTTTTTAAATCCGACAAAATTGCATCGGCTTCGGATTTGCTGACATCGATGTTGATCGACGGGCGGCGCGACGGCGAAACCGCCGTCTTTTTTCTCAAAGAACGCTTTTTTTTCGTTTTCGCGGAATCAGGCACGATGACTCCTCCGAGACGGACAAATTCAGAGCGATGCATTATACCGTTTATGGGGAAAAATTAAGCGCAAAATCGAACGTCATCCGGCATAAACCCCAAAACGTCAGGTCTCGGCGCGATTCTGCGCCGAGAAAAAAAAAGGCTTCGAATCCGAAGCCTTTAAATTCCGAAACGTGCGCTATATGCGTCGGCGCAAACCGATTTACGCTTCGCCTCCGGTCAGAAGCAAAGCGACGAGCGCATCGACGGCGACATCATCTTTCGACCAATCGACGCCGCGCCACGCGCGAGATTCGCCGGCACGCATCTTGACCGCTTGCGATTGCTCCAAAACGCGCAGCAAATTCGGCCGGCGCGCCGATGTTTTTGCCTGTTCGGAGCTCGCGGCGCGCAACGGCTGAACGCCGAGTTTGGACGACGACAGCTGCGGCAAACTTCCGAGATTTTTGTTTGCGCTCGGGAGCTGCTGCGAAGCCCGCAATATGTCGGGTTTTCCCAAGCGCGAATTCGCCGGCGGCTGTTCGGCGCGCCCCCCGCCGGCAGGCGCGGAAATCTTCGACATGGGTTTGACCGGCTGCACCGACGGCTGAGATATTCGGTGAGCGCCGACGCCGCCCGCTGCGCCCGCTTTGTGCGCATGACTGACGAGTTCTTCGTACGATCCTTCGTAGAGCTTCGCATAAAACAGCTTATGCTGCGCCGTCATGACGTTCTTGATAATTTTGTTCTGCTCTTCGGCGTCGGTTATCCCGCTTATGGCGTCCA
>CAVGZQ010000234.1:0-4838 GCA_963633515.1 Bacteroidaceae bacterium
GATTAACGCCGCGATCATTGGGTCGGAAACGGCGCGGCGCCTTCGCCGCGCAAGCCTGCCGCAGGCAGGCCTTTTGCGAAGGCGTATTGAGCCCCCTTGCGGGGCGAAATAGCCGGAGCCGCGAAGGCGTATTGAGCCCCCTTGCGGGGCGAAATAGCCGGAGCCGCCGCCGCATTGCGCAAGCACAAGGCGGCGCCCCCGAAAAAAAAAGAAAGGATTGCGCCGGGACAGTGCCGAAAAACGGCTTAAAGGCGCTAAAAACTTGACGCATCGGGGCTAATAAGAATAGAAGTCTTGCGCTTTTATGTCCGGGCGAAGTTTTGCCCGGGCGGCGTTTTTTTTCATGTCGTTTTAAGGATACGTCCAATGAGCTTTGAGATTGCCGAAAAAAGTCAAATCAACCGAGAAATCACGTTAACGATCGCGGGGAGCGAATTGCGCAGCGCCGAGAGCCGTATGGTCGAGACGGCGCGCCGTCAGATGACGGTGAAAGGTTTCCGCAAGGGCAAAGTGCCTGCGTCGATCGTACGCGAACGCGTCGGAGCGGCGATTTTGGAAGATGCGCGCAACGAATGCCTTCAGAAGGCGGCGCGCGAGGCGCTTTCGACGATCGAAGACTTGCTCCACGCAGGCGACATCCAAATCGTCGAAGCGCAGACGGAAGACGGCGGTTTTGTTGCGCGTCTGACGGCGGAAACGACGCCCAAAGCGGAGCTCAAGCCGTACAAAGGGCTTGAAATCAAAGTTGCGGACGCGAAGGTGACGGACGAAGACGTGGCCGAAGCGCTCAAAGCGCGCCAAGAGCGCCATTCGGAGCTCAAACCGGCCGAAGGGCGCGACACGGTCGAAGAAGGGGATGTCGTACTTTGCGCGCTTACGGCGCCCAACGAAGCGGCGTCGAAATTGTGCCGCGCCGGCGAACGCAACATTACGGTAGGCCGCGGCGACATCAACGCCGAGATGGAAAAATGCCTTTTGGGGGCGAAAGTCGGCGCGACGGTTCAGATGACGGCGAAGATCGGGGACGACGAACCGGTTGTGACGGCAGAAGTCAAAGCGATCAAAGTGCGGGTTATCCCCGAATTGAACGACGAATTTGCGAAATCGACGGGAGAAGGCGATACGGTCGAGGAATTGCGCGAAGCGACGCGCAAGACGCTCATGAAAGAAGAGGAAGAGCGCCGCAAAAACGATATCGATGCGAAATTGGCGGAAAAACTTCGCGAGTTAATGCCGATCGAAATCCCGGAAGGGTATGTGAAAGCGCGGGCGGTTCAGGCGATGCGGCTTCAGCTTGAGCAATGGATGGGCAAACAGATCGACGAGTCGTGGCTGGATCGGATAGCCGCGAACATGAAAGACGAAGAAATCGAAGAGTACCGCAAAGATTACCACACGGAAGTCGTGCTCAACGCGATAGCGGAAGATGCGAAGATCGAAGCGAGCCACGAAGAAATCGTCGACGAAGCGACGAAATGGTTCCAACACGGCACGAAAGACATGATAAGCCGCTGGCTCAAAACGAACAACGCGGAGAGCTTTGTGGGCGCGCAGGTTAAACGCGATCGGGCGATGGCGTTGGTACGCGAAGCGGCAACGATAACGCCGATGACGGAGGAAGAAATTGCGGCCGAGAAAGCCGAGGCAAAGGGGTAACCGCAGCACGCATCGATGAGGCATCGCAATGATGACGGCATTGGATTTGAATGATATAGGCACGGCGCCTGCGATTGACTCGGGCCGCCGCACTTGCATCACGAGCATGATCGGAGACGCATTCGGGTCATGCGATTCGGAGGATGACGACGAAATGACATTTTTCCCTAACGTAATAGAACAGACCCATCGGGGGGAACGGGCTTGGGATATCTTCAGCCGTTTGCTCAAAGACCGCATTGTCATTTTGGGCAGTTCCGTCACCGATATGGTTGCAAACAGCATCATTGCGCAGCTTTTGTTTTTGGAGGGCGAGAGCCCCGAAAAAGACATTCAGATATACATCAACTCGCCCGGCGGGAGCGTGACGGCGGGCATGGCGATATACGACACGATCCAGCATGTGCGTTGCCCCGTATCGACGATATGCATCGGACAGGCGGCGAGCATGGGTGCGGTGTTGCTTTGTTCGGGAACGAAGGGCAAACGGTATTCGTTGCCAAACAGCCGAATATTGATCCATCAGCCGCTCATCGCGGGCGGTGGGATATCGGGTCAGGCAATCGATATCGATCTTCAGGCCAAAGAGATCATGCGGATGCGTCGGATATTGAATGAAATATTGGCCAAACACAGCGGTCAGACGGTCGAACGGATAGAGAAAGACACGGATCGTGACAATATCATGAGCGCCGACGAGGCCGTTTCGTACGGTTTAATCGACGAAGTGATCCGCCGTCCGAAAGCCGGTCATCCGGATTTGACAGCGCCCGCCGCAGAATAAGCGCCGCGCGCGCGCGTGAACGGTGTTTTTCGGCATTTCGGCGCGCGTTTATTGCGGCATCGCCGGGCTGCGGCGCGGAAAGACGGCGCGCCGATGCAATTGTTATCGAAACAGGAGTAGAGTTTTGGCTACGCTACATTGCTCATTTTGCGATCGGGATCGCGCCGATACGCAGCGTTTGATTGCCGGCGCCAATGTATATATATGCGAATCTTGCATTCAAGAAGCGTATCATCAGCTTTGCAAGGATTGCGCAATGCCCGAATGGGGGTTGGCGCAGCACGTGACGGCGACGTTAACCGTTCCCAAGCCGAAAGATATCAAATCAAAACTCGACGAATATATCATTCAGCAGGATTATGCGAAGAAGGTGTTGGCGGTAGCGGTTCACAATCATTACAAACGCATATTGAGTCCTGTGAAAGACGGCGTCGAGCTGGGCAAATCGAATATATTGCTCATCGGTCCGACGGGCACGGGCAAAACGTTGCTTGCGCAGACGTTGGCGAAGATACTCGATGTGCCGTTTGCGATGGCCGATGCGACGAGTTTGACGGAGGCCGGATATGTGGGCGACGACGTCGAAAATGTCATATTGAATTTGGTCAATGCCGCCGACAACGATATCGAACGCGCATGCCGCGGGATAATTTACATCGACGAAATCGACAAGATCGCCAAAAAAGGCGAGAATCCGTCGATAACGCGAGACGTGTCGGGCGAGGGTGTACAGCAGTCGCTTTTGAAGATGATCGAAGGGACGGTAGCGGCAGTTCCGCCCAAAGGCGGCCGGAAACATCCGCAGCAGGAGTTTTTGCGCGTCGACACGACGAATATCTTGTTTATCTGCGGCGGCGCATTTGTCGGTCTTGAAGATATCATCGACAAGCGCACGACGAGCGGTTCACTCGGTTTCAATGCAAATGTCGTCAATAAAAAAGAGCGCGATTTGTCGGCATTATACCGCGCGCTTGAGCCCGAAGATTTGCTGAAATTCGGTCTCATTCCCGAACTCGTCGGCCGTTTGCCCGTCGTTGCGACGCTCGAACCTCTCGACGAAAAAGCCTTGATCCGTATTTTGACCGAGCCCAAAAACTCTCTCGTCAAACAGTACAAAAAGATGTTCATGATCGACGGCGTCGATTTGGAATTTACAGACGAAGCGCTGGCGGCAGCGGCGAAATTGGGAATAAAAAAGGAATCGGGGGCGCGCGGTTTGCGCAGCATTCTGGAAAACGCCATGATGCCTTATTTGTATGCCGTGCCGGGGATACCGAACATCGAGCATCTGACCGTGACGAAAGAAATCATCGAACGCCAGGGAGATTTATCGCAAATCGACGAAATCGTGACGAAATATCAAAAGAGCGCCGACGGCGCGCCGTCGGGGTCGGACGGGACAGAATCGAAATCGGGATCCGATCCGAAAAGCGGCGCGGCGAAGCCGTGCGCAGCCGCCGACGAGACGACAAAACCGAAGCAAACGCGCGGCAAGAAGACGAAAAAAGCCGACTCAAACGGCGAATAACATGCGCATTAGCGCGGCATTCGCCGCATAGAATTATTTCGTTCTTGTTGGGGGCGAAATTTTAGGCTTGCATCATCGTTTCATACCAATTTTTATGCAACCGCAGCAGACGGAGAAAAGAAATGCGTATTTTGATCAAGTTGTCGGGCGAAGTTCTCGGGGGAGCATCGGGTCTTGGTCTCGATGCCGAGGCATTGGATCATTTTGCGCAAACGATTGCCGGGTTGTCGGCGCGCCATGAAATCGGCATCGTGACGGGCGGCGGAAACATCATGCGCGGCAAAACGGCGGCGGGCTTGGATCGCTGCAAAGCCGATCAAATCGGGATGACGGCGACGGTCATCAACTGCATGACATTGGCCGAGTACTTGATTGCGCGCGGCGCAAAAGCCGTTGCCATGAGCTCTGTTGCGTCGCCGGCGCGCCGTTACGATATCGCCGCCGCCCGCGAACTTTTGGCCGGCGGCAATGTCGTTCTCGTTGCGGGCGGGACATCGAATCCGTATTTTACGACCGACTCGGCGGCGGCGCTGCGCGCCTTGGAATTGCGTTGCGAATTGCTCGTAAAAGCGACGAAAGTCGACGGGATATACGACGCCGATCCGACAAAAAATCCCGACGCGAAGCGTTTTGAGAGCATAAGCTACGACGAAGCGATAGCGCGCAATTTGGGCGTGATGGATTTGACGGCGATGGTATTGTGCCGCGACAATCGGATGCCGCTTCGCGTTTGCTCGGTCAAAGATTTGCCGATGCTCGATGATGTTATCCGCGATAATAAGAAGTCGACGCTTGTGCATTTTCAGAGCACGGGCAGCAATTAGCAATTAGCAATTAGCAATTAGCAATTAGCAATTAGCGGTTAGCAAT
>CAVGZQ010000235.1:0-1477 GCA_963633515.1 Bacteroidaceae bacterium
ATGTACAAGAGAATTCTCATCGCCAATCGGTCCGATTGCGCGCGGCGTTTGATTCGCGCATGTCATCGGCTCGGCATCGAAGCCGTGCTCATATCGGCGCGCGACGAACCGTCATCTTTGGCCGCCGTCGACGCCGATAACGTTTGTTATGCGGGAATGTCGCGCGACGCCTACGCGAACGAAGACAATATCATCGACATCGGGCGTGAATTCGGATGCGAAGCCATTTTGCCGGGATGGGGGTTTTTATCGGAATCGTATCGTTTTGCGCGGCGCGTCCGGCTTGCCGGTCTCGATTTCATCGGTCCCGGCGAAGCGCATATGCAGATTTTCGGCGACAAGGCGGCAACGCTCGATGCCCTCGTTCCCTTGCTTAAAACCGAGAATATTTACGCCTCGGCGCCGCAAGATATCGACAAACTTTTGTCGCTTTGCGATCGGGAATCGGCGTGGATGCTCAAAGGACGTTACGGCGGCGGCGGGAAATCGGTCTTCTGGCACCATAATATGTCGGAATTAAAAGATCATTTAAATGCAATTCGCAACAGAAACGAAACATCGCTGTACTATATCGAAAAAGCCGTTCCCGATGCGCGGCACATCGAATTTCAAGTATTCGGATGCGGCAAAGCCGGCGCGCATCTTATCGGCATTCGCGATTGCAGCTGCCAAAAGAATCAGCAAAAATGGTTTGAATATCACCTAAATCCCAACGAATCGGAGGGGCTCTCCGAACTGTCGGATCGCATCTGCGCGGCTTTTTCCCGACTCAATTTCGAAGGATGGGCAACCGTCGAATTTTTGCGCGATCGCAACGGACGGTTTCATTTGCTGGAAGTCAACCCGCGCCTTCAGGTCGAACACGGCGTGACGGAAATGTCGGCAGGCATCGATCTCGTCGCTTCGGCCATAAAATGGAGCTGCCGCCGCGAGATCGATCTTGAACCGTCTTATCGGGGCGTCGCCGCCGAATTCAGACTTTACGCGCAATCTGCGGGGAAAATTCGCGAAATCGGATTTGACGGCTATGATTGGCCGGATCACGCCTTCGCCGATAATCCGGATTATCGGCTTGAAACGGGCTATGCCCCCGGCGACAGCATATCAGGCATATACGACGGATGTTTGGCGCGATTCATCGCCCGCGACAGCGATTATCCGTCGGCATGGTTCAAGCTGCGAAAATGGTTAGCGACGTTTCGTTGCGCGGGGATTGAAACGAATTTGAACGATCTCGCCTTGGCCGATCCGCGATAAACATCCCATTTTTCGTTGCGATATGCGCATTTCAAGCGATTTTTGACGCATTGTATGTTATCAGCCAAGTGTAGGCGGATGTCGTTTTGTGCGACACTCTTTGAACCGGCGAGCGAGTAACATGTCGAAAATCGGTTTGGTTCTTGAAGGCGGCGGGATGCGCGGCATTTATACGGCGGGCGTTCTCGATGTATTGGGCGAGCGCGGGATAACGTTTGAC
>CAVGZQ010000235.1:1487-3917 GCA_963633515.1 Bacteroidaceae bacterium
GTTTTTGGCCGGTCAAAACGGCCGAAGCATTCGTTTTTATTTGGCTTACTGCAAAGATCCGCGATTTATGGGGATACGCTCGCTGCTTCGGACGGGCGATTTCGTCAACGGCGATTTTTGCTACCGCCAAATTCCCGATGCGCGCGTGCCGCTCGATTACGACGCTGTCGAAAACAATCCGTCTTCGTTCTATGCGGTTGCAACCGACATCGAAACCGGCAAACCGCATTATATGAATATCAAGAGTTTGCGCGGCAACGGCATGGACGCATTGCGCGCATCGGCATCGCTGCCCCTTGTTTCGAAATTTGTATCGTACGACGGAAAAAAGTTGCTCGACGGCGGCACATCCGACAGCATTCCCGTCGATTTTATGATGGAATCGGGCTATGAAAAATGCGTCATCGTTTTGACGCAAATCGACGGCTACCGCAAAAAACCGGAAAAAAACGCACTCTGCCGCATGCGTTACCGCAACTGCCCCGATTATCTGCGGGCGATGGAAACGCGCCATGAGCGATACAACGCCATTTTGGATAAAATCCGCGCGTTGGAATCGGAGAACAAAGTTTTTGTATTTCGTCCGAGCGAAAAAATAATAATTCGCCGTCTTGAACGCGACCCGGCGCGCATCATTTCGATGTATGAACTTGGACGGCACGACGCGCAAAAGCGATTCGGCGATTTGCGCAGTTTTTTAAACGGAAGCAACGCGACGTGACGCGTGACAACTCGCGCGCAAAAGACATTGCAAACCGAATAATGAGGCTTTTCCGGCTGTTTTATTTCGCTTTTTGTCCCATTTGCGCAGAACTTCGCCGCGCATCCCGGATCATTGCTCTCTGATCATCGGATTATTGCCGAAAATCGTCGCCGAATCACGCAAACCCCTGCTTGACACCAAAAACGCGCAATTATACACTGCGCAACGTCTCTCAAATCGGCGCATAGATGTCGTCATGTCCGTTTGGGCGCAAATTTGAGCAATCAAAAAATGGTTTTAAATCGGGTCGGAATGCAAAGACCTGCAAGGCACTTTATGGCTACGAACGAATATCAATCTGCTCCGGCGCCTTCTCATCGCGTCATGACAGATGCAGCAACGCCGAGAAAACAAGATGTTCAAACCGTGAGTTTGAACATTGCCGGGGTAAATCTGACGATTCGTACGACGCAAGACATCGATTACCTCAACGGCATTGCCGCTCAGGTCAACGGCATTTTGCAATCGCTCAAGCAGTCTGCCCCCAACACGGCTATGCCCCAGCTCATGGCTATGGCTTTGATTCAACTCGCCGACCGTGTCTGCGAAACCGAGAATGCGCTCGAACAAAGCAACAGAAAAATCGAAACGCACATTGAGAGACTTACAAAGATTTTGGGGGCGCTCGACAATCCTCAGTTTTAGCATTCGACGCGTCGCAACAATGGCAAACAATTCGCGAAGAGCCGACATCGCGCGCAGATGATGCGTTTATCGCGCGCGATTGCCGTCTCGCAACGCTTAAAATCAGCAAAAAATCGGAGTGAAATATGGGATCTGTGATGTGGGCAATGATGGCGCTTGCCGCCGGAACGGGCGCAGGATTGATTATAGGCCGCCGCATGGGGCGATCGGCTTATGAGCGCGAAATCCGCGAGACGATCGAAACGGCGCGCGGCGAAGCCGATAAAATTCGGACTGCGGCGAAAGAAGAAAGCGAAAAATCGCGTTCGGAGACCGTCCGCCTGGCAGAAAAAGCCGAACGCGAAGCCGAGTCCGTTCGCCTGGACGCCGAGCGTTTGCTCGATGCGGCAAAACAAAAACACGATCACGCCGAACGCGTGCAAAACGAAGCCGAAGCTGCGCTCAGGCGCATCGAAGGATCGGCGCAAGACGTTTACGATGCGAAGCTCAAAGAAGCCGAACTCGAAATTCAAAAGAAAACTTTGGAGCGCCAAGACAAACTCGACAAAGAAGAAAAGCGGCGTTTGGACGGCATCGTTCAGTCCGAAGCGCGGCTCGTAAAAAAAGAAGAACTGCTCGACAAGCGTTCGGAGCTTCTCGATGCGCGCGATGCCGAGCTTAAAAACGTCGAAGCAAACATCAAAAAAGCGGCAAAACAAACGAAAAAGCGCATGAAACAGACCGAAGAAATGCTCGAAGCCGCGCAAAAGAAACTCGAAGAAATCAGCGAAATGACCGCCGAAGAGGCAAAAGCGATGCTGATTGCATCGATTACGGAAGAAGCCAAATTCGAAGCGGCAAAAGTTGCGCGGCAAATCGAAGACGATGCGACGTCCGAAGCCGAAAAGCGCGCAAAAATGATTTTGAGCGTTGCCGTTCAGCGGTTTGCGGGCGATTACGTCGCCGAACGCTGCGTGCGCACCGTGACGTTGCCGTCGGACGAAGTCAAAGGGAGGATTATCGGGCGCGAAGGACGAAATATC
>CAVGZQ010000235.1:3927-4675 GCA_963633515.1 Bacteroidaceae bacterium
GCATCGAAGCAGCGACCGGAGTCGATCTTATCGTCGACGACACGCCCGAAACAGTTGTCATTTCGGCATTTGATCCGATTCGGCGCGAAGTTGCGGCGCAAACGCTCAAGCGGCTTATCGCCGACGGACGCATTCATCCGGGACGCATCGAAGAAACCGTCGCAAAAGTCCGTCAAGAAATCGACGAACGGATCCGGGAAGCCGGCGATCAGGCGTTCTTTGAATTGGGCATACAAAATGTCGATTCGGAAGTCATCATGATGATCGGACGTTTGAAATACCGCACGAGCTACGGACAAAATATTTGGTGTCACAGCATCGAAGCGGCTTGGCTTTGCGGGATTATGGCCGCCGAGCTCGGACTCGACGTCAAACTCGCCCGCCGCGTCGGACTCTTGCACGATATCGGCAAGGCGATGGATCACGAACAAGAAGGATCGCACGCGGAAATCGGCGCAGAATTTCTCAAAAAACACAACGAATCGACACTCGTTTGCAATGCGGTTGCCGCGCACCACGGCGAAACCGAGCCCGAAAGCGTTTATGCCCATTTGGCGATGGCAGCCGACGCTTTGTCGGGCGCACGCCCGGGCGCGCGCCGCGAAATCCTCGAAACCTACATCAAACGGCTCGAAGATATCGAGAAAATCAGCTTGTCGTTCGAAGGCGTCGAAAAATGTTATGCCATCCAAGCCGGACGCGAAATCCGCGTTCTCGTCGAACCCAATATCATCGATGACGAAAAAGC
>CAVGZQ010000236.1:0-4620 GCA_963633515.1 Bacteroidaceae bacterium
ATACGGCAGGCTGCCCGAGCTTTTGCCCCGAGGGGCAATGCGCTCGGGGCGCGGCTATGTTCTCGGGCTTGCAGCCCTGCGCGCATGCGCCGCGCTTTTTTCTTTTTTTTTTGCGCTTCTGCTTCATCGGCTCCGAACTTGGCCGATATCGGCAATCGGCCGATTTGAGCATCAAAACGCAAAGCTCACGACGCCAAACCGCCCCCCCGGGGCGCCGGCAAGACGTTCGCTCTGCGACGGCATATTGTGCAATGCTGCGGCGCAAAGCGCCGCAGCATCGTCGCCCGATTGCATCGGATTTTGAACAAAATTCGTTCTTTCTTCGCCGCCGCATCTGCGTTATAACCCGCTGCGCGCGCCGATGGCGCATGATTCGGCATCATTCGGCATCATTTCAGACGCCTTCGTCAGCAGGCAACTGCCGGCAGCCGACTGCGGCATGCATGCCCGATGTGTTGCGGCCGATCGCCGCCGAATGCCGATTTTCAAAGAAAGGGATAAATTTTGAACGGTCGAAAAGCGCTCGGATTAGCTTGTTTTCTGTCGTTTTCTTCGGTTTGCGCCGCAGCCTATGCCGACGGATGCGATGATTTGGCGTCGAACTCGAAATGGACAAGCGGCATTTCGGACATCAAACGGCACACGGCCGACAAAAAATACGACAAAGCGCTCGGCGTTGCCCGATCGCTCTACAATATTTGTCCCAAATCTCCCGTTCTCAATTACTACATCGGCGTTTCGCTCAAAGCAAACGGCGATACGGTCAAAGCGACGCAATACTTTCAAAAAGCAAGCGATTTGACGCGCGAAATGTCGGTTTCCCCCGAAACGGCCCGATTAATCTATTACGCCCGCTACGAAAGCGAATACCCCGAACGCGCGCCGGAAGCGATCGATGCCCGCGAATCGGAATATCGCGCATTGGAGGCTGAAAACGAAAAACTCAGGCGGCTCGTCGATTCGGCGAAAATCGAACAAATCGAATACAAATACGCCAATCAGGCCGGCACAGCCCCCGAAAAAGTGCGGTATTCGCAAATTATGTGGGTCGGCATCAGCACGGGCATTGCCGGCGCAGCCATGACGGCAATCGGCGCGACGCTTTTTGCGACGCAAGACAATACCGTCGACGGAAAAGGCCGAAAAATAAGCCCCGTCTATCTCACCGGATGGACGATGTTCGGCGCGGGCTTGGGCTTGCTCATCGCGGGCGGCGCAACCGCCGGGATCGCCGGCTATCGCTTCGCCCATGTCGACGATTACGTCGATCTCTCCGTCAGCATTGCGCCCAATTATGCCGAATTGTCGGTGACTTTTTAAACGCATCGCCGCAATTTCATCTCAAACAATACCGATATCATGCCCATGCATGAAAATGCAAAACCGAAAACGCAACAGGCAAATACAATGAACATCCATAAAAATGCGGCTTTCAGACTTTTCGCGCCCATCGCCGTTTGCTGCATCGCTTTTTGCGCATGCAATACCGACATCCCGATTATCGACAGCGACGGAGACGCCGAAAATAATCAAAAAACATGCGACGCCGAAGGCGGCGAACGGTGTTTTGCGTCCGATTCAAATCAATTGGCAGTGCTCAAAACATGCAAAGACGGGCATTGGACTTTGAAAGAAACGTGCGCTTCGCCGCGCTGTTCGAGCGACCTCTCGGCATGCGCCCCATGCGTCGACGGCGAAACGGTATGCGCCGAAGGCAGCGACGGCGCCGGATCGGTGTATGCATGCAATAACGGCGCACCGGCATTTCAATATTCTTGCGCAGGGCCGTGCAAACCGAACGGAACATGCGGCGAGTGTTTTGAGGATGAGCCTGCATTTTGCGAAAATGCCACGTTGCGAAAATGCGTCAATTTATCGCATGTTTGGACGCGTTGCGAAAGCGGGCAATGCACAGCCGACATGACTGAATGCGGCTGCGTCAATGATACCCAAGAATGCGCGAATGACGAAAATACGAATCAGGGAAAAATAAAAACGTGCAGCGCTAATAAATGGGGCTCAGAAACCATTTGCCTCGCAGGCGACAAGAGTCCGGTTTCATGTGCGTCAGAGAAGGCGTGCGGCGAGTGTTTGAATGGCGAAACAAAATGCGAAACGAAAAACATTAAATCATACGAATACACATGCCAAATCGGGATATGGGTAAAGACTAAGGATTGTTCGCTGAGTTGCAATTTCTCCAGAACCGAATGCGCAATATAATCATCATTATTTGTTCCTCATGCAAAGAACATATCATCCGTTCAAGCGTCCGGCCGCGCAAAAGGTTGTGTTTTGGTGAATGAACGGCCGTTTATTTTGCGCGCGTTGCCCGTTTTTGCGGCTTCGGCGGCGGCCGGCGCGATGATTTATCTGTCGCATCGGCTCGGTTTGCCGCAAATCGCGCTCCCGACGTTTGGCGCGCTTTTGACGGGCACTTGGCTCGTTCGCGACAATCTCTGGCATTACAGCAAACGCCGGCTTTTTTTGAGTTTGGCCTTATCATCGGCCGCCGGCGTTTTGCTGTCGCGGCTGTCGGCAACGGTCGGCGATCCGGGGATATATCCTGCGGTTTACGCCGCTTTTTTGGCAACGGCCGGCATACTCATCGCCGGGCGGACGCAAATCTATCCGTGCTTCGGCGCGGCAATATTGCCGATTTTGTTTCAAACGGCGTCGTGGCTTTATCCGGCGTCCGTATGCGCGATGGCGCTCGTTTTGTGCGCCGGGCGCGCCGTTTTCGAGCGGTTGGGCGCGCTTCGGCCGCTCAATCCGAGCGGCTTTTGCGATTTGCCCGAACACCGAAAAGCGCGCGCAATCTATTATATTCAGATTTCCCTCGGGCTGTTGCCCGCGCTCGTTTTCGTCCCGCTTTTCGGCGATCATTTCCTGCTTTTGCCGCCGCTTTTTGTCACCTATGCATCGTTTTGCAACCAACATTCGTCGTTTGCGCGTTATCCGGCATCGACATGGATCCAGCTTTGCCACGCTTTTGCGCTCGGTTCGTGCGCGGTTTTCGCCGCCGGCCGCTCGGCAGCATCCATGACGCAGCCCGCACACGCCCTTGTCATGGGACTGGCGGCATCGCTTTGCGTCTTGCTGACGATCGGCGTCGGACGATTGTTTCACAAACTGTTTCCGCCCGCCGTCTCTCTCGTCCTGACGCCGTTTCTCATCGGGTTTTATCCGCCATGCTTAATCTATGTCCCGCTCATGTCGGCGTATTTTCTGTTTGTTGCCGGGATTATGCGCGCACATCCGGCATACAAAAACCGCGATTTGCATTATATCTGAGCCGTCAAACAATTGTCTTGCATAACCCGCCGGCGGACTTTTCGGATGCCGACAAGAATTTGAACAAATTCGCTTGTTATTAAAAAAGCCGGCAGTCTTTCGGATGCCGGCGAAAAATGAATAAATTCGCTTGTTATTAAAAAAGCCGGCAGTCTTTCGGGTGCCGGCAATGAAATGCGCGTTTTAAGCATTGCCGCCTGACGGCGGCGCCGTGCGCCGCGCAAAACTAATTGATGACATTATTTGAGATTTCGCCCGGCACCAAGAAATAAGCTATCCCCGAGTTCAAAACCGATCCGTCGCCCAAAACGCTGATGCGCGCTTTGTATACTTTTGCTTCGGTCTGCGGTTTGATGACCTGCTGATTCTGAACGGCGATAACATCAAAGCACAAACTCGTGCCCGGAAGCATATTGTTTATCATCGGGTATTGCTGCGACACGATCTTCGAAGCATCGATATCCGTGCATATCCGTTCGTTTACCGTCGCGCCCGACGTATTCACTTCAAGACGATCGACGAGCTGCGACGCGCCCGCATCGATATCGGTCACTTCCGTCGTGATTTGGAGCTCTTTTTCCTTTGCAAGATCGAGCAATGTTTGGCGCGTCACCGTATGAATGTTCGTATCGGTAAGCTTTTCGACATACATAGCTGCAAGTTCTGCATCCGTCGGACTGCCGCAATTTGCTGCGCAATTCCCCGACGGGCACGACCCGGCGTAACACGCCATCTGCTTAATGCCATTATCTCTGGCTTGCGGATCTCCCCACAAACCGACATACCGAACTTTTTCTTGTTTGAGCATCGCCCCCCATTTCGATGCGTCGGAAACTTTCCAACCCGCATCATTATAATTCTCTTCATCGCCGCCTTGAACATAAATCTTGACGGCGCCTTTCCGGTAGCCGACGCATCCGAATCGGCGGCCCGAATCCGAACCCGAGTAACATTGCGGCGCCGTACAGCCGTGTTTTGTTCCGTACAATGCGCAAATCGCCGGCTGTATGCTGTTCTCCAAAGCCCCCAAAAAGTTATAACTTGTAATCTTCTTTAATGCCGCGACCGTCGCCGCCGATCCTTCGGAAAGCGAACTGTCGTTTCTGAAACGGTTTATATTACCCCAAAAACCGATGCCCGTCCACATGTCGGCAAAACAGCCTTTGCCGTCTTTTCCCTCGGTCGGCGAAACGATGCAGCGCCCTTTTTCGCTGCATATCGACTTGCCGCCGTTTAACGATTCGCAATCTTTGTTATCGCTGCACGCCTTGTTCAAATCGGCGCATTGCAAATCGCTCAGCATCTGCGGCAAGTTATTTTTCAAAG
>CAVGZQ010000237.1:0-2724 GCA_963633515.1 Bacteroidaceae bacterium
TGCGTTTGATGCGGCCCAGGGGGGAAAAGTCGGCGTTGCGCTCGGCGATGAGGTCTTGGGCTTCTTCGTGAATGCGGCGCTCGGTCGCCAAGTAAGCATCCAAAACGTCTTCGATATCGTGAACGAACATGTTTTTTTGAGCTTCGGAAACTTCGATTGCCTCGGCCTCGATAAGCGCATGCGCAACCTCGGATGCGATCGACGGGATGCGCGTTTTGTATATCTTCATCGTACTGTCCCCCATGAGAGAAATTGCGCGATAAACTCAAGATTGGCGTGAATTATAAGCAAAATCCGGCGTTGATCAACGAATTTCGGCGTGCGTGCCCAAACCGGACGCGCACATCGTTACGGCTGCGGTTCGGGCTGCATTTTTGGGATGTTCGGGGTGTTTTCCAACACAAATTGATAGACCGATTTGGGGCGTGCGCCGCAATATTGCGCGACGATATCGCGGATTGTCCGCGCGCCCACCCCCGCGCCGATAAGGAGCATGGCGAGTTTTTCGGCCTCGGGCGAAAGCGCATCGCCGGAGTTTGAATTTTCTGCGCTCTTTGCCCCCTCAATAGCCAAGCATATTTCACCTTTTGGTACATTGACTGAATAATACTCAATAACCTCGGCAACGGTTGCGCGCATGACGGTTTCGAATTTTTTCGTCAGTTCGCGGCAGACGCAAACGCGTTTTTGCGGTCCTGCGACGGCCGCCAAATCGCGAAGCGTTTCGACGATGCGTTGCGGCGATTCGTACCCGACGAGGACGCGGGGCAATTTCGTTGTCGATTCGAACAATATCCGTTTTTCTTGCATTTTTCGCGGAAAGAAGGCGACAAATTCAAATTGAGGGCATTCATAAAACCCGGCGGCCGAAATTGCGGCGACGACCGCCGACGGACCGGGTATCGGACAGACGCGAATGCCCGCATCATGGCAAGCATCGACAATTCGCGCGCCGGGGTCGGATATTCCGGGCGAACCTGCGTCGCTGATGACGGCTGCCGATGCGCCGCTGTCCAAGCGCGGAACGATTTGGTCGACGCGAAGCGCTTCATTGTGGGCGAAGTAACTGACGAGTTTGTTTTTGATCGCATACCGGCCGAGCAAAATCCCGCTGTGACGCGTATCTTCGCACAAGATAAAATCGACGGAGCGCAAAATATCGAGCGCGCGCGAAGAAATGTCGGAAATGTTGCCAATCGGCGTTGCCACGACGTATAACGTTCGTTTTTCGGCGGCTTGTTCTTGCATGATCAGGAATCCTCAGAGCAGTTCGGGGTGCGATTTTGCGTTTGTCTTAAATTCGCTTGCAAGTCTTGAAACACACATTTTCATCAAACATAAACAAGAAGACACAATGAAATTCAAATTAAGCTCAGCATCAAAAAGATTGTTCAGAAATGCCGATTGTCCGGAGATCCGCTTCGTCCGCATTCATCCGTCGGCGTCCGAACCGCGCCGCGCAACGCGCGATGCGGCGGGGTATGATTTAGCATCGGCCGAATCTTGCGCGATTTCGCCCGGGACGCGCCGTCTCGTGCATACGGGCATAAGCGTCCGGATTCCGCGTCATTATCACATCGAAATCCGTCCGCGAAGCGGTTTGGCGCTTCGCCGCGGGATAACGGTGCTCAATGCGCCCGGGACGGTCGATGCCGATTATCGCGGCGAGCTCATGGTTGTGTTGCATAACGCGGGGGAAGAAGTTTTTTTCATCGAACCCGGCGACCGAATCGCGCAAGCGGTTGTCATCAGACATGCGCGTCCGCGTTGGCGCGAAGTCGTCAGCATCGATTGTTTGGGACAAAGCGAACGCGGTTCCAAAGGTTTCGGAAGCACCGGGCTGAAATGAAATTCATATTTTCCGCAAAATGCGGAACCGCATGCACAAAAAAGCCCTAAGAACGCAACATTCTTAGGGCAATTGTCATATCGGCGGCCGACATTCGTCAGCACAACGATTAGGCTTTGATTTCGACTTTTGCGCCGGCGCCTTCGAGTTTCTTCTTGATGTCTTCGGCTTCGGCTTTTTCGATGCCTTCTTTGACGGTTGAAGGGGCGCCGTCGACGAGTTCTTTGGCTTCTTTGAGTCCGAGACCCGTGATTGCGCGGATTTCTTTGATGACGTTAATTTTGTTGGCGCCCACGTCAGCGAGGATAACTTTGAATTCGGTCGGTTCTTCGACGACGGGAGCAGCAGCTGCCGCAACGACGACGCCGCCGCCGCAGGCGGCTTTGACATCCCATTTTTCCTCGAGTTTTTTCACGAGGTCGTTGAGCTGAATGATCGTAAGGGATTCAAGATACTCGATGACTTGTTCTTCTGTAACCATAATAAACACTCCGTAGCCCCGACATGGGGAATTTGAATCGTTTCGCGCGCCCAAGGCGCGTCAAAAAAGAAATATGAGAAAAGCGGCCGCCGTCGGACAACTTGCGGCGGGATAAAACTAAGCCTGAGCTTCTTCCATTTTTTCGGCTTTTGCTTTGATGAGCGCAGCGAATTTCGTGGCGGAAGCTTTGAAGACAGAGAGCAATTCGGCGCGGGATTCGTTGCGATTTTTCATCTTCGACAAGCGATCGACGCCGTTTGCGTCGATGACTTCGCCGGCGACGAAGCCGCCCGTAATTTTGAAGCCGGGATTTGTTTTTGCGAAATCGACGGCGATGCGCGCCGGCGCGATGGGATCATCGGCTTTGAGGGCGACGGCGACAGGACCGCGGAAT
>CAVGZQ010000237.1:2734-4606 GCA_963633515.1 Bacteroidaceae bacterium
CTCGAGGACGCTGCCGGCGAGGGCTTTTTTCGCAAGCGAATTTTTGATGACGCGGAACGTCACGCCTTCAGCGCGGAATTTCGAGCGAACTTCATTGATCGAATTGACCGAAACGGAGCTCGTATCGGCCAAAACGACAGAATCGATGCCGTCGAACAGCTGTTTATACGCAGCTACTGCGGCTTCTTTTTCATTTCTGTTCATAATTCCTCTGAAATGATAACAAACAAACGTTACAACGGACCAAAGCGAATTGTTCGGAGCGAGCGTTTAAATTCAGAGCAAATTGAACGAGAAATCTGCTCCATCGTTCCGGCTCCGCAGGCGATAAATCATTAAAGACGGCGCTGCCTGCTTCTCCGACGGTCCCGATGGCCGTCAAAAATCGGACGCCCTATAGAGCGTCCGAAGTGACTTGTCAAGCATTAAAACTTTGTCGAGTCGATTTTCACGCCGGGGCTCATGGTCGAGCTGACGGTCACGCTCTTGATATAAGTTCCTTTCGTCGAAGCGGGTTTGAGCTTGACGAGGATTTCCATCAAAGCGCTGAAGTTGTCGGCGAGTTGATCGGCATTAAAAGAGGCGCGGCCGATGGGGGCATGAACGATTCCCGCGCGTTCGACGCGGAATTCGACACGGCCGGCTTTTGTCTCTTTGACGGCACGGGCGACGTCCGTCGTAACCGTCCCGACTTTGGGGTTAGGCATCAATCCGCGCGGGCCAAGTACGCGACCGAGACGGCCTACTTTACCCATCATGTCGGGGGTTGCGATGACTTTGTCGAAATCAAACCACCCTTCGCTGATTTTTTGAACGAGGTCGTCCGCACCCACGAAATCTGCGCCGGCTTCGCGCGCTTCTTTTTCTTTTTCGCCTGTGGCGAAAACGACAACGCGCACCGTTTTTCCGAGACCATGGGGCAGTACAACCGCGCCGCGGACCATTTGATCCGCGTGACGCGGATCAACGCCCAAACGAACAGCCACATCCACGCTCGAATCGAACTTCGTCGTCGTCATCGACTTGACGAGTTCCATCGCTTCTTGGATGTTGTCGTAACGCTTCTGCCTATCGACTAACTTGATTGAGTCTCTGTACTTCTTACCTCTCGTTGGCATCGTTATGCTCCTTCTTAATCGACAATATCGACGCCCATGCTGCGGCATGTGCCGGCAACTGTGCGCATCGCGGATTCGATGTTGTCTGTGTTCAAATCGGGAAGTTTGATTTCGGCAATCTTCCGGACTTGATCTTTCGTAATTTTGCCAACTTTCTCGCGGTTGGGAACGCCGCTGCCGCCTTTAAGACCGAGTTCTTTCATAATGAGAACTGCCGCAGGGGGCGTCTTTACCACAAAACTAAAGCTGTGATCGGCATATACCGTGATCACGACCGGCGTCAAAATGCCATCGCCTTTCTGCGTCTTTGCATTGAACTGCTTGCAGAATTCCATGATGTTAACGCCGTGCTGACCGAGTGCCGGACCTACAGGAGGCGAAGGATTCGCCTTGCCTGCGGGACACTGCAATTTCACGTAACCTACAATTTTCTTGGCCATGTCCTCTATCCAATTGATTAAGCGTTATTCTTCTCGTCGGACGCGGCTCTTTCAACCTCTGAAAAGTCGAGCTCGACCGGAACAACGCGACCCAATATGCTGACTGCTACGCAAACACGCGATTTCTCTCTGTCGATCGATTCTACCGTGCCTGTGAAGTTTACAAACGAACCGTTCAATATCCGGACGGTATCTTTTATTTCGAGCGTCGCCGACAAATCGGGTTTTTCGACGCTCTTGTCCATTTTTCCCTTTATCTTGGCGACGTCTTCGTCGCTCATCGACGGCGGTTCAGTCGTTCCGCCCACAAATCC
>CAVGZQ010000238.1:0-4556 GCA_963633515.1 Bacteroidaceae bacterium
TATATATACCGGCATTCCGTTTGTGTTCGAAGTCCGAAACCTTGTTAAATTAGCAGAAAAAATTATCATCAAAAACGAATACCCGCTCTCGGAAGCCAACATCAAAGGGTAAATGAATGCGTCTATGCGCACATTTGCTATACGATCGAATCCTCTGACTGCTTCGAAAAATACGGCTCGCATTACAAAGATTTTTGCAAAATCGTCAAACAATTCAGAGAAGAAAAACCGTCTATTCATGATTTTTTCCGCTCCGCCGCCGATTGCCGGTTTTAATTCCGCCGGAGCGGAACGCTTGCCGATTCGATTTTAATGCGAATGAAAAGCTCCGATCCGTTCGGCAATCCGATCGCAGGCAACAGTCCGTTCGGAGCTCTGAGCTCAGCGGCCGATCTGCAAAATGCAGGCGCGAGAGAAAAAAGGAAACGGCGATCCGCAAAGAGCACAGCGCCGAGATCTCATTGCGCATTGCGCATTGCTGACCGCTGCCCTCACATTGCATCGAGCTTCGCATTCAAACCGCAAGACTGCCGGTTCCGCGGCCGATAGCTGCGGCTATCGGCTGCCGGCCGCTTGCTAAACCTTCGGCAATTGCGACAATGACTGCCGGATTTCTTCATCCGAAGGCACAGAGTCAACCATATCGCCGTCGATATGCTTGCCGTAGGCGACCATATCGAAATACCCTGTTCCCGTGAGACCGAAAACGATATTTTTGGCTTCGCCGGTTTCTTGGCATTTCGTCGCTTCGCCGACTGCCGCCTTAATGGCATGCGCGCTTTCGGGCTCGGGCAAAATCCCTTCGATGCGCGCAAAGCACTCTGCCGCTTTGAAAACTTCCGACTGCGCGACCGAAATCGCACACATCTTTTTTTGTCCCCCCCGCTCCGGAGCTATGCGATTTAGCAAATGCCTTGAGAAAATGTGTCAACTTTTTTTGTGCAGGATCAATTCATGCGGCCTGAACTTAATAATTTGTGATAATAACTTCTTTTCCCGCACGTTTTGATGCATCACGGTTGATGGCTCTCTTTACATCGACCGGCTCAATCTTGAATCCGTCATAAAGCCGCCAAACCAAATCGACATTGTGGTTGCTAAGCATTGCTTTAACACCCGCTGCCGACAGCCGCTTAAAAAGTTCAGCCAGCCGACAATGATCCCCGTATCTAAAGCCGTCCTTAGTATAGTCCGTAAAATTGGCTGTCACGCTGACCGGGACATACGGAGAATCAAAATAAACAAAATCCCCTTCACGAACATCCGCACATGCCGCCTCAAAGTCACCTTCCCGTATTTCAACAGAGGCTTCACGCAGGTAACGGCCAATATCTCTCAGATTGTCCTCATTCATTGATACGCCGCCAACCTTGTTGTTGCAGGGAACATTGAATAATCCCTTCGAATTCACCCGATACAGACCATTAAAGCAATGCTTGTTAATCCAGATCGTCATTGCCGCACACTCGGCATCGAGTTCATGGCTTATAATCTTCTTGTTATATGCATCTCGCATAGCCAAGTAGCGATCCTTATCGCATTCTGCTTCGTCCATTTTTCGGATCGACGCAATAACCGCTTCCGCATCCGCTTTAAGCTGTCTGTATACATTGATAAGCTGCGCATTGACATCATTTATAACCGCATTTGCAGGCTGAACGTCCAAAAGCAAAGCCCCGCCGCCGATAAAGGGTTCAAAGTACCGATTATACGCCGCAGGCATGCGCGCCTCCAGTCTTGCAAGAAGCTGTTTCTTCCCGCCGGCCCACTTTGCAAAGGGCCAAATATTATATGCCATTATGCTTGCCTCCCAATTATTCATCACCTATTGCGCCGGAGCGGAACGCTTGCCGATTCGATTCGAATTCGGATTAAGCGTTCCGCTCTTTGCGGCAATCCGATCGCAGGCAACAGTCCGTTCGGAGCTCTGAGCTCAGCGACCGATCTGCAAAATGCAGGCGCGAGAGAAAATAGGAACCGGCGATCTGCAAAGAGCACAGCGCCGAGATCTCATTGCGCATTGCGCCTTGCTGACCGCTGTCCGCGCATTGCATCGAGCTTCGCATTCAAACCGCAAGACTGCCGGTCCCGAGGCCGATAGCTGCGGCTATCGGCTGCCGGCCGCTTGCTAAACCTTCGGCAATTGCGACAATGACTGCCGGATTTCTTCATCCGAAGGCACATAGTCAACCATATCGCCGTCGTTATACTTGCCGTAGGCGACCATATCGAAATACCCTGTTCCCGTGAGACCGAAGACGATATTATTGGCTTCGCCGGTTTCTTTGCATTTCATCGCTTCGTCGATTGCCGCCTTAATGGCATGCGCGCTTTCGGGCGCGGGCAAAATCCCTTCGATGCGCGCAAAGTACTCTGCCGCTTTGAAAACTTCCGACTGCGCGACCGAAATCGCACGCATCATTTTTTGGTCGTAAAGCTCCGACAAAACCGGGCTCATGCCGTGATAACGCAAGCCGCCGGCATGATTCGGGCTCGGCATAAATCCCGATCCGAGCGTATACATTTTTGCGATCGGACAAATCTTCCCCGTATCGCAAAAATCGTACGCATACTTGCCGCGCGTGAAACTCGGGCAACTCGCAGGTTCGACGGCAACGATATCATAATCGGCTTCGCCGCGCAGCTTTTCGCCCATAAACGGCGATATCAAACCGCCCAAATTCGAACCGCCGCCCGCGCATCCTATAATTACGTCGGCTTTGACGCCCAATTTATCGAGCGCCGTTTTCGTTTCAAGCCCGATCACCGACTGATGCAGCAACACCTGATTGAGCACCGACCCCAAAACATAACGGTATCCCGGATGGCTCGCCGCATATTCCACCGCCTCGGAAATCGCGCATCCGAGACTTCCGTTTGTGCCGGGAAACTCTGCCGATATCCGCCGCCCGACCTCAGTCGTCGCCGACGGCGAAGCCGTCACTTTTGCGCCGTAAGTGCGCATCACTTCGCGGCGAAACGGCTTCTGTTCGTAACTGACCTTGACCATATAAACGATGCAATCGAGCCCAAAATACGCGCACGCCATCGACAGCGCCGTCCCCCATTGCCCGGCGCCGGTTTCGGTCGTCACCCCTGTCAAGCCTTGCATCTTGGCATAATACGCCTGCGCAATCGCCGAATTGAGTTTGTGCGACCCCGACGTATTGTTCCCTTCGAACTTATAATATATATGCGCCGGCGTCCCGAGTTTCTTTTCCAAACAATAGGCGCGCACGAGCGGCGACGGACGATACATCTTATAAAAATTGCGTATTTCCTCGGGAATCGGAATGTTTGCCGTCCGATCGTCGAGCTCTTGATCGACGAGTTCCTTGCAAAATACGCCCTCAAGCTCCTGCGCCGTCATCGGTTCGCCCGTCGCAGGGTTTGCAAGCGGCGACGGCTTCTTTTTCATATCCGCGCGCACATTGTACCAGAACTTCGGCATTTCCGACTCTTCCAAGTACATTTTATAAGGGATTTCGCGATATTCCGACATGCTCAGCTCTCCTCTTTCTCCAAGCAAAAACAAAAAAAGGCGCAGTTACACGTATGGCGTATAAGGGCGCAAAGACCGATGCGACAGAAACTCCCGATGCGGGAACTTCGCTGTTCGAATCGATTCTTTACGCCCAAATACGCCACATACCGTCTAAACTTGCGCCTATATCAAAAATATCTCTCTCAGACCGGCACAAGCAAAACGGCATCTGCCGTCTTGCCTTCCCGATCGGCACGGCGATATGGCACACAATGCCCGCGACTGCAATATTTTTTTTAACGCTTGCATTTCTGCCCGGCAACGGAATTGCCGCTCAGGTTCGCCGGCTATTGCCCGCCGCGGGGGGCAATACGCCGGCGGCTTCGGCTATGCCCGAGGCAGCCCGGCGGGCTGCCTCGGGCATACGCCTGCGCGCGTTGCGCTATGTTCTCGGGCTTGCAGCCCCTGCGAGCATACGCGCAACGTTTCTTTTTGTCCTGCATGATGCGCGCAAATCTTTGGTCTTTCGTCGATAATCATGCGCATTCTGCCCTTCGGCAAATCCAATCGCTCCCAAATCATCCGGATTCCGACATCATGCCTGCAAAAATATGAATATATCCGCCGCAAAACGATGAACGAAGCATGTTTTTCGCAATGCGCGCCAAACAAAAAACCCGCGCGTATGCGCGAAACGAACGTGAGCGCATAGCGCGGGCGCGAAGGCGTATGCGCGCCGCCCTCCGGCGGCGGCGCATAGCCGAAGCTCGCGTCCCGTATCGCCCGCATGCGGGCGATAGGGCGCGCCCCGCAACAGCACAAACCTCGAACCGATGCGCGATAAATTTGAATTCAGAACCGCATTCGGTTACAACGCAATGCTCAACCGATGTACGATCTCAACTGTTCAGACCCGATAATTGATCTCAATGCCGGCGGATTGGCAGGCAGTTTCGACGGAAATGATACATTTGCATAATGTTTATTTGCACGGAAGCAATACAACTGCGGAAATCGGCATAAAACAAAACTTTTGGAATGACAGATGCATCCCGGATGACATCTTTAAAAC
>CAVGZQ010000239.1:0-4519 GCA_963633515.1 Bacteroidaceae bacterium
ATATGCGCGGTGTCGTGGGTCGTCATCGTCGCGGCAGACCTCGCAATCCGACATAAAGTCAGCGCTTTTTTGGGGAGCGCGTTCAGTTTTTTCGAATTTTCGACGGGCGTCGGCGGCGTCTTGCACATGATCCGTCAGGCTTTGAGCTGGTACGGCGACGTTATTCTCATCGCCGTGTCGGCGCTCGCTGCGCTTGGCACCGTTTGCGCGTTCATCTTCAAAGCCGTTTTCAAACCGAATAATAACGGTGCAGCCCCCAAAATCCGCAAATCGGCCGCGATTGCCGCAACGGCCGCCGCGCTCGGCGGATCGATCCTGTTTATGAGCGTTTTGACGCCCGCATTTCCCGATACCCGCAAACTCCTGGCCGACGAAACGTTCATGGGATCCGCGCTCGCTGCGCTCGTCCGATTCGCCACCGATTTCGATCGCGACGGCTGCGGCGCCTTCGATTTGCCGCCCGATGCGGCGCCTTTCGACGCCGATATCCATCCGCACGCCGTCGATGTCCCCGACGACGGCATCGATCAAGACGCCCTTTTGGGCGATCTCAGAATAGCCGACGTTGCGCCGGCCGCGCGACGGCAAATCGAAACGATGGGATTGCCCAACAATATGAGCTACGCGGCGCGAAAACACGTCATCATCGCCGTCATGGAAAGCGTCCGGCACGATATGCTCGACGCACGCATCGGCAATCAAACCGTCATGCCGAATATCAATCGCTTCGTCGAAGACGGCGCAAAGCGCATCGATGCGGCGTTTGCTACCCGCGGCTTTACGCAAAACAGCATCACGCAAACGTTTTGGGGCAGCTACTTCGACCCCGGACACTCTCTCGTCGACGATTTCAAAGCCCTCGGATACACCACCGCCGTCTACAGCGGCGAAGATCTCCCCGACGAAGGTTTCGACGAAAGTTTGGGCTGGAACCGGGCGGGCGATCGCATCGTCGATCCGAGGTCGATTCCGGCAAACGTTTACCATAAAACGGCAATCCCCGCGCGCATGCTCATGGACGAAGTCGAACCCTTTTTGGCGCGCTACGACAAACAAAAGCCGCTTTTTCTTTACGTCTTCTTCCAAGACCCGCACTTTCCCTATCAGCAGGACAATCCGAATATCTTCGACGACCGCCCGATCAAACGGTCCGAAATCGTCGCGAGCCGCCGACCAAGGCTGTGGCGATCTTACGCCAACCAAGTCCACCACCTCGACAAAGCCGCCGGCCGCCTCATTCAGGCTCTCAAAACGTACGATTTCTTCGACGATTCGATCGTCATCTTCATCAGCGACCACGGCGAATCGCTCTTCGACGACGGCTGCCTTTTGGGGCACGGCATTGCCGTCAGCGACGTCATGACGCACTGCGTTATGGCGGTCAGCGGGTTGCAAACCGAACCCCCGCCCATTCTCTCGCACGTCGATTTGCGCAATCTCATTTGGAACGACTTCAAAGGCATCGACGCGCCGCAATCCCCCGAGCGTCCCGTCATTCAATTCATCGGCGCGACGACGGTGCCCGCCGCGATTTCTTTGCGATATGCCGACGGCCGCCGCTTCACCTACGATTTCCGAACCCAAACCGCATCGCAAAGCCATCCGCATGCGTCATTCGACGGCGAAATCGCGAAAAAAACGATCCCCCTTCCGCCGTGCGGCGAAGCCGCCCCGAATGCGCCGTGCGCGCAAAGAAAAGATGAAAAAAATATCAAGGAAAATCGGCACGTCTCTCCGTCTGTCGCGCAAAATGGCGATGCCGGCGCAGATCCGTTTGCCGGCATCGACGAAATCCTCGATCCCGAAACCGCGCTCCGCCCCTCAAACGAACGCTCCGCTCCCATTCCCGACCCGCTCGGCCATCCCCGAATCCAAAACCTCATTCGCTCTTGGGAGTATATGCGGTGGTACCATCAAAGAGATTAGAAATCGCTTGGCATCACTTCCTTATCCCGAGCGCAGCGCTCCATTTGGCCGTCATTTACGCCGTCGCGCCGTTTCTTTCCGTCCGTCCGCCGGTCGGCGATGCGCCGGCGCCGTCATTGCGCCGCCCGCCGGCCGCCGTGGCTTCGTTTGCCGAAGATGCGCCGCCGCAAATCGCCGACATCCCGTCTCCCGACGACGATCCCTTTGCTGCGCCCGACGAAAACCCCGGCGATTTTTTCGCGAATTCCCAACAATCTGCCGCGCTTGCGCCCAAAATCCCGCTTCCCCGCCCCGACGCCGCGCCCGAACCGTCTGTCCGCAGCGCCGCGCCCGAACCTGCCCGCGTCCGTCTCGGCGCAAACGCCCCTGCGGCGCCGTCCCTGCCTTCCTCCGATGTCGCCGGCAATGAACGCACCCCCGATGCCGCCTACGCCGATTCGGCCGGCGCATCATCGGGCTCGGGCGGGCAAAATGCATCAAATTCCGCCCAGTCTGCCGGTCCGAACGCATCGGAAAACGCTCCCGCGCGCAACCGATCCGCCGGCAACGGTTCCGCCCATGCCGCCCCCGGCGCAGCACAAAACGAGGCTTGGCGTCTCTATGCCAAGCAGCTTTCCGCGCATTTCAAAAAATTCAAAAACTACCCCCCCATGGCGCGGCGTCTCAAACTGACGGGCACTGTTTGGATTCGGATCGAACTGCGCCGCGACGGCACGATAATTTCCGCGCTAATCGACAAATCGTCGGGACACAGCATTCTCGACGATGCCGCCCTGGCTGCCGCCCGAAGCGCGCAGCCCCTGCCCCCGTTTCCCCCGCAAATCGCCGCGCAAACGCGCAACATCCGCATTCCCTACCAATTCACGCTCAGCGATTGAACGCAGTCGGGCGGCTCAGCGTATTTTTAAACGATGTTTTTTTTTGGGGGGGGGCGCCCTATCGCCTGCGGCGATGCGGGCGCCGGCTTCGGCTATTGCGCGGCGCAGCCGCGCAATACGCCTGCGCTTTTTGGGCCGCCCTATCGCCTGCGGCGATACGGGCGCCGGCTTCGGCTATTGCGCGGCGCGGCCGCGCAATACGCCTGCGCTGCGCGCTTTGACGGCGGCGCATGCCGCCGATCATGCGCGCGCTTTTCGGTGTTTGCGACGTTGCGAACCCGATCGGAGCCCCCCATCGGCGCACGTCGGAAATCTTTTTCGGATGCCCTCAAAGCAAATCCCGATCCCTCCGTCCGAACGCTTTTTTATGGACGATATCGGGACAAAAAAAAACGCGGCATCTCACCGGGGGAAGTGAAATGCCGCTGGGGCTGCGATAATTTAAAAATTATCGCAGGGGGGTGCATCGTCTCTAACACGCCCGACACAAGACGTCAACCCAATTTTATGCGCCTCGCGTCATCGGCGATTCCGGGCGCTTTGCGCGCGCCGGCGTCCCCATATCAGCAGTCCCAAACCCAAAGCGAATACCGGCAGACTTATCAGCTGCGACGTCGACAAGATATAGCCGCCGCGCGCATCGTCGCGCCATATCTCGATGACAAACCGCAATGCGGCATACGATATCATAAATTCGCCCAAGGCCTGACCGCCGAATGCGACGCGAGTGCGGCGGTAAAACCACAAAAACGCAAAGATTGCCAGCGCGCCGGCGCATTCGTAAAGCTGCGTCGGATGCACGGGCAGCGACGACCATATCCCCGTCTCGGCATATTGCTGCGACAAGGCTTGCGCAAACGACTCCCGATGATGTTTAAACGCATCCGACATTTCGGGAAACCGCACGCCCCACGGCATATCCGTAGGTTTGCCGAAACAGCACCCGGCCAAAAAACACCCCAAACGGCCGAACGCAAGCCCGAGCGCAATCAGAGGCGCCGCCAAATCCGACATCGCCAAAAATGGCAATTTCCGGCGGCGCGAAAAGAAAAACGCCGTCACGCATGCCAAAATCAACCCGCCGTAATACGTCAATCCGCCCGACCAAAACATCAGCGCCCGAAAACAGTCGCGCTCGGGAATGCAGCGGCCTTGCGCGCAAATCCCGCCGATATTGTAGCCCATGTTTTGCGCATTGACGCATTCATGCGACGCGGCGCACGGCTTCCCGTCGGGCAGCAACTCCGCCAATTGCGTCGGATCGGCGCACAAATAAAAATAATCGGTCAAATAACCGTCAAATAAAACATGTGCCAGCCGAGCGCCCGCAAGCGACGCGATCAAAAGCCAAAACACCATGTCGATCGCGTCCTCGGCCTTCCATTTTGCGCGCAAAAACTCGCGGCGCAACAACAAGCCGCACACAAAAAAACCGAGCATTGCCATCGTAAAATACGACGGCACCGCCCAAATGCCTTCGCCAATCAAAATCGGATGCATGATTGTTTCCCGTTTGCGCGCGCCGACGTCTAAAAGCGCATCGGCTGCTATCGTCCCGCTTCGGACGTTTTTCCGTCCGTTTCGGACGCTTTTTCAGCCGTTTCGGCCGCTTTTTCAGCCGTTTCGGACGCTCTTTCAGCCGTTTCGGACGCTCTTTCAGCCGTTTCGGACGCTTTTTCAGCCGTTTCGGCCGCTTTTTCAGCCGTTTCGGACGC
>CAVGZQ010000240.1:0-4487 GCA_963633515.1 Bacteroidaceae bacterium
CTTTGAAAAATAACTTGCCGCAGATGCTGAGCGATTTGCAATGCGCCGATTTGAATAAATCTTGTTCCGATAACAAAGAGTGTTTGTCTTTGAATAGCGGCAATGCCATATGCAGCGAAAAAGGACGTTGCATCGTTTCGCCAAAGGTCGGAAAAGACGGCAAAGGCTGTTTCGCCGACATGTGGACGGGTATCGGTTTTTGGGGAAATATAAACCGTTTCAGAAACGACAGTTCGCTTTCCGAAGGATCGGCTGCGACGGTCGCGGCATTACAAAAGATTACACGTTATGACTTTTTGGGGTATTATGAAAATAGCATACAGCCCGCAATTTGCGCATTGTACGGAACAAAACACGGCTGTACGGCGCCGAAATGTTACTCGGGTTCGGATTCGGGCAGCCGATTCGGATGCGTCGGTTACCGAAAAGGCGCCGTCAAGATTTATGTTCAAGCCGGCGATGAAGCGAATTATAGCGAAACGAATTGGAATGTTGCCGATGCATCGAAATGGGGGGCAATGCTCAAACAAGAAAAAGTTCGGTATGTCGGTTTGTGGGGGACAATAGCTGCCAGAGATCAGGGCATTAAGCAGATGGCGTGTTACGCCGGATCGTGCCCGACGGGGAATTGCGCAGCAAATTGCGGCAGTCCGACGGATGCAGAACTTGCAAATTTGTATGTCGATCAGCTTACCAATACGAACATTCATACGGTGACGCGTCAAACGTTGCTCGATCTTGCAAAAGAGAAAACGCTTCAAATCACGACCGAAAAAGCCGATATCGATGCGAATGCGTCGAAACTCGTTCAAAAACTCGTGTTAAACAAGACGGGGGCAACGGTTCAAGGACGCAAGTGCACGAGTATTGCCAATACCATATCGCCGACGGGCGATTTGCCGGGGATTAAAGATTTGCTCCCGGGCACGAGCGTTTGTTACGACGTCTATCCTGTGCAAAATCAATCGATTTTCCCGGCAACAACCGAACCGCAAGTCAAAAAAGCGCGCATTTACGTCAAAGGCGACGGGTCGGTCTTGAACTCGGGCATTGCTTATTTCCTCATTCCGCCCGTCATCGAAGGACCCAACACGTAGTCGATTTTTGAGCGCAGATCGCCGATCATCCGGGGCTCCCCGACAGCCGGCAGCTGTCGGAGCCCCCTTTTTTGGGGCATTGCGCCTTTGCGTTCGGCGGCAAGGATATGCGAACGGCAAAGAGACGGCCGGATCATCGCAGATCCGGTTTCGGGAGGCATTTCGTCGGATTTGTTTCTTTTTCGGAAAGTTTCGCACCGATGTCATCTGCTTTCGGAAGCGATTCCGGAGCGGCATGCGCCGAACGGATTTCAGAGCTCAGTGCTTAGATGAGCATTAATTCATGCTGTTCTTAGCCGAATCTATGCAATTTGATTGCAAGCGGATTTCTGCCGATTCCCTGAGGCGAAGGGGAATTCCGTCGGGAACGGAAAGCAAAAATTACCCTATAGGGTAATTTTTGCTGAATCTATGCGATGCGAAACCTATACTCATGATGGGGAGGCGGGCATGAATATTCTTTTCAAAGACGAAAAGATAAAGAAACACGTATTGACGTCGAAGTTTCAAAAGGAACACGGCGCAATCGCGTTTAAAGAATTGCAAAAGATTCTGTTGAAATTAAAAGCATCAAACTCGATGCATGAATTTTGGCCGGAGTATTCGGGGAAAGAGCGGTGTCATGAATTGAAAAACAAGAAACGTCGCGATTTGCGGGGGCATTTTAGCCTGTCAATCATTGGCAGCTTAAGGCTTATCGTTTCGCCGGAGCAAGAGTGGATCGACTCGGATCCGGCAAACAGAAGGCGGGCTGATATTCATACCGTCACAATTATTTATGCAGGAGATTATCATGATGACGGATACAATGATAATTATCGATACGCATCCGGGAGATATTATCAAAGAACATATGGATGAGCTCGGATGGTCGCAGAAAGAACTCGCGCAAAGACTCGGAGTGCATCCGAAAAGCGTCAACATGCTCATCCATCACAAGACGCGCATCGATCGCGAATATGCTGAGGCTTTTAGCCGGATATTCGGACATTCTGCCGACTTCTGGCTCAACCTTGAAATCGTGTGGACCGATAACGAACGGCTGAAAAAAGCGGAAGAAAATGCCAAAAAACAGAGAGCGGAGCTGTCTAAATATAAATATTCCGAATTGGTTAAGGCGAACCTCGTCGAGGATAGCATGTATTATCTTGACAAAGTTAACAATTTTCTCGGTTTTTTCAGAGTAGCAAATTTCGATGCGTTAGACGGCATTGTAGCGAGCAACGCAACTCAATACAAAAGACGTTGCACAAAATCGGCGACGGACGAAACGCTCGCTGTATGGGTTATGGCATGTGAGCGTGTCTCCGAGAATGCGCATGTGTATGCGGATTATTCACAGCATGCTTTTTCTTCGGCTTTGCACGAAATTCGTCAAACAATGTTAATCGGCGGCATCGATATCGATGCGCTGAAAGATATTTGCGCAAAGGCGGGGGTTGCTGTCGTTGCAATTCCTCCGTTCAAAGGACTGGGCGTTTACGGCGCCTCATTTTGGCATAAAAAAAAGCCGGTGATCGCATTGGCTTGGAATTACAGCGACGACAGGTTTTGGTTTTACTTTTTCCATGAAGCCGCACATATTCTCTGCGATTCGCCAAAAGAAGTTTTTGCGGAAATACAGACGCACGCAATTTCCGATGCGGCCGAACAACGAGCCGATGCGTTTTCAGAAAATATGTTGTTGCCGAAGTTTGATGCGCAAGAATTTGCATCTGCGGCAGAAAAAACAATTCTTGAATATGCCGAGAACAATAACGTCATGCCGGGCATTGTGGTCGGACGTTTGAAGAATAGAGGCATTTTGCATCCCGGCGATTATATGCATTTAATTCAAAAAACGCCTCCGGTGTACGATTCATTGGTTTGATGTTTGTTCGATGTCCGGCGATCGGGCATCCGGATCAGACTCCGTTCTGCGCATGCAATGCTTTGCATGCCCGATGCGCGACATCAAAGATATATTCAAAGGCGCAACCGTCATTCAAAAACGCCGAAGAGCAGGCGCGGGCGAATGCGTTCGATTTGCAAGAGCTTTTCTTTGATTGTCAAGCCGCCGGAAAATCCGGTCAATGCGCCGTTTGCGCCGATAACGCGATGGCACGGAATAAAAATCGGGATTGGGTTTCGCCCGACGGCATTGCCTATGGCCTGCGGCGCCATAAAATCGACGCCGCGCATGCGCGCATACCGCGCCGCAATATCGCCGTAGGTCGCCGTTTGGCCAAACGGGATGCTCAGAATCAGTTTCCAAACCGATCGGCGGAAAACCGATCCGGCGGGCGCCAACGGCACGCAAAAACCGGGATCGCGTCCTGAAAAATACCGATCGAGCCATGATTTTGCCTGCGCAAAAATCGGCAAATTGCCGTCCGAACGGCGCGAATCGCCGCTTAGGGCGGCGGCGTCCGAACAGCCGGCGCCCTCGGCAAACGACAGCGACGCAAGCGCTGCGCCGTCGGACGTCAAAACGAGTTCTCCCAACGGCGATGCGTATGACGCAGCATAAACATTCTCCGTCGGCGTTTTCAATTCAAGACAGAACATGGGGATTGGGCTATGTCGGCAATTATGGCATCAGAAAGATAGGAAATCGGGTCAGCCGCCGCATTTGCCGGCCGTTTTGTTGCATGCGGCGCTGCAAATATCGTTTTCGATATCGCTGTCGGCGCATGGTTCGCCCGGTTTTATCAGGGTTGCCGGCAATCCGTGTTTTCGTCATTGCATCCGGCTTCGCATGTTTCCGACGTCTGCAACAAGTACCGATAAGCGTTGTCGCCGTCGGCTTCGCATTTATATGTATACAATGTGTCGTATACGCATGTTGCAATCGCATCGCCGATTTGTTCTTTTGCGCAAGATTTTTCCGAACAAGACGCTGCCGTCCCGTATTCGTCGCGCGTTTCTGCGCACGACTCGGCCGCTCCGCATCGTTGGAGCCGAATAACGCCGCTGTCGGATGTCGGATCGAGTAAACACGAAACGGCGATATTGTCTTTGCTGCAAAACTGCGCAAAAGAAAATGGATTGCACGATGAATTTTCTTCGGGCGTGTCTTTTGTTTGATCGTCTTTTGTTTGATTATTGCCGCTGTTATCATCGGGATTGTCGGAATCGCCGCAGCCGGTTGCGAACATGGCAAAAGCGCATAGCGCCAAAGCCGTCAAAAATGCATGTTTCATGGTTTTATCCTTTGAAGTGTTGCCGGAATGCAATTCCGGCGCAAAAAAAAAAAAGCTCAGCGCATCGCGCGCTTTGCAAAAAAAAGTTGTTTAATCCAGCGGCAATGTTTCGCCGTCTTCGCAGATTTGGGCGATTCGTCCTTCGGCGATGAGATAGCCCTTGCCGCGCAAAATAGGCAAGCCGTCGCGCTGCAAGACGAAGCTGCCG
>CAVGZQ010000241.1:0-2603 GCA_963633515.1 Bacteroidaceae bacterium
CTCCCGGGCGAAACAAAGAATCGTTACGGCATCATGCTTGTTGTTTTACTTTTTTGATATCGATGATTTTTCCTGCTGCGTTTGTTGTGATGCAAATTTCATTGTTGAAGTAAGTTGCAGAATTTCCGCTGATCGTGCACTGCCCGTTTTTGATGACGTTTTCGATTTGATCGGATGTAATGCTGTAATTGTTTAATTTTTCGGAAGCATCGGCTGTGTAAATCCGACCGCCGACGGAAATGTCTTCTTTGGGTTTTGATTCATCCTTTTCGGATTTTTCATTTAATTTTTCGTTTATCGCGGTTGCGATGCCATTGGCGACGTTTTTTATCGAGTTGTTTACAGCGCTTTCATAAGCTTTGTTGCGAGCATTTGTTTTATTTTCTACATATTCTTTCGGTTTTAATTTTTCCCCGTCTTTATTATGCGTGCTTACATATCCGGTTAAATAATCATTGACATGCCAATTGATATATTTAGGCGCATATTCGTCGTATGCCATTGCAGATTGTCCGACGTCGGCTTTCCGCTTTGAATAGTCGTAGTACTGCGTGCTATGGTATGATCCGCATAAGAGATCGGGGTTTTCGAACAGAATTCGTTGCTTGCTTTTCCCTTCGGCAAGCGCTTTTTGGGCAACGATTGCATCCGTTTGTTTTTCGTATTTTTCCTTGTCTTCTTTCTTTATCCGATTTTTTTCAGCTTGGTTTTCATTAAATGATTTGAAGGAATCGATGGGGGTTTTGTAATCTTTGCTTTGCGGGTCGATGGATTTTTTATGCGTTTCATTGACGTATTTCAAATACTCTTCTGTTTCTTTTTTCTCTTTTGAGTATATATTAACGCCAAAGGATCCGTTTTTATCGCCCTGAAGCGTGCTTGTAAGCCCTTTCATAACACCGCTTGCGGCGGAAGCCTTTCCTTTGCGCTTGTCGGTTTGATAAGAAAGATGACTTCCGACGCTTGCTGCGTTTCGATTATAATTCCGAGCTTTTTGAAGTTTTTCGCTGTCGGAATCCATTATACTTTGGTTAACCTGTTTTGACTTTTCTTTAGCTTTGTTTTTTACATTATCGACGCGTTTTGTAGCGGCTTTTCCGGCTTTTGTATTTTTAAGATTTCTGACTTGGTTTTTAATAAGCTGAGTGAAGTTGTTAAAAAGCTTCATGACTCTCGTGCGAATCCAAATGACGGGTTTTTGCACATTGACTCCGAAGTGTTTCAGGAGCATCCCGAAAAACAGGGGGATAGCTTGGCAAATAACGGCTTCGACGGCAGAAGCGACCGCCGACGAATTGCCTTCTGCAGCTGTTCCCATGACAGTAACGATTGCATTTGCCAATCCGCTTATCGCAGACATGTTATCTTTGACGAATTTATATAGATCGTAAACGCCTTTGATAACGGTTATGATGCCGCTGAGCGGCGTTGCAAGCGCGGCCAATCTGGCAATCGCCTTCATGAGAATTTCGGGCGCAACGGTTTTTAATATATTCATAAGAATATCTTTGACGAGGTCGCCGGCATGTTCCTTCATATAGGGGATAACCGCATCGATGCCGCCTTCTTTGAAGGTATTGTAAAGTTGCATCAATTGCGAGTCGTCTTTTTCGTCTTCTTGATCTTCTTTTTGGGGATCTTCTTCGAGGTCGGGGCGTTTTCCGCGCGCGATGTCTCGCTTTTTTTGTTCTTCCTTAAGATGTTCGTCGTAGACTTCTTGGAGTCCTGTGGCGCTTAAGATGCTGCTGACGTCGATGCCGATAATTTCGAGTCCGAATTTGATTGCGCTTGCGACGGTCCATGTTTTGGGGACAGAAACGCCGACGGCGCCGAACAAAATGCCGACGAGATTGCTGGCCATTACCCACAGGTTTCCAGGCATATTGGCGCCGAAATTTTTGAATCCGTCGACAAATCCGGTGGCCAAAGCGGAGAAAAATGTGCCAGGATCGGCGATTATCTTATTATAGACAGCAACCGCGGAAGCAAAGATGCTCGGATCGACGCCGGCCAATTCGCATGCTTTGATGAAGATAGCTTTTGCGATGTCGGCCAGAGTTTCGAGGGCGGCTTTGATGCCTTCCAAGGCGGCGTCGAAGGCGGCTTTGAGGAGCGCCAAGATTTCGGAGACGATCGCTTTGAATGCTTCGACGGCGGCTTTTATGAAGTCGACGACGGCAGAGACGATTGCCGCGACGGCATCGATGACGGCTTGAATGACAGCCTCGATGATTTCAAAGATTGCATCGAGGAGTTGGGTGATGAAGTCTTTGAATTTTTCGATGGCGGCTTTGAGTTTTTCGCCCAGTTCTTTGTTGATCGAGGAGACGAAGTCGGCGAATGCGGAGAGCAAATCGGTGACGAAGCTGACGAACTTGCTGACGATGTTTTTGAGTGCGTTTGCAAGGTTTGAGACGAATTTTGCGGCGGCATCGGCAACTTTTCCCCATAAGCTTTTTTCTTTGTTATCGTCTTCGCGGGCTTTATTTTGGTCGTTTTCGGCTTTTGATTTTTCGGTTTGAACTTGTCGGTCGACGTTTGCTTTTTCGTCGGCGATGCGCTTGCGCGCCTGAGCGATTTCGACGTCTTGTGCGGCATGATGC